>CALKCR010000040.1:0-32082 GCA_938082715.1 uncultured Flavobacteriaceae bacterium | reverse complement strand
GTAGTTTATACATCTCTTTGTAAGTGGGCGCGAAGGGATTCGAACCCCTGACCCCTTGGGTGTAAACCAAGTGCTCTGAACCAACTGAGCTACGCGCCCGATTTTGATGGGTAAATATAGAAAAAAACAACTTAATCTGGTTTGTTTTTAATCAGGTCTATTTTAAATTCATTTCTCTATGAAATAATTTATCAATAACTGTCGTGGGTTGACCAATATAGTGTTCAAAATAAGTTTTTTCAACCTCCCGATCGCAGTCGTGTACCAGAATATGACGTGCATTGAGTTGGGCTGCGGAATAGATACTCTGCATTCTTCCAGGAACCTTGTCGTTGTATCCTCTAGGTCCATCAATAAAAACTATATCCCAAACTGTGTTTTTGACATAGTCGGGTAACTTCATCTGAAGGCGATCATTTTGGCCAAGAAGTTTCTTCCAATTTCTCCTGCGAGTCGAATAACCCACTTTTAGGACATTGATTTCAGGGCTTACTTTTCTACTAAATCTGATCCACTTCCTGATATCTTCTAAAAAAAGTGTATTTCCACCCTCATTGATGGAATACCAAAGACTGCTGTCTTTTCCAACACTGAAAACCAAAATATTTCCCGGTGTGTATTGCTTAATCAATTCTCCAATAAATTCATACTCCGCAGCAGTCCCATTACCGGGATTTGAAGCCTCCAAGGATTCATATGGGTTCATTAAATTTTTAGATTTAGTTTGCAAATTTAAGAAGTTTATCGGATTGGTCTTCAGAAAACTAGAGAATCTCAGCTACCACAAAGGTACTCCCCCCTACATAGATAAAATCATTGGCCTGCGCTTGGTTTTTGGCGTTAGAATAAGCGACATCAACAGAGGGGTAAATTTGATGATTGAGGTCTAAATTCTGAGCAATCTGTTCCAGATCTTCGATGCACATAGCCCTTGGGATTTTGGGAGCGCATAAATAAAATTGAGCACTATGGGGGAAAAGTTGGAGTATTTCACCAACGGCCTTGTCATTGACAAAACCCAACACCAAATGAAGTTGGTTATAGGAATGAGATTCGATCTGGGGAAGGGTGTATTGTAATCCCTCCTTGTTGTGCGCCACATCAGCAACAATCATTGGCGCATCATTCAAAACTTGCCATCTGCCGTGAATACCGGTATTGGCCACCACATTCATCAAACCGACTTTTAATTTTTCCGGGTGGAGTTTAAACCCTTGTAGATGGCTGAGTCCAACCACTGCAGTATGAATGTTGTGTCGCTGATAAGTTCCTTTTAGATCAGAGGTATAACCCGAATTATCTATTTGATCAGCAAAGATGATTGCTGACTCCATTTGCCAGGCTTTCTCTTGGAAAACAGCTTGAGTTTCCGCTTGAGTCAAACCAATAATGACAGGGGTTTGAGGTTTGATGATACCGGCTTTCTCCCTGGCAATTGCCTCTAGACTGTCTCCCAAAAACTGCATATGATCCCTGCCTATATTGGTAATCACACAAAACTCGGGTTGGATCAGATTGGTTCCGTCCAGTCTTCCTCCCATACCTACTTCGATGACCGCTATATCCACTTTCTTTTTTGAAAAATAGGAAAAAGCCAAGCCCACGGTCATCTCAAAAAAAGACAGGGAATGGGACTCAAAATAACTGCGGTGGCTTTGGACAAAGTCCACCACAAATTCTTTCTCAATGAACTTACCATTGATTTTAATTCTTTCTCTAAAGTCTTTTAAATGTGGTGAGGTGTACAAGCCCACTTGAAGGCCATGTTCTTGCAAAACAGAAGCCATCATGTGGGCCGTCGATCCCTTTCCGTTGGTTCCGGCCACATGGATGGTTTTAATCCGGTCTTGGGGTTGATTGAGGTAGTCACAAAAGTCCTGCATACGATACAAATCGGGACGATAGGCTTGGGCTCCTTTTTTTTGATACATCGGAAGTTGAGACAACATCCAGGCCAAAATGGAATCGTAATTTTCCAATCTATTCCCCCAATTTGAACTGAATCACAACAAAACCGATTTGTTGGGCAGGTGCTTTGGCGTCGGGAAACCATTTATGGAGTAGGGCGGTTTCTTTGGCGGGTTGAAGCAGGCAGGGGTGTGTGTTGGTAGTTCCCTTTACCCCCGGCTCGGCCTGTACTACATCTCCTTGTCGGTTTACGGTGATTCTGACCACCACCACTCCCTCTTGGTTACACAGTTGGGTAACTTTTCCTTGAGATTCCAATCGCCGACCATTCAATCCAAATCCTTTGCCCATTCCTCCGGGTCCAGCCAAATTGAAATAGCTGTTGGCATAGGGGTTGCCTTCGATTTTGCCCTTGTCTCCCGCAACTTGGTCATTTCCCTCACCTAGTTGATCGGCTTTTTCCTCAGTCTTTTTTTGGTTGACCAATTTGGATAAAATATTCTTGGTCGCCTGATCTACTTTTGGTTTGGGCGGCTCCACTTTTTTGGGAACTTCCTTTACGGGTGGGCTTTGTTTTTTTTTGGGTTTATCGGGAACAGCGACATCACTGCTCTCTTGGGTGGCCACTTTGGGTTGGGCTGCCTTCTTGGGCGCTGCTTTTGGAGTCGCTTTTTTTGGGGTCGGTTGTGGGGTGGTTTTGGCAGTAACGGGTTGTTGCGGTAATGTCTTGCCCATGCCCTGTGAGGCATTACCGAAATTCACCTCCATTCCAAAACTAATCGGAGGATCGTAGTACTTTAAACCCAGCAGAAAAAACAAAAGAATCAACAGTGCAGTGATCAAAGTGGTGATGACTGCCGATTTTTTTTCGTGTGGTGTTTTGAGATATTTCATGGTGCATCTACCGCCAAAACAACTTTTATGCTGTTTTGATTGGCAATATTCATTACATAAACCACTTGATCTATAGGAACTTTCTCTTCTGCCCTGAGCACAATGGCAGGTGCACTGGAGCCCTTGAGTTTTGCAATCAATTCTTGTTCTATTCGACCTTTGGAAATTTGTTTGGAATCCAAATAAAATTGAGAACGGTTGTTGATGGTCAAGGATACGGTATTGCGGTTTTCGGTTTTTCCTTTGGCCTGTGGTAGTTTGACATCAATAGTATCCAAATTTTTGGCCAATGTTGAGGCGATCATAAAAAAGATTAACAAGAGGAAAACAATATCCGTCATCGAAGACATGTTAAATTCCGGTGTGATCTTATTTCTTCCTTTTAGATTCATCCTAGGCAGGTTCGTTCAGTAAATCGAAAAACTCTAAAGAAGTGGCTTCCATTTGATAAACTACTTTGTTGGTTTTTACAACCAAATGGTTGTAGGTGATATAGCCAACGATTCCGACAATGAGACCCGCAACGGTTGTCGTCATCGCAGTATAAAGTCCGTTGGATAAAAGTTGCATGTCGATATTGCCCCCGGCATTTGAAATCTCAAAAATCGATAAAATCATACCAATTACAGTACCCAAAAACCCAATCATGGGCGCAGCCCCCGCTATGGTCGCAAGAATACTGACATTTTTCTCTAATTTATAAATCTCCAATCGGCCAGCATTTTCTACAGTGGTACTGATGTCTTCCAGTGGTCTGCCAATCCTCGACAGCCCTTTGGAGATCAATCGGGCAACGGGTTTATTCTCACTTAAACAAAGGGCTTGTGCCCCATCAATTTTATGGTTCAAAACATAGGTTTTGATTTGTGCCATAAAATTGGGACTGATCTTGGAGGCAGATTTAATGGCAAATAAGCGCTCAAAATAGATGTAAATGACAATGATCAACAAAAGAAAAAGCAATCCAATGATCAATTGACCTCCCAATCCACCGTCTTTGATCAGCTCTATCAGAGAGAGGGTTTTTTCGGTCTGAAGAGGGGTTTTTTGTATTAGTATCATTAGGCCAAGGGTTTATTATTACAACGATGATGAACGAGAAAAATTTTACCGCATTACAAAATAAAATCTCGCATTAAAATGAAAGTAAGCGACCCCGCCACGAAACCTGCCAAGGCCAGCCAGGAAATTTTTTTTAGATACCAAAAGAAATCAATCCGCTCCATTCCCATGGCCACCACACCTGCCGCCGAGCCAATGATGAGCATGCTCCCTCCTGTTCCGGCAGAAAAGGCAATAAAATGCCATAGTGGATGATCCATTGCCTCAGAAAACATTCCGATACTGGCAGCAACTAATGGGACGTTATCAATTATGGCAGAGCTTATTCCTAATAATATCACAACAATATCAGAATTGGGAATTACTGTATTCAAGGAGCCTGCAAATTCAAATAACATTCCCAAGGAATCGAGTGCCGCAACGGCCAATAGAATCCCAAAAAAGAAAAGTATACTAGGCAATTCTATTTTGGACAGGGAATTGTGAACAGGACTGTGACTTGAGTATTCCTCGTGTTCTCCACCTATTGTGGTAAGGTCAAATTTGGCACTACTAAAGTACTCAGCAAAAGTGGCAACAACAGCCAGGGAAAGCATCATCCCAACATAGGGAGGCAAATGGGTCAAAGTTTTGAACACAGGAACAAAAACAATGGCAGAAAGCCCAATGTAGAGCATGGGGGCTCCGTATTTGTTAGTCTCATTGTCTATTTTGTCTAACTCATCGGCTATGTCTCCTTTGAAAGCTGGCAAGGTAGAAGCAAGTAAAACAGGAACCACCATACAAACCAATGAGGGAATCAGCAGGTTTATGATGAGTTTGGCAGTAGTTACTTTATTTCCAATCCAAAGCATGGTGGTTGTCACATCACCGATGGGAGACCAAGCTCCCCCGGCATTGGCTGTGATAACAATCAAACCGGCAAACCATAATCTGGTATTGCGTTCTTTGATAATTTTTTGCAGTATGGTTATCAAAACTATGGTAGCTGTCAGGTTGTCAATAATGGCCGAAAGGATAAATGCCATTATTGAGAAGATGATGAGCAAACCCTTTTTGGATTTTGTTTTGATAAAACTTTTGATGGTGGCAAAACCATTAAAATAATCGATGATTTCAACAATAGTCATGGCACCCAGCAGGAAAATGATGATCTCAGCGGTTTTGCCTAGATGATGCAAAAGAATCTCGTCAACATGTCTTGGTTTAAGTTCTTTAAAAAGGGTGTCAACTTCAAAAACAGGCAGGTTAAAGACAGAAATTAAGGCCCACAATATTGACATCATGGCCAGCGCAGGTATTAATTTATCGATTTTGAGAGAGTGTTCCAGAGTTATAGCCAAGTAGCCTAGGGCAAAGATGGTGATAAGTGTAATCTCCATTAATTTGAGTTAAATGTTTGGTAAAATTATATTTTGGACTTCCAAATTAAAAATAATCTCAACCAATTCGTGAATTTGGGATAAATATTTTTCCTGTGGAGTGGTCTTGTTGGGCACCCGTAACGCTGGCAAGGCAGTTGATTGAGCCCCTCCATCTCAATAAGCCTAAAAAAGCAAAGATTAATGCTTCTTTAAAATCCACAAGCTCGGAGGTGGGAACTTCTATTTTTGCGTTGGATTTTTTTTGAATGGCTTGAACCAAAAAAGTATTATAGGCACCGCCCCCGGTAAACAATACCAATCCTTTTTCGGGTAAACATTTGGCTATCTCTTGAGCGATATGCTGGATATAGGTATGCAACAAATCTTGTGGTTCTTCATTTGCGTTCTCCTCTAATAGCCTAAAAATACATTCCTGAACCCACTCGATTCCTAGTGATTTCGGTGGTTCTTTGGAATAAAAGTCAAGCTTTTCCAATTGTTCAAAAAGTGTGGCTATGATTTTTCCACTGGCGGCTATTTTTCCTCCATCGTCATAGGGCAAATCGAGCCGATGGGCTAAAAAGTTAAGAACGGTATTGACAGCACAAATATCATAGGCCAGAACCGATTGATTTTGAAAAAAACTAATGTTGGAAAATCCCCCCAAATTGACACAAGCTCGATGGTTTTTGAAGAGCATCAGGTCACCCATTGGAACCAAGGGTGCCCCTTGTCCTCCCAAATCGACATCTTGGGTTCTAAAGTCACAGATAACGGGCCATCCAATTCGATCGGCCAAATGACTCAGGTTCCCTATTTGAAGGGTCAAACCCTTATCGGGTTGATGAAATACAGTATGGCCATGAGAGGCCACTGCATCCAGTACTTCTATCTTTTCTTTATCAATGAATTCAACGATAGTAGCTCCCAAAAAATCAGTATATTCAATATCAAGTTTTTGGAGTGTGGCAGGGGAAAATTGAATGGCTTTGCTCAATTTTCTTTTCCAGCCTTTGTTATACAAGATGGTTTTAGAGGCCAAAATTTGAAATGTCCATCCATCAGTTTCTATAAACCTTACATAAGCCAGATCGATCCCATCCAAAGATGTTCCCGACATACAGCCAATCATATGGTAAACATCAGACTTTTTTTTTGCAGACAAGTTGCGCTTAAGTTTAGAATTCAAAAAATAATTTTAAAAATAAATTATTAAAACGAACAATTGATTAGGCATTTAACAAAAAATAAAGCTTAAAATCGTAATTTGGTAATTGTATTTTATTGTATTTGACAAACTTTTGGGCTTAAACTTTAAACATTTACTTTTGAGGTCCTTTATTTAAAAAAACCTTATAGATGCTACCTGAGAAACAAGGATTATATTCCCCTGAAAATGAGCACGATAACTGTGGTGCAGGTTTTATATGCAGCCTCCAGGGAAAGAAAACCAATGACATCATCCACAAAGCATTGGACATTCTAGTCAAACTGGAACATCGTGGTGCGGTAAGTGCAGATGGTAAAACAGGCGATGGAGCTGGAATTTTGATTGAAATTCCCCACGATTTTTTTGTTGAGAAATGTGATTTTAAACTCCCTAAGTTTCATGAATATGCAGTAGGGATGGTTTTTCTTCCTCAAAAAGAAAATCAAATGAATTTTTGCATCAAAACCTTTGAAAGTGAAATAACTAGACAGGGTTTAGAAATATTGGGATGGAGAGAAGTTCCCGTTGATCATAGTCAAGTTGGTGCGATAGCTGCCCAAACCGAACCCGAAGTGCGTCAAATTTTTGTGGGAAAAGGAGATGATAATCTTTCTGAGCAAGATTTCAATATCAAGCTTTATATTGCCCGAAAGGTAGCCGAAAACCAAATACAAGTCTCCAAGCTTTCTCAAGCCAATTATTTTTATCTCCCCAGTTTTTCAACCCATACCTTGATTTATAAAGGACTCTTGACCCCCGAAGATATCAATGCCTACTACAAAGATCTAAACGACCCCTTGGTGGTCACTCGATTGGCATTGGTACACCAAAGGTTTTCGACCAATACCTTCCCAACCTGGGACTTGGCTCAACCCTTCCGCTATATGTGTCACAATGGTGAGATCAATACTTTTAGGGGGAACTACAGCCGAATGCAGACCCGAGAGGAGCTGTTTAAAAGCGATGCTTTTGGAGAGAATATAAAAAAAATATTACCCGTAGTATTGCCCGGCAAATCCGATTCCTCCTCCATGGACATGGCGGTAGAACTATTATTGGCTACCGGTAGGTCTTTACCGGAAGTAATGATGATGATGGTGCCAGAGGCATGGGAAAGACATTTGTCTATGGACGACGATAAAAAAGCTTTTTATGAATACAATGCTTGTATCATGGAACCATGGGATGGTCCCGCTTCAATTCCCTTTACCGACGGAAAATACATCGGAGCCCTTTTGGATCGTAATGGTCTGAGGCCCTCCCGCTACACTGTTACCAAAGACGGTTATGTGGTGATGTCCTCCGAAGCCGGAGTATTGGATATTGAACCCGATAATGTCGAAAAACATGGAAGGTTGGAACCTGGAAGAATGTTCCTTGTCAATATGGATGAAGGCAGGATCATAGAAGATGGCGAGATCAAAAAAGAGATAGTTGGAAAAAAACCTTACCGAAAATGGCTGAATGAAAATTTATTAGAGCTCAAAGAAGTACCCTACACTGGCAACAAGACGCCTGTTGAAAAAGAAGACTTCGAAACGCGCTTGCGTCTTTTCGGATACACTCAGGAGGACATGAAAACCATCATCAACCCCATGAGTGTTAATGCTAAGGAAGCCATTGGTTCAATGGGAACTGATACCCCATTGGCAGTTTTGTCTGACCGACCCCAATTGATTTACAACTATTTCAAACAACTCTTTGCCCAAGTAACTAATCCTCCGTTGGACGGTATAAGAGAGGAAATTGTAACCGACACCAGTCTCAGCATTGGCAGTGATTACAATATTTTTGAGATGGTCCCTGAGCAATGCAAAAAATTGAGAATCCAAAATCCCGTCATTTCCAACGAGGATCTAGACAAGATAAAATACATCAAACACAACGACTACAAATCTATCTCTATCAGCACCTTGTATGAGATAGCCAAAGGGCACAACGGCTTGGAAGCTGCTTTAGAGCAAATGATTGTAGACATCGAAAAAGCAGTAGACGAAGGGGCCAATATCATTATCCTGTCGGATCGTGGTGTATCCAAGGAAAAGGCTCCTATCCCCATGTTGTTGGCTTGCTCTCATGCCCATCATGGGCTTAAAAAGCTCAAAAAGCGATCCGCGTTCGGCATCATCATAGAATCTGCAGAACCCAGAGAACCCCACCATTTTTCGTTACTCTTTGGATATGGTGCCAGTGCCATCAACCCCTATATGGTCAACGAAATCATTACCCATCAAGTAGAAAACAATACCATCCAAGATATTTCTTTTGAAAAAGCCATTGATAATTTCAATAAAGCCATCGCCAAAGGTATTGTCAAGGTGATGAACAAAATTGGAATTTCCACACTACACTCTTATCGTGGTGCTCAGATATTCGAAGCATTGGGTTTAAATGAAAAGTTTATCGAAACCTATTTCTGTAAAACCGCCACGCGCATTGAAGGAATTGGTCTATATGAAATAGAGAAGGAAATCAAAAAACGCTTCCACAAAGCCTACAGCCAGGAAAATCTTCCAGGAATGCCGCTTGAAATTGGAGGAGACTACCGTTGGAGAAGAGATGGAGAAAAACACATGTTGAATCCTGCAAGTATTGCCAAACTCCAACAGGCAGTTAGACAAAACAAATTTGAAACTTATGGCGTTTATTCCAAGTTGATCAATGAACAAAGTGAAAAATTGATGACCCTCAGGGGGATGTTCGAATTTTCCAGCTTTGATCCCATACCATTAGATGAGGTTGAACCATGGACAGAAATCGTCAAGCGCTTTAAAACCGGGGCCATGTCTCTGGGATCCATTAGTGCCGAAGCTCATGAGAACTTGGCCATTGCCATGAACCGTATTGGTGCTAAAAGCAACTCAGGAGAAGGAGGGGAAGACCCCAAAAGATTCCAGCCCGATATGGATGGTAACTGGAAGAACAGTGCTATCAAACAGGTAGCTTCGGGAAGATTTGGAGTATCCAGTCACTATCTGAGTTCTGCTAAAGAAATTCAAATTAAAATGGCTCAGGGAGCCAAACCTGGAGAGGGAGGACAATTGCCCGGACCCAAGGTCAACCCTTATATCGCTTCTGTAAGAAACTCTACTCCTTATGTGGGACTGATCTCTCCACCACCCCATCATGATATTTATTCCATTGAAGATTTGGCACAATTGATTTATGACCTCAAAAACGCCAATCGCGAAGCCAGAATCAATGTAAAACTCGTTTCAGAAGTAGGTGTAGGAACCATCGCTGCTGGTGTCGCCAAAGCCAAAGCCGATGTCATCCTGATTTCAGGTTTTGACGGAGGAACAGGGGCCTCACCTTTGACTTCCCTCAAGCATGCCGGATTACCGTGGGAGTTGGGTATTGCCGAAGCTCAACAGACCTTGGTCATGAACGATTTGCGTTCGCGTATTGTTCTCGAATGCGACGGTCAAATGAAAACCGGACGTGATGTTGCTATTGCTTGCCTATTGGGTGCTGAAGAATTTGGATTCTCCACTGCCCCACTGGTAGCCTCGGGGTGTATTATGATGCGTGCTTGTCACCTCAACACATGCCCTGTAGGAATTGCCACTCAAGATCCTGAGTTGCGAAAAAATTTCAAAGGAAAACCGGAACACGTCATCAACTTCATGTATTTCGTGGCACAAGAGTTGAGAGAGATCATGGCCAGCCTGGGATTCAAAACCATCAACGAGATGGTCGGACAATCTCAGAAACTCAACATGAACATGGCCATCGACCATTATAAAGCACAAGGAATAGACTTATCACAAATCCTTTACAAACCCAAAGTGCCAGATTATGTAGACACCTACAACACAAAAAAGCAAGACCACGGCTTGGACAAAGTTTTGGACTTTAAGATCGTTTCCAAAGCCCACACGGCCATTTATAGGAAAGATCCACAACACTTGGAATTTAACATCCAAAATACCAACCGATCAGTAGGAGCCATTTTGAGCAATGAGATTTCTAAAATACACGGTGCCAACGGTCTTCCGGAGGACACCCTTAGCATCCATTTCAGAGGAACCGCAGGGCAGAGTTTTGGTGCTTTTGCTACCAAAGGATTGTTCCTCAAGGTGATAGGGAATTGTAATGATTATTTCGGAAAAGGTTTGTCGGGTGGAAAACTAGTCGCGCAAGTACCCAAGGAGGCTACTTTTAAAGCCGATGAAAACATCATCATTGGAAATGTTGCCCTCTATGGAGCCGTTACTGGCGAAGCATACATCAACGGGGTGGCCGGGGAAAGATTTTGTGTCAGAAATTCCGGTGCGACTGCCGTAGTTGAGGGCATCGGGGATCATGGATGCGAATACATGACCGGAGGAATCGCTGTTATCATTGGTGAATTTGGAAGAAATTTCGCTGCTGGAATGAGTGGTGGAATTGCCTACCTTTACAGCGACGACGGAACTTTTGATGACAAAAAATTCAACCTGGAAATGGTAGAATTGGAAGACCTCGCCGAAAAAGATCTCGAAAAGGTTCAGGAACTAATCAAGAACCATGTTGATTATACCAACAGTTCCCGGGCTAAAGGTATTTTGAAAAACTGGAAGAAAACCAGTAAAAATTTCATCAAGGTCATGCCTACTGATTACAAGAGAGCGTTAGAAAAATTAGCTATAGAAGCAGAAGAAGCAAAAATTGATTGATTATGGGAAAGTTAAGAGGATTTATGGAATACGATAGAATCAAGGAGCCCGTTGTGGCTCCGGATGAGCGTATTAAGAATTACAAAGAATTTACGATAGCCCCAAAAAATGAGGAATTACAGAAACAAGGTGGAAGATGCATGGATTGCGGAGTTCCTTTTTGTCACAGTGGTTGTCCATTGGGTAATTTGATACCTGATTTTAACGATGCTGTCCACAAAAATGAATGGGAAAAAGCGCTCAACATTTTGCACTCTACCAATAATTTCCCTGAATTTACAGGCAGACTCTGTCCTGCTCCATGTGAAGAAGCTTGTGTGTTGGGGATTATCAATCCACCTGTATCCATCGAATTGATCGAAAAATACATCGTTGAACGCGGATTTTCGGAAGGCTGGATCAAGCCTCAACCCCCCGAAAGCAGAACGGGAAAAACCGTTGCCGTGATTGGATCAGGCCCTTCCGGGCTGGCTGCCGCACAGCAGCTCAATCGTGCTGGACATACCGTTACTGTTTTTGAAAGAGATAACAAAATCGGTGGATTGCTGCGTTATGGCATCCCAGATTTTAAGATGGAAAAAAATATCATCGACCGTCGATTGGAGATTCTCCAAGCAGAAGGAATTATATTTGAGTGTGAGGTTGAAGTTGGCAAAACCATCAGTGCTGAACAGATCGAAAAGGAATTTGATGCCTTAGTGCTCTGCACGGGAGCCAGTATCAAACGTGAACTTCCCATTCCTGGTTCTGAACTGAATGGAGTGGTTCAAGCCATGGACTTTTTACCACACAACAACAAAGCCGTTGATGGTCAACACAAAAGCGATTCCAAGTACGTGGCCAAAGACAGAAACGTAATTGTTATCGGTGGTGGAGATACGGGCTCAGACTGTATAGGAACCTCCAACCGTCAAGGGGCAAAAAGCGTAACCAACTTTGAAGTCATGCCCAAACCAGATGATGGAAGAACAGAAAACAACCCCTGGCCCTATTGGCCTTTCAAACTCAAAACCAGTTCCTCTCATGAGGAAGGCAGCCAAAGAGAGTGGAGCATACTGACCAAAGAATTCATTGGAGATGAGAAAGGAAACTTAAAAGGCCTAAAAACAGTAGAGGTAGAGTGGAAAAAAATCCCCGGAGAACGTCCTCAATTGGTTGAACTTAAAGGTTCAGAAAAAGAGTGGCCTTGTGAATTGGCTCTGTTAGCATTAGGATTTACAGGTCCTGAGAAATCTCTCCCTGAGCAATTTGGTTTGACGTTTGATCTCAGAGGAAACGTCAAAGGAGAGAAACAATACCAGACCTATAAATCGAATATATTCGCTGCTGGAGACGCCCGCAGAGGACAATCATTAATTGTTTGGGCCATTTCTGAAGGTCGTGAAGTGGCACATCAGATCGACACCTACCTCATGGGTAGTTCCGACCTTCCGCAAAAAAATATGGCGGGAGATTTGATGGCGGTGTAGCTGATCAATAAAACCTACCTTTTAAAGGGCTTTTAAGCCCTTTTTTTCTTTAAAAATTAATTGGCTAAATTTCCTTGCACCAAGTCGAGTAATTTTTGCTTTTTGCACCTATAATTCAGAATTATTCACAATCCCTTCAAAAAGCCATTACAGCGGCCCCCAAATGTGGTTATGGAGCCATAGACGATGTAAACTGGCTGCTAAAAATTAATATTACTGGAAGAAATTCCAGACCAACCCAAAACGTATGGAAGAATCACGGTAGGGCGTAAATGGAGCTGAATAGAAATTATATCCCGTCATATCACTATTGAAGTGTTCATACTTTAAAAATAATCGTGTTTGTTGTATTTTGGCATTAATGAAGAAGTCCAATCTTGGGAATTTTCCAATTTTTGTATGGTTTTGAGAAACAAACTCCCCCAAATGTGGGCTGTAACGGTCAGCGTAAAAATCAGTAAAATACTGAGCGGTGATCCCGGTTTGTAAATAGAGTGCCTTATTAAAAAGTTGACTGGAAAAAAGAAAAGAAGATCTCAAATTCCACTTCGGAACATTGAGGGGTTTAAAATCAATATCTCCATCATGTGACACTTGTTGGTACTGGACAGTGTTGGCCCATGTAAATTTCCAAAAATCCAACTGCTGTGAAAAACGCAATTTAAGGTACCCAATTGTTCCCTCGTATTGCTCTGGGGCCACAAGCAACTCTTCTTCCTTTTTGCTGATGGCAGAGTAATAGGAAATTTTTTTTAAGACGGGCTTAAGGTTTCTAAAGTAGGTGTAATTGTTCAGCAACTCGTATTGCCCTTCTAGCGTTCCCCACTTGGGATGTACAAAAGAGAAATTGAGCGAATTGGTCAATTGATTCTTTAAGCTGGGGTTGTACCAATCGTATTCTAAGAAGTTACTTCGATGAAGGAAAAAATTAAAATTCGGGGCTTGAGATCTTAGGCTGAGTTTGGCTTTTGCAGAAATACCGTTTTCAAAATCTCTACTAAGGGCACCGGAAATGAACTGACTGGAATATTCTTTCACAGCAGAAAAATAGCCCTCTGCTTTAAAATCAAATTTTAAAAATGTTTTCTTCCAATAGGCAGAGAGTGCCAGCTGATTGGCCTTAATTTCGGTGGGGTTGGGTCCATAATCAAAAGGGTTCTCAGGGTCTTTGGTGTTTTCCGGTAGCTTGATGCTGTAATCCCATTGTATCAATCGTAAACCTGCTTTAAGCTCTCCCAAGTTTTTTTCGTGATAGATGGCATATACCTCATTGTCCATGACATCCAACGAATTACGTATCGCAAAAGCAGAAGTACCCGAAACAGTCCCAAAAAAGGAATTTGAACTTGAGTTGTTATAATCGAAATGTTTTCCCTCAAAATTGAATTTATGCCCAATGGTCAAAACCTTGGGTTTTTCATAGTTTTTCATTTTGTCATTACCCCCCAACTTTGCATGGTATTGATGATCCAAATAATACCGCCTGCCAATGAGTGTATTATTGGTATTGGCATTGTTGGTCAATCGGGAGCGATCCAAAAAACCGTCGTATTCCAATTCATCTATAGCCTTTTCAAAATAATACACACTGAGGGAGTCCAGCCCACCATTGGCCTGATTTTCGAGACGTTGGGCTGCAAAATGAGAACGCTGGCGGTATCGGTAATTTTTGGTGGTGTATTGGGAGGTAAAACGAAGGTTGGTTCCCCCTCCCAAAGTGTTGATGTAATTCCCTAATGAGCGAAAAGCTTTGTGAGCCAGAGTAATATTAAGGCGCGGGGCAGTGTTTACCGTAATCAAGGCATCTACCAATTGCCCTTGCTCAAAAACCGTCTTAAAAAACAATTCTGTCAATGGAGAAGGCACCTCATAATATCCGATTTCGTCTTCCTCTATATAACCGTAATGCTTTGCCCTCGCACCAATATCGGGGATGATTTTTTGGCCTTGGAGGTCATAGCCCAGTTTATTGAAAGTCTCACCTGAATTGGCAAAAGGAAGTAATTCAAAGTAATCTTTGCGCAAATAATTAAAGTGATAGTCTTTGTTGATCGTCAATGTGGTATCCACATGCTTTACTGTACCATCGGAATAATAAATTTTATAATCCTCAATGGTTACCTCTTCCATTTCCTTAATGGGTTTTTGTGCGATCTCCCTCGCTTTTCGCAATCTTAGATTGTATTGAGTCCTTTCAAAGGAAAAAGAGTCCAACAACTGAATGATCAATGAATTGGATATAAATCTAGTGTCGTGCTCCAGCCCAATATCTTTCATGTATTTGAATCGCGGGGTAAGATTTTTGGCAATGGAGTCCGGTAATTTGGGAAGGGTATCCAAGACAACATCTTTTAAAACCCCTGGTTTAGGCAGCCAAAAATTCAAAAACAACAAAGAATCTCTACGGCTGATTTTTTTTTTCTTGATCGCAAGGCTGTCATTGACAATAGATAAACTATCACTAACCTCCTCATCAATTACAGAAAACCCGATTACTTCCAAGGTATTATTGGGTGCTACGGCTGTATCCTCAGTATCCTGATTCTCTTGCGCATGGGTCAGATAGGTGACCATAAGCAAAAAAACAAGGAGGAGTCGCTTCATTAAAATGAATTTGATGCGAAGTTAAAATAATTGTACTTATTTTGGGTAGACTATACCAAACGATTATAAGGGTTTTGCTAATCAGACAAATTACATCAAAAACAGAAGCTGGAACAGACGAGGCCGGACGTGGATGCTTGGCCGGGCCCGTTACTGCTGCTGCGGTGATCTTGCCTGCCGATTTTGATTTGGCTGAATTAAACGATTCCAAAAAGTTAAGCGAAAAACAGCGCTACGATCTTCGTCCTCAAATAGAAGCAAAAGCCATTGCTTTTTCTTACGCTCATGTGTTCCCCGATGAAATAGACCAAATCAATATTCTCAATGCCAGCATTAAAGCCATGCATCTCTCACTGACAAAACTTTCCTTACCCATTGATTTTATTGCGGTAGATGGAAACCGTTTTCACCCTTTTGAATCGGTTCCTCATGAATGTGTCATCAAAGGAGATGGCAAGTACCAAAATATTGCAGCGGCTTCGGTACTCGCCAAAACCTACCGGGATGACTATATGAAAAATATTCATGAAGAATTTCCCCATTATTCATGGCATCGAAACAAAGGATATCCTACCAAAGCCCATCGTATGGCCATTGCAAAAAACGGGCCCACCCACTATCACCGTAAATCTTTTCAATTGCTCCCAAAACAGTTGGAACTCCCACTTTGATCAAACCAATTATATGTTGAAAAGTCAGTTGAATTTAATATACCCTTTGTCACAAAATAGAAAGGTTGATTTAATATTTTTGATGGTAATCATGAAAAGACTTTTCCCCCTTATTTCCGTATGGCTGTTGTTGGGTTGTACGCCCAAGAATCAAGAGGAAATCAACCTGGTTGAATTGGTTCCCCAGAACACCAGTCTCGTTGCTCAAATCAATGATAGTATTTCTCTGAAAAGCTCAAAGTTATTGTCTCAAATCTTCTCATTGAATAGCGATTTAAAAAAAACCGTTCAAAACATCATCCCCGAAAACGCCACCTCACCTGAGCTGGTCTTTATTACTCCCGTCGGGAAAAATGAAAATGTAGTGGGTCTTATTTTTAAAAGGAATCCAATGGATACCCTTGTCAATTCCAAAAAAACCATTCAATACAGTGGAAAAACTATTGGGATTATCGACAAAGAGGGACAAACTTTTTACAGTACCCATTTGGGGGGATTGAAAATGTTGTCTCAATCTCAATTGATAATCGAAAACGGAATTCGAAATTATCAAAAACAACAGCGAGGAATCATTAGCCCGGCTTTTTACCAACTGGCCGAAAGTATGGATCAAGATATGGCTGTTAATTTTTTGATACACCCTACCTCTGTTTCTTTGACCAATGAGTTTTTTCCAAATACACCACTCTTTCCTGATACAGGAAGAGATTGGATTGAATTGGGGATGGAGGTTTCAGAAAACGCCGTCTACCTCAACGGAGTGGCTTTTCTCAACGACTCTATTCCGGATGCTTTGATCTTGGTCAAAAATATCAAACCCCAAAAGTTGTCGCTATCTCAAATCGTCCCTGAAAACTTTACCACCTACCTGGGTTTTCCAATAGACAATATGCAACAGTTGGAAGACAATTTTAAACGTTACAGCAGACGGGTCAATTTACCACTCAATGGGGCGAACTTATCCGCACTGAAAAGTCTGAACGAAGTGGCTTGGATTTCTACTGCAAGCGAAAAGTCTGTTATATTTCGCATCGATGATATTGAAGAAAACTTCCCCGATTTTCTCTCTATGGAAAATGAACCCAAAAAATTTCGAAATTTTACTTATTACCCAGCGTCCATCCCTCCCGATCTCAAAGCTTTGATCGGTATTTTTGGTGATGAAATTGATCCCAAATGGGGCTGTTGGCATGAAAATCTTCTGATCATGAGTGAGACAGAATCGGGATTGAAAAACATTTTAGGGAGTTATCTGGATCGAAATACATTGGATCGAATACCTGCATTTAAAAACTTACAAGAAAAACTTGCCGATGAAAATTCATTTTTGTGGATTGGTAATGACAAAAATCTGCTAAAACACTGGCAAGAAAATAAAGCACCTGAAAACATTAAAAATTTATCCGTTAAAGAATATCCCCTTAGTGCATTTCAGGGTGTAGCAGAGGATGACTTTACCCATCTGCATTTTAGCCTTCAAAAAAACCTGCCTTCAAATGGAAAAGTGGGAGTTAAAACCGCATACACCCTGGAACTCAACAAACGTTCTGTCATTCCACCCCAGTGGTTCAAAAACCATAGAACTAAAGGTATGGATGTTGTGATTCAGGACAGTGACCACGTTCTTTATCTGTTCTCCAACACCGGTAAATTGTATTGGAAGAAACAACTGTCCGGTAAAATCATTGGAGAAATTCAACAGGTCGATCTTTATAAAAACAACCGTTGGCAATTGGCTTTTCGGACTGCTGACCGAATGTTGGTATTGGATCGCAATGGGAAGATTGTCAAGCCTTTCAACATCAAGCTTCCAAAAAGCTCAAATCCACTCCCTTTGTCGATTTTCGATTATGACAATAATCGTAATTACCGTTTTTTGATCGCACAGGATCGCTCTCTTGTGATGTACAACAACCGGGGTAAACGACTCAATGGATTTACACTCAAAAAGGTCAGTTCCAATATCATCGCACCCCCCAAACACATTCGTCTTCAAAGCAAAGATTATATACTGATTCCTTTGGAGAACAACACCCTAAAAATTGTTTCTCGAACGGGAAAAGATCGCGTCAAGGTCAAGGGCAAAATCGCCTTTACCAACAATGGTATTTTTTCTTATCTCAATACATTTACAACAACTGATCAAGGAGGTCATTTGATCCAAGTTGATACCAAAGGTAATAGGGTAGCCTCTTCATTAAACTTGAGCCCCAATCACCGCATTGATGCCACTACAAAAACGCTGGTTACGCTTTCCGAAAACACGCTTAACATCAAGGGAATTCCTGTTAAGCTTCCCTTTGGAGAATATACCCCCCCTAAAATATTTTACCTTAACAATACCCTCTACTTTAGCACCACAGACACTGCCGACCAAAAAGTATATTTATTTTACAGCAATGGCGAAGCAGTCGAAGGATTTCCGGTCTATGGAAAATCTGCAGTCGATATATCCAATAGCGACAAAGACAAGGCACTGGAAATGCTGGTCGCCACAGAGGACAACAGTATTTTGATATATGAAATCAATTGATGATCTCCGCCTCAAATACTTCAGTAAAGTGTTTTAGAAGTCTGTCTTTTACTTCTTGCTCATCCACTTGCTTTTTCAATTCTTGAGCCAAAGAAGTAACCCCTTTCCCCTGTATTCCGCAGGGAACGATATAATCGAAATAAGACAAGTCGGTATTGACATTGAAGGCAAATCCGTGCATGGTTACCCACCTGCTGGCTTTGACACCCATGGCACATATCTTTCGAGCAAAGGGGGTATTCAAGTCCAACCAGACTCCAGTTTCACCGTCACTTCGCGTTCCGACGATCCCAAAATCGGCCAAGGTTTTGATGATGACCTCCTCCAGACAGCGCAAGTAGCGGTGGATATCGGTAAAAAAATTATCCAAATCCAAAAGCGGGTAGCCTACGATCTGCCCCGGGCCGTGGAAAGTGATGTCGCCCCCACGATTGGTTTTAAAAAAAGAAATGCCTTTGGTTTTGAGCTGTTTTTCTCCCAAGAGCAAGTGCTCCATTTTTCCACTTTTACCAATAGTAAAAACAGGTGGGTGGGCAACTAAGAAAAGGTAATTGTTTGTAGGAAAAGGGCGTTGCAGTTTTCGGTTTTCTCTCTTACGGGCAATGATTTGATAAAAATAGTCCTCTTGTCTTTGCCAAGCCTCCTCATAGGAAAGTGAACCCCAGTCTGCTAATTTTACATTTTTGTTTTTCATGCTTCCCAACGCTCAGGGTTGTTCAAAATCACCAGGGCCGCAATTACCCCCGGTACCCAACCACATAAAGTCAGTAAAAAGACAATAACAACTGAACCACAGCCTTGGTCTATCACCGCCAAAGGGGGAAAAAGAATCGATAAGAGGACGCGCCAAAAACTCAAAATTCAATGCTTTGGGCAAAGATAGGGAATTTGATTACCGATTGCTTGAGACTGATTATCTTTGCAAAAATCAATAGGTCTCATGGCGCAACTTTCAGAGCAAGAACAAGTAAGAAGAGAAAAGCTACAAGCACTTCGCGAATTGGGGATCAACCCCTATCCGGCGGCTTTATATCCGGTGGAAGCAAATTCCAAAACCATCAAAGAGGACTTTAGTGAAGGGAAAACAGTCACCATTGCCGGGCGGTTGATGTCGCGTAGGATTCAAGGAAAGGCCAGTTTTGCAGAATTGCAAGACAGCGAAGGACGAATCCAAGTTTATTTCAACAGAGATAAAATATGTCCCGATCAAGACAAAACCGCCTACAACGAAGTTTATAAAAAACTACTTGATATAGGAGATATTATCGGAATTGAAGGCAGTCTTTTTACAACCCAGGTAGGAGAAAAAACCGTCATGGTCAAATCCTTTCAATTGCTGAACAAAACCCTTCGACCTCTCCCCTTGCCCAAAACAGACGCCAATGGAAATGTTTATGACGGATTCAATGATCCAGAACTGCGTTACCGTCAGCGATATGTCGATTTGATTGTCAATCCTAAAGTAAAAGACACCTTTGTCAAACGGACCAAGATCACCAACAGTATTCGCAGCTTTTTTAACGATAAAGGCTATCTAGAAGTCGAAACCCCCGTATTACAGCCTATTCCAGGAGGTGCAGCGGCAAGACCATTCATTACCCACCACAACGCTCTGAATATCCCCCTATACCTAAGAATCGCCAATGAATTGTATCTAAAACGTCTTATTATAGGCGGTTTTGACGGGGTCTATGAATTTTCCAAAGACTTCAGAAATGAAGGAATGGATCGCACCCACAATCCTGAATTTACGGTCATGGAACTCTACGTGGCTTATAAGGACTATTTCTGGATGATGGAAACCACCGAAGCATTGTTGGAAAAAGTGGCCATTGAATCACAGGACAGTACAAAGGTAACGGTAGGGGAACATACCATTGATTTTAAAGCCCCCTATCCACGTGTCCCCATTTTGGAAGCAATCAAAACCCACACTGGGATCGATATTTCCGAAATGGATGAAAATCAATTGAGAGAGACCGCAAAAAATTTGGGATTGGAAGTGGACAATACCATGGGAGAAGGCAAATTGATCGACGAGATTTTTGGTGAAAAGTGTGAACACCACTACGTTCAGCCCACCTTTATCACCGATTATCCAAAATCAATGAGTCCTCTGACCAAAGAGCATCGCGATAACCCCAAGCTTACGGAGCGTTTTGAATTGATGGTCAATGGAAAAGAGCTGGCCAATGCTTATTCTGAGCTCAACGACCCCATCGACCAAAGAGAGCGCTTTGAGGCCCAGTTGGCCCTGAGTGAAAAAGGAGACGATGAAGCCATGTTTATCGATCAGGATTTCCTTAGCGCCCTGGAATACGGTATGCCCCCCACCTCCGGAATCGGAATTGGTGTTGACCGCCTGGTAATGCTGATGACCGACAACAGTTCCATACAGGAAGTATTATTTTTCCCACAGATGAAACCCGAACAAAAAGCCATTCCCCTTACTGAAGAAGAAAAGTTGATTTTGGATTTACTTAAAAAAGAAAGTCCAACAACCCTAAACACCCTAAAAGAGCAAAGTGGTTTGAGCAACAAAAAATGGGATAACGCGATTAAAGGGCTGACAAAAAACAAAGTGGCCAAAGTTTTTAAGAACGATCAAGGGCTTTGTGTGGAACTTTTGGGAAACTAAAATTTGACTTTCTAAGCTAACATATCAGTCTATTTTCATTAGGAAAGCTTCAATTTCCATTAAAACTTCATGACTGATTTGTTTATAATCCAAGTGAAGTAAATTAAAATAAGGATGTTGATTTTTGTTCCAATTCAGCAGGGTAGAATCCCTGATCATGGTGGGTTTATCCGGCATTGAGGCGTAGTAAGGCTTGCCCTTATAAAACCCTTTTGAAATCAAACGCACCTGTTCCACTCGACATGATTTTAACAAGTGTCTAGCCAAAAAATGTCGCCTGTCCCGAACTCCCCCCATTTCCGACGATAATTTGGTAAGGTCATATAGGAAGAAATGGGTGGAAGCATTGATCCAGAAAAAAACACATGGATTATTCCACTAAAAACAGAGACTTAATAGAGGCAAAATCGGCTTCTGAATAACGGATGTTAAAATTGAACTTTTAGATTATGGCACTTTTAGAGGTTCACCTTCCTAAAAGCTTTTTAACCAATCCTCAAAAGCGGAAAGGGTAAAATCAATGTCCTTTTCTGACAAAGCATCGTTAAGGAAATAACTTTCAAAAGCACTGGGAGGAAGGTATACTCCTCGATCGAGCATGCCGTGGAAGTATTGCTTAAATATATGGTTGTTGCCCAAGGCTGCTGTTTCAAAATCCACCACCGGCTGCTCTGTAAAATGAAGCGAAATCATAGATCCATAACGATTGATCTGATAAGGGATGCCTTTTTTTTCTACTAGTTCTTGGATTCCAATATGTAAGGTTTCGGTTTTTTTATCAAGCCTTTCAAAAATTTCAGGGTTTTCATTCAGTGTTTTAAGCATGGTAAAACCGGCTGCCATGGCCAAGGGGTTGCCACTCAATGTCCCGGCTTGATAGACAGGCCCTTCCGGAGCCAAATGACGCATAATTTCTTTTCGCGCCGCAAAGGCACCGACCGGAAGTCCACCGCCCAAAACCTTTCCAAATGTACAAATATCGGCTTTAATGTTGAGGCGTTCTTGCGCCCCCCCCTTGGCCAAACGAAATCCTGTCATCACCTCATCAAAAATCAACAGGGTTTGATGCGCATCACAAAGTTTCCGCAGTCCCTCTACAAATCCCGCTTCTGGAGGGATACACCCCATGTTCCCCGCCACGGGTTCGATGATGATGGCCGCAATCTGCTCCGGATGTTGTTCAAAGTGAAGGCGAACGCTTTCCAAATCGTTGTATTGTGCCAAAAGGGTATCCTTGGCGGTTCCTTGGGTAACCCCGGGGCTGTTGGGCACTCCAAAGGTTACGGCTCCACTTCCGGCCTGAATCAAAAAGGCATCGGAATGACCGTGATAACAACCTGCAAATTTGATGATCTTTTCCCTTCCGGTATAGCCTCTAGCCAATCGTACGGCACTCATACAGGCTTCAGTACCGGAATTGACCATTCTGACCTTGTCAATGTTGGGTACCATTTGTACCGCCAATTGTGCAATTTGGGTTTCCAACTCGGTAGGCATACCATAGGAGGTGCCTCTATCGGCACTGTCCTTGACCGCTTGAATGACGGGTTCAAAAGCATGGCCCAAAATCATGGGACCCCAACTTGAGATGTAATCGATCAATCGGTTCCCATCTACATCATACAAATAAGCGCCTTTGGCTTTTTGGACAAAAACAGGGGTTCCTCCCACGGCTTTAAATGCGCGGACTGGTGAGTTGACCCCACCGGGAATGACGTTTTGGGCGGATTGAAATAGGGTACTGCTTCTTTGGTATCGCATTGCTATTGGGCTTGGGGAATTATTAAATTTTGACCTAAAAATATGGTATTGTTTTCGATTTTATTTTCCTGTACGATCAGGTGTAAATAGACTTTGTATTTTTTGGCAATGGAATAAAGGGTATCGCCTTTTTGGACTTGATGGACTTTTTGGTCAATGTTGGTAACCATGCTTTCCATTTGTTTTTTTGCCTTTCTTTTTTTGAGGTCGTAACGATCCAAACGGTAACGTTCGATCAAACTGATGAGTTTATCAGGGTATTTGGGGTCGGTAGCATAGCCTGCTTTTTTAAGTCCTTTGGCCCAGGCTTTGTAATCATTTTTTTTAATATCGAAAAGAAAGTCGTATCGAGAACGACTTGTCAAAAAGAGGGAGTGATCCCTATAAGATTTGCGTGGGTCTTTATAAACCCTAAAGCATTCTCCTTTTTCGTCGTCATCGTGATAAATCCGCTTACCCCGCCATTCTTTGTGACATTTTATGCCAAAATGATTGTTGGCTTGGGTAGCCAATCGGCTGTCTCCCATTCCGGATTCGAGTATGCCTTGTGCCAAGGTAATGCTGGCGGGGATGTCATAGGATTTCATCTCCTGTTGCGCCACTTCAGCATAGGTTTTTACATAACGATCCACCCGCTCGGCTACCGATAGTTTTTTGGAGAATTTTAGAGGTTTGATTTTTGTTTCCATGGACTTGGCCTTGATGTTTTCGGTGGATTTGACAGTGGTGCGGGAGGCATTAATTTTAACTTTTTTGGCACTGCCACAGCAGTTGAAAATCAGTGTGAAAATTAAAAAAACTGAGGTCAAATAGTGATTTTGGGCCATTTTTTTTTGGATAGTTTTTGGTTCATGCCTTCGATGCCTTGTAATCCTCCCGTATGGATTATCAATATCTTTTTCCCCGAAGACCATTTTTTATTTTTTATTAGATCAAAAATACCAAAAAGGAGCTTTCCGGTATAAACGGGATCCAAGGGAGTTTTAAAATTTTTATTAAAAGTATTGATAAACTCGATCAGTGAAAGCGAAACTTTGGCATAGCCTCCAAAGCTATAATCGTGATTGACGCTCCAATTTTGCTTTGAGGTCCATTTTGAAATTTCCACTGCAAGGTTTTGATTTCTCAAAGCCGAAAAACCCACCACCTTTTGGTGGGGCATTACACTTTCGATCAAACCGGCTAAAGTTCCTCCGGTACCAACACTGCAAGCAATCACATCAAAGGAGGCATCGCCTTCCGATAGTATTTCCTTACAACCTTTTACAGCCAGTGAATTGGTCCCTCCCTCGGGCAGGAGATAAAATACTCCAAACTTGTTTTTAAGTTGCATCATCAACTCCGGCAGGTGCTTTTGACGGTAGTCGTACCGGGAAATGGGATATAAAATCATACCTTGATCTTGACAAAATTGTAGGCTAGGATTCAACTTTCTTTCTTCTTCTCCCCTAACGACCCCTATGGTTTTAAATCCCATCATCTTCCCGGCAGCAGCAGTTGCTGTAAGGTGGTTAGAAAAAGGGCCTCCAAAAGTCAGTAAGGTGGGGTGTCCCACCTCTTGGGCTTGAAGTAGATTGTATTTTAGTTTTCGGAATTTGTTTCCCGAAACAGTGGAATGCAACAAGTCTTCTCTTTTAAGGAAAATTTCAAAACCGTCGAAAGAAGTCAGGAATTGATTGACCGAATTTTGATTTTGAAACAACAACATACAGAAACAAAATTAATGGATAAACTTTAAATATGGCTACCTTTGAAAAGCAGATATGGAGCCTGATTTACCAATTGAAAAAGAAGACTTTTATTTATCCCCCGAAGGATATCGAGTCTTTACAGAAAAGTACCACCTCAAAAGAGGGTATTGTTGCCGGTCTAATTGCCGTCATTGCCCTTATGGTTATGACCCCAAGACTTGATAATAATTTCGGCATAGTTTTTGTTTTTAAATGATAAAAAATCATCATGAAAAGAATTTATTTATTGTTGTTGCTCCCTTTGTTAGGGTGTAGCTCCATCAGTGTTTTTACGGACCATGATTCGGGAGTTGATTTTTCAGAGTACAAGACTTTTGCATACTTCAAACCCGGAATTGATAAGGTAGAAATTTCAGATCTTGACAAGCGTAGGATCTTGAAAGCGATTGACCTGCAAATGGCACAAAAATCGATGATGAAATCTGATGCGCCCGATTTGCTGGTAAGCATCAATACTACTGCAAAGGAAAAAGTATATGTGAACAACATGAATTTTGGTTATTGGGGTTGGGGATGGAATCCTTGGATGTGGGGTCCCAACCAAAACGCCGTTTCAAGTAGAACCGAAGGCGTGCTTTACATTGATTTGATCGATGCCAAAACAAAACAATTGGTTTGGCAAGGCAAAGGCAAAGGAGGCATCAGTGAATACACCAAAAACCGCGACGAGAGGATTGGTGTTTTTGTAGCAGAGATCCTTAAAAACTACCCTCCGGAATCTGCCCTTTAGGAAGGGATCAGATCTGTTGCCGCTTTTAGGGCTTGGGGTATTCCGCCCGGGTTTTTTCCTCCGGCAGTGGCGAAAAAGGGTTGTCCACCTCCACCGCCTTGGATGTATTGACCCAATTCTCGGACTACTTTTCCAGCGTCCATGGCTTTTTCACTGACCAGTTTTTTGGAAATATAACAGCTAAGGATGGGTTTATCGCCTTTGACAGAGCCGAGCACCAGAAAGAGGTCATCTCGGCTTTTTCCCAACTCAAAGGCGAGATCTTTGATGGCTTGTGCATCTAAATCAACCGCTTTGGCCAAAAATGCAATGCCTTTGAGCTGTTGTATCTCTGTTTGTGCCTCTTGGGCCAAGATTTGACTCTTGAGTTTTCTGAGTTCGTTGAGTTCTTTTTTTAAGCTTAGATTTTCGGTTTGCAATTGAGTGACTGCCTTGCGTAAGTCTTGTGGATTTTTCATTAAACTGTTGACTTGTTGCAACAGTTGATTTTGATCTTCAAAATATTTTAGGGCAGCTTCCCCGGTAATGGCTTCTATCCTTCGAATACCAGCCGCAACAGCAGTTTCGGCAGTAATCTTAAAATGCCATATATCGGATGTGTTTTCAACATGGGTTCCTCCGCAGAGTTCTACGGATTGACCAAAGCGAATGGTTCTTACCGTATCCCCGTATTTTTCTCCAAACAAAGCCATGGCTCCATTAGAAATGGCTTGGTCATAGGGAACATTTCTGCTTTCCTCCAATGGAATTTGTTCTTTGATTCGGGCATTGACAAATTGTTCAATAGCAAGTAATTCCTTCGGAGTGAGTTTGGCAAAATGGGAAAAGTCAAATCGGAACATTCCCGAGTGTACCATAGACCCTTTTTGTTCAACATGGGTTCCCAATATGGAACGCAAGGCCTGGTGCATGAGGTGAGTCGCACTGTGATTACAGGCGGTTTTAAGACGTTGACCTCGGTCCACAACGGCATTGAATTTGGCATTGAGGTCTACCGGTAGGGTCTTGGAGTAGTGTAGAATAAGATCGTTTTCCTTTTTGGTATCTACGATATAATGTAGGGCATCATTGGGTGCTTCCAGGTATCCCTTATCCCCTACTTGCCCGCCGCTTTCGGGGTAGAAAGGTGTAATGTTAAATACCAACTGAAAAAATTCCCCCTCTTTTTTAGAGCTTACTTTTCGATATTTGGTGATACTTACCGGGGTAGACAACAGGTCGTATCCTACAAATTCTTCTTCATCGTCTTGCTTGATGATTTGCCAATCGTCTGTGGCAGAAACAGCAGCAGCACGAGAACGTTCTTTTTGTTTCGCCATCTGGGCATCGAATCCCTTTTCATCTACTTGATAACCCCGTTCTCTAGCGATAAGGGCAGTGAGATCGAGTGGAAAACCAAAGGTGTCGTATAGTTCAAAGGCTTTGGCTCCGCCTACAAGCTTGTCTTTTGAAGCTCCCAAAACGGTATCCAAAAGGGTAAGGCCTTGATTGAGTGTTTTGAGGAAGGAGGTTTCTTCCTCACGTATGACGTTGGCCGAAATGCTTTTTTGTTTGTCCAGTTCGGGGAAAACAGATTTGAGTTGGTTGTTTAGGGTATCCACCAAATGGTAAATAAAAGGTTCTTTTTGGTTGAGAAAAGAAAAACCATAGCGAATCGCTCTTCTGAGAATCCTTCTGATGACATAGCCTGCACCGGTATTGGAGGGCAATTGCCCATCGGTAATGGCAAGATAAACCGCCCTGAGGTGATCGGCAATGACCCTGATGGCTCGGTCGGTATTTTGATCTGTACCGTATTTTGAGGCGGTAAGGGTTTCGATTTCTTTGATTAAAGGGGTAAAAACATCGGTGTCGTAGTTGGAAGTTTTGCCCTGCAATACCATACAGAGTCTTTCAAACCCCATTCCCGTATCAACGTGTTTTTGGGGTAGGGACTCCAGACTGCCATCGGCTTTTCTGTTAAATTCAATGAATACCAAGTTCCAAACTTCAATGACTTGGGGGTGGTCTTGGTTGACCAGATCTGCACCGGAAATTTTGGCTTTTTCTTCCTCACTTCTGAGGTCAATGTGAATTTCGGAGCAGGGACCACAAGGCCCTTGATCGCCCATTTCCCAGAAGTTGTCTTTTTTGTTACCAAATAGGACTCTTTCTTTAGGAATAATGGCTTTCCAATAATCGGAAGCCTCGGTATCCTTTTCGAGATTTTCACTTGCATCCCCTTCAAATATGGTAACATAGATTTTCTCGGGGTCAATTTTGTAAACGGCTGTCAACAGCTCCCATGCCCACTCTATGGCTTCTTTTTTGAAATAATCGCCAAAACTCCAATTGCCCAACATCTCAAAAAAAGTATGGTGATAAGTGTCAATTCCCACTTCCTCAAGGTCGTTGTGTTTGCCGGAAACCCTAAGGCACTTTTGGGTATCAGCGATCCTGTTGTTCTTGGGTTTTTGATGTCCCAAAAAATAGGGTTTGAATTGGTTCATTCCCGCATTGGTGAACATCAGTGTGGGATCGTCCTTGATCACCATTGGGGCAGATGGTACAATGGTATGGGCTTTGGACTCAAAAAATTGTTGAAATTGTTTTCTGACTTCGGCGGATTTCATAGTGAGCTTTGATGTTTAAAAGCGATACAAATATAGTTGATTAGATCGATTGGATTGCCGAAAATAAAAGGAAGTGGTGGTGATTTAGATAATTTGTATATTTGTGATTGCATCAAGCCTTTTGTGGCCTCCAAAGCTGTCTATGCCTAGGTTAAAATATTATTACGATAAAGAGTCACTCTCCTACCGTCCTGTAAATTCTAGCAGGTTCTCCGGGGTGTCGGGAGTAGTTTTATTTTTGTTGTCTTCTGTCTTTTTTGGGATTATAGCATTGTTTATCTTATTGAATACCGATGCGCTTAATACGCCTAAGGAACTGCTTCAAGCGCGAGAGATTGAAAATTTCAAGTTGCAATACGAATTATTGAACAAAAAGCTTGAACAAATTGAGGAGGTAATGGTTAATGTGGCTGATCGTGACAACAATCTTTACAGGGTTTATTTCGAAGCGAGTCCCATACCGGAAGAGCAAAGAAAAATGGGTTTTGGGGGTGTCAATCGCTATAAAGAGTTGGAGGGTTATGACAATTCAAAAATTATTGTGAATACCACCAAGCGGTTGGAAGTTTTGACCAAACAAGTAGTGGTTCAATCGCGATCGCTGGAAGAGTTGGAGAGTTTGGCCAAAAGCAAGGAAGACCTTTTGGGGGCTATGCCTTCGATTCAACCGATTCATAAAAATGATTTGAAAAGAATGGCTTCCGGTTTTGGTTACCGTACTGATCCTTTTACCAAAAAAAGAAGGTTCCACCAAGGGATGGATTTTACCGCGCCCCGGGGAACTCCAGTTTATGCCAGCGGTGACGGTATCATAGGGAGAGCAGACAATAGAGCCGCAGGTTATGGAAAACACGTGAGAATTGACCACGGCTTTGGTTATGTCAGTCTTTATGCTCACCTGAACAAATTCAATGTCAAAAGAAGACAGAAAGTAAAACGTGGAGACATTATTGGCTATGTAGGCAGTACAGGCCGCTCCGTAGGACCTCACCTCCACTATGAAATATTTAAAGACGGAAAAAGGGTGAATCCCTTGAATTACTACTCCAGTAATTTGACCGCTGAGGAGTTTGATGTTATGCTTAATTTGGCCAGACAGGAAAACCAATCCATGGACTGATGCATGTCAACCTCCCAGAAAAAAGATACTACAGAATTGGTGAGATCGCCAAAGCATTCAATGTAAACCCTTCCCTACTTCGGTTTTGGGAAAAAGAGTTTAAGGAAATTCAGCCTAGAAAAAAAGAAGGTGGCGCCCGAAAGTATACCTCGGATGATGTAAACACCATCCAAAAAATATACTATCTACTGAAGGAAAAAGGGTTGACCATTGAAGGGGCAAAGAAACAACTCAAACTGAAAAACCTCACTGAGGATGGTAACTTGGAGCTGATTCAAAAACTTGAACAGCTCAAATCTGACCTTGTTCAACTGCGGGAAAACCTCTGACTATTTCTTTCTAAAAAACAATTGTATGGGAATGCCGTTAAACTCAAAACGTTCCCGGAGTTTGTTCTCTAAAAACCTTTTATAAGGTTCCTTAACGTATTGGGGAAGGTTACAGAAAAAAGCAAATTGTGGATGTGGCGTAGGCAATTGGGTACAGAACTTTATTTTGACGAACTTCCCTTTGTAAGATGGAGGGGGTTGACTTTCAATAATGGGCAAAAGGGTGTCGTTTAATTTTCGGGTTGGGATACGATTGGATCGGTTTTTATAAATGGTAACGGCGGTTTCTATGGCTTTGAATATTCTCTGTTTGTTTAGGGCAGAGATGAACACAATGGGAACGTCCTTAAAAGGTGCTGTTTTTTCTTTGATCTCTTCTTCAAAAAGTTTGGTAGATTGGGTTTCCTTTTCAACAAGGTCCCACTTGTTGACCAATATGACGATGCCCTTGTTATTTCTGTGGGCCAACCAAAATATATTTTGAACTTGGCCATCAAAACCTCTGGTGGCATCGACCAACAACAAGCAAATATCGCAATATTCAATGGCCCTGACGGAACGCATGACGGAATAAAATTCGATGTCTTCTTTAACTTTACTTTTTTTCCTGATTCCTGCTGTATCTACCAGATTGAATTCAAATCCAAAACGGTTGTATTTGGTATCTATACTGTCTCTGGTAGTTCCGGCTATGTCGGTAACTATATATCTTTCCTCCCCTATAAGAGTATTGATAAAAGAAGATTTTCCTGCATTGGGTCGTCCTACTACTGCAAATCTGGGTAGGGCCTCCTCCGGTTCACTTTGTTCGGGCAAAACCTTGACCAATTCGTCCAACAGTTCTCCCGTTCCACTGCCATTGATTGCAGAAACGGTGTATATGTGTTCGTAACCCAAGGCATAAAATTCGGTCATGTTTTCAGTGACCTTGGAATTATCTCCTTTGTTGGCGGTGAGGAATACAGGCTTTTGAGAACGTCTAAGCAATTGGGCAATGGTTTCGTCCATTCCAGTAAGACCTTCTGCCACGTCGACCATAAATAGTATGGCATCGGCTTCTTCGATGGCCAAATTGACTTGCTTGTCGATTTCTTTTTGAAAAACATCATCACTGCTTAGGACATAGCCCCCTGTATCGATCAAACTGAACTCTATACCATTCCAGTCAGACCTACCATAGTGTCGGTCTCTTGTGACGCCGCTTACTGCATCTACAATGGCTTCTCTTTTTTTAATCAAACGGTTAAAAAAAGTAGATTTTCCCACATTAGGTCTTCCCACAATTGCAACAATCCCTCCCATTAGACTTTATTTGATTGCAAAAGTAAGTGAATTTGTGAGATATCGTCTTGGAGTTATTGCTGATAACCAAAACGTTTGAGTTGTTGGGGGTTGGAACGCCAATTTTTTTGAACTTTTACGAAAAGTTCTATATGGATTTTCTTGCCAAAAAATGATGCGAGATCTTTTCTGGCTGCAATACCCACTTTTTTCAGTTGTTCTCCTTTATGCCCGATGACGATGCCTTTTTGGGTTTCTCTTTCTACCAAAATGACTGCTTGTATCCTAATGATCTTATCTTCTTCCTTAAAAAATTCGGTGATGACCTCCACAGCATAGGGGATTTCTTTGTCGTAATGTTCTAAAATACTTTTGCGGATGGATTCATTCACAAAAAAACGTTCGGGTTTGTCACTAAGCTGATCTTTGGGAAAATAAGGGGGTGATTCGGGCAACAACTCAATCAACATTTGTAAGAGTTCCAGAACAAAAAAACCGGTCAAGGCAGAGATGGGAATGACCTTTGCATTGGGAAAAATGGCAGACCATTCACTAACGGCAGCTTCTAATTCTGCTTGAGAAGAGGTGTCAATTTTATTGATCAACACAAACAATGGAATTTTGGATTTTTTGATTCGCTCTACTAAGGTTTGATCCTTGATCCGTTTTTCTTCAATTGATATCATATAGAGCAATACATCGGCATCGACCAAAGATTCCTTGACAAAATCCATCATGGAGTTTTGCATTTCATAGGCGGGCTGAATAATACCGGGCGTATCTGACAAAACCAATTGATAACTATCTCCATTGATCAAACCCAGAATACGATGGCGGGTAGTTTGAGCCTTGGGGGTGGTGATGGATAAATCTCTACCCATTAAGGCATTGACTAAAGTAGATTTGCCCACATTGGGGTTTCCTACGATGGATACATAACCTGACTTATGTGGGGTTTTGGACATGGTATAAAGATACAATCTTTGTATTAGCCTTTGTAGTGGTGTATAAATTTTGTAAATTTACACACTTATCGCGAGGTAGAGCAGTAGGTAGCTCGTCGGGCTCATAACCCGAAGGTCGCTGGTTCGAGTCCAGCCCTCGCTACTAAAAAAAATAGGCTTTCATATTCTTGAGAGCCTTTTTTTATTGGGCTTAGCCAACTAAATTTCAGAGACTATGATAATCTGTACTGACTATTAATTTCATCTATAATATAAAAACTGACAGTAAATCTCCTAATGACAGAGACATCTATTGAAGAAGGTAGCGAAACTACTACATTAATAAAATGTAACGAATCATATTCTGACTTCTGTAACTTACTAATGTCTTATCCCCTATACTTCGCATTAAGTCATTTGCCAATCCCTAATGGGTAGCGTTCTGATTTATTTTATATTTGTTTAGAATAATTATTATGAAAAAGCTAATACTTCTTTTACTGATGGGTTTGTCATTTAACTTAAATGCTCAAATTGGTACTT
>CALKCR010000039.1:0-32071 GCA_938082715.1 uncultured Flavobacteriaceae bacterium | reverse complement strand
CTAAGGATGGGAAAAATTGCTATGAAAAAGAAATAACACTAAAGGATTAGTGTTATTCAAATATATATATTTTTTCTCAGATCAAAGATTTATGCTAACATATCCTTGACCTTTTCAAAAAATGATTTATCAGACTTGTCGGGATTTGGTGTGAAATTTTCGTCCTCCAACATTTTTTGAAAAAATTGTTTTTGTTCCTTGTTGAGTGTTTTGGGTGTCCATACATTGACATGAACCAAAAGATCACCTTTTCCGTATCCATTCAGATCTGGTATTCCTTTACCCCTCAACCTTAGGGTTTTTCCGGATTGTATTCCTGATTCGAGTTTGATTCTTACTTTTCCTTCCAGCAGATTGATTTCTTTGGATACCCCCAAAGCTGCCCCGGAGATGCTGATGTATAGGTCAAAGTGTAAGTGATTTCCTTCACGAATAAAATTTTCGTCGGTTTTTTCTTCGATTAAAACCAACAAATCTCCAGAAATACCATTACCCGATACCTCGTTTCCTTTTCCGGTCACTTTCAGTTGCATTCCTTCCTCGACCCCCGCAGGTATTTTGATCGATACCGTTTCTTCGCTCTCTACCATACCGTTAGCGTCGCTTCCCGTAGGTCGATTTGAGATGATTTGCCCGCTTCCATTACACTTGGGACAAGTAGAAGCACTTTGCATTCTTCCCAAAATGGTATTGGTCACACGCATCACCTGACCTCTTCCTTTACATGTTCCACAGGTGGTATAACTTACCCCCGCAGCTTGGACTTTTCTTCTGACTTTGACTTTCTTTTCTACGCCATTTACCACCTCTTTCAAGCTGAGTTGAACTCTGATCCTGAGGTTACTTCCTTTACCTCTGGGCTGTGATTGACCAAATCCGCCAAAACCACCGCCACCGAAAGCACTGCCAAAAATATCTCCAAACTGACTGAATATATCGTCCATATTCATACTTCCACCTCCAAAACCACCAGACTCAAAGGCTGAATGTCCAAACTGATCGTACTGGGATTTTTTCTGAGGATCACTCAAAATCTCATATGCCTCGGCCGCTTTTTTGAAATTGGCCTCCGCTTCCTTATCTCCAGGGTTTTTATCAGGGTGAAACTCTATGGCTTTTTTACGGTAAGCCTTTTTGATTTCATTTGCCGACGCCCCTTTTGATACGCCCAAAATTTGGTAAAAATCTTCTTTCATGTGATTTATTGTCCGACGACCACCTTGGGAAATCTTATGATCTTATCTCCCAGTTGATAACCTTTTTCGGTTACGTCAATTATTTTTCCCTTCTGGGAGGCATCCGCAGCAGGAATGAGCGTAATCGCCTCATGAATCTCGGCATCAAATGTATCACCAACCTTGGTTTCGGTAGCGTTCAAACCATTGCTTTTTAATACATCTGCCAATTTATTTTTGATCAGTACAAATCCCTCAATATGCTTTTTATCCTCTTCTGGGGTTTGACCAATGGCCCTTTCAAAATCATCCAAGATGGGCAATATCGCACCGATGATCTCTTGACCTGCGGTTTTAAAAAGTTCTATTCGCTCTCTGGTAGTTCTCTTTTTGAAATTTTCAAACTCAGCAAACAACCTGAGATACTTGTCCTTCTCTTGATTTAGATTTTCATTCAATTCCTCAAGCTGCTGGGAAACGTCTACTTTACTGCTTTTTTTCTCAGCGGTAGATTTCTTTGCTTTAGTCTTGGGTTTGGATGTTTTATCTGCCATTTTTTTAATTTATTATCTTTGCTTCAAAATTACTGCCAACTGCTGTTTTTTGCCAAAATGTCATTCTTTTTTACCAAATACGTCTTTTAAGGCCTGCGGCAAAAACGGGAATTGAAAAACAAAGCCTTTTGATAAAATCAAATCAGCACTGACCTTTTGACTTCCCAAAATCAAAATGGAACGTTCCCCCAATACCATTTTCATAAATAAGGCAGGTATATTTGGTAAAAAAACAGGGCGACCCAAAGCCTTTCCTATGGCTTTCATCAAGTTTCTTTGTGAGACGGGATTTGGGGCCACAGCATTATAGGTTCCTTCCCACCCTTGATCCACCGCAGTAAAAAACAATCTGGATAAATCCTCAATATGGATCCAACTCTGCCACTGTTTCCCCGAGGCAAAAGCCGTTCCCGAAAAAAGTTTTACCGGAAGGCTTAATTGAGACAACAATCCACCGTCCTTGGCCAAAACCAAACCGATTCTCAATATCGATAAATGTTGGGTATGATCCCACATGGCTTTGGATTCCTCTTCCCATGCCGAAGTGACTTTTTGTAAAAAATTCTCCTCTGCCAAAGAGCTGTTTTCGTCATAAACCTCATCCAGGCTGTTGGGATAAATACCAATGGCTGAAGCACAAACGATGCCTTTCATTCTTATATTTTGCTGATCTAGCGCCTTTCTCAACAAACGCGTACCATTCACCCTGCTTTCCAAAATTTCTTTTTTGTTTTTGGAAGTCCAGGGTTTGGAAATACTCGCCCCGGCCAAATGAATTAATGTATCGACTCCTTCAAAACAGCGTGCATCTATTTCGCCCGGTTCAGGGTTCCAATAAAAGCCTTTTAGGCCCTCTGAATGAATCAGTTTTCCCTTTCGAGTGGTTAAAAAATGAACACCAATATTGCGTTCTTTGGCTATGGCAAGGATGTTTTTGCCAATCAGTCCAGTTGCACCGGTAACCAATAATTTCATTTGCAATTTTTGTCAAAAATAAACTAAACCTGCTTTATGGCTCTCAACATTTCACGTTTTCCGGGAGGGCCCTCCAATCGCTCGACCAAAAAACCCATTTTTTCCAGGCTTCTTCTTACAGTTCCCTTGGCACAATAGCTCACCCAAACCGCACCGGGCTGGAGTATGTCATAACACCTTTCAAGGGCTTTGTCTTGCCACATCTCCGATTGCGCATGGTAACCAAATGCATCATAAAACAAAACATCAAAACTTTGATCCAAAACCATGCTAAAAAAGTCTTCCTCAACCTTTTTAAATAAAAAATTTGATCGGCAAAGCATTTTATTCCATTCTGCCTCATGCAACTGATCAAAAAAATGGTGATGCCATGGAGCAGGAAGGGATGCTTTCATTTTTAGAGACTGAACTTCTTTGAATGATAGCGGATGCTTTTCAATCGTTAAATAATGACAAGTTATTTTGTGTTCAACTGTGAATACATAACTCAGATAGGCATTGAGTCCTGTTCCAAATCCCATTTCAAAAACCTTTAACTCATTTTTGTTGTTTTGATCCAACCAATGAGCCAAGCCTTTATATATGTACACAAAATTTGATTCGGTTAGTGCTCCGTGTTTTGAATGATAAGTTTCATTGAGTTCTTCTATATATATGGAAGGAGATCCGTCTCCTGTTGTGATTATTTTTTTTTGCATTTTTTTTATCTCATTATACTTATTGAACGCATTTTTATTGAGTTACTGAATTTAGTCGTCTTTTAAAGTTTAAAAAACGAATGAAATTCAAGCATTCACACTTAAAAAACCAGATACTATTGAAACTATTAAAACTAAAAAAAGTAATTTTGATAATATTTTTAAACAAAAATGAAAATAGAAAAAACTTCGGCTTCAAATTTAGCTAAAGTGGATTTTGAAAACTTGAATTTTGGGTCTGTTTTTACAGACCACATGTTTGTATGCAAATACAAAGATGAAGAATGGCAGACGCCCGAAGTTATTCCCTATCAACCGCTGTCTTTTGAGCCTTCAATGAGTGTACTTCACTATGGCCAATCAGTTTTTGAAGGCATGAAAGCCTACAAAGACGACCAGGATAAAGTCTGGCTTTTTAGACCAGATCAAAATTTTAAGCGAATCAACCGTTCGTCTGAAAGACTTCAGATCCCAGTATTTCCTGAAGACTATTTTTTTGAGGGATTAAAGACCTTGTTAAAATTGGACAAGGATTGGATCAAACCGGGTATTGGAAATTCACTCTATGTTCGACCATTTGTTTTTTCAAGTCAAGCCTGTGTTCAGGCCTCACCATCCAAGGAATACACTTTTATCATCATTTGTTGTCCTGTTAAGGCCTATTATGGTAGAGAAGTAAATGTATTGATTGCAGAGGAATTTAGCCGAGCAGCCGATGGCGGGATCGGTTACACCAAAGCAGCGGGGAACTATGCTGCCCAGTTTTATCCTACCGCACTAGCGCAAAAACAGGGGTATCAGCAGATTGTTTGGACCGATGCCAAATCGCACGAGTTTTTGGAGGAAGCGGGAACCATGAATATTTTTTTCAGAATTGAAGACAAATTGGTTACTGCACCTACTAATGATCGCATACTGGATGGTGTAACCCGAAAAAGTGTCATACAAATTGCCAAAGATTCAGGAATTGAGATAGAAGTACGACCCATCAAAATAGAAGAAATTGTAAAAGCCTCAGAAAACAATTCACTTAAGGAAATGTTTGGAAGTGGAACGGCCGTAGTGATCAATCCCATCAAAAGCTTTGGTTATAAAGGGATCAATTATAAGCTTCCTGAATTAGATAACCCCCTTTCAACACAGCTAAAGGACAAAATCATGTCCATACAATACAATTTATCCGAAGATCCTTATGGATGGCGGATAGCTGTAGATTAATCCTTCTCCAATATTGATGCAATATTGGGTTTAAAGTAATTGGGTCCTTTAAGTACTTTTCCATCTTCGCGATAAATCGGTTTGCCATCGGTGCCCAACTTGCTCATGTTGCTTCGTTGAATTTCGTTAAAGACCTCGGTGATTTTGTGCTGCATTCCGTGGGACAAGATGGTTCCACACAATATATAGAGCATATCCCCCAAAGCATCAGCGACTTCGACTAGGTCCTTGTTTTGAGCCGCTTCCAAATATTCTTCGTTTTCTTCCTTCATAAGGTTATGCCTGAGAAGTACTGTTTGCTCCGGGAGACTCACCACGGGTGCGTTAGCAGATTCAATACCGAATGCATCGTGGAATTCGGCCACTGCCTTTAATTCATTTTTAATCATTTTTGTATTTTAGTAGAAATTAAATGAGGTCAATGTTTTTTTCTAATTTAGGCAAAAATTAAAAAATGTTCAGTCAAGGACAACTTTTGTTTGCCGTATTTTTTATCATTGCTTTTGTGGCACTGATGATCTTCTCTTACAGAAAAGATTCCAAAAATCATAAACTACATTATAAGGGAAGCATCAAAATATTTTTTGCATTTGTACTGACCATAGGAACCCTTTTTCTCATCAAATTTTTTACCCAGAATTCTTAATTCAAAAGATGAAGCAACTCTTGATTGTTTTTATTGGAGGAGGAATGGGAACCGTTATGCGTTTTCTTATTGGTAAATTTTTACCCTATTCCGGCAAAGGCTTTCCTTGGAATACCTTTTGTGCCAATTTAGTGGGTTGTCTGTTAATAGGACTACTGACAGGCTATTTTTTGAGAAACAATGCTGAAAACCTATCTTCACTGGTACTTTTTGCCACTATAGGGTTTTGCGGTGGATTTACAACTTTTTCTTCCTTTGCCAACGAAAACCTATCCTTTGTCCGATCAGGAGATTACACTATGTTATTGGCCTACAGTATGTTGAGTTTAACGACTGGAATTCTTATGGTTTATTTGGGAATTTTGATTGACAAGTATCTTCATTAATTTTTTACATATTTCTTAAAATTTACTTAAATAATTATTATACCCCTATTATTTTGGGGGGTATATTGTTCAAAATAACAAAAATAGGTTTTTGACCCCTTCATTTTTTATGTTCAAAAATCTAAATTTATAATTTTGGATTAAAATATAATTATTAACTATGTTAAATCTTTCACTAATTAATTCGACAACAGCTGTTGAGGTCAACGATGATTTCACCATGCTTTGGATCCTTTTGTCAGGGATCTTGGTATTTTTCATGCAAGCTGGTTTCACTTTGGTAGAATCTGGTTTTACCCGTTCCAAGAATGCGGTAAACATCTCCATGAAAAACATTTTAGACATTTCTGTAGGAACTCTTTCTTATTGGGCCATTGGATATGGTTTGATGTATGGAGCATCCAATGGATGGATCGCAACTTCAGACATTTTCTTCAATCCTGGTGATGGACCTCACGATGTTTTTTTCCAGACGGTTTTCTGTGCTACTGCAGCAACCATTGTTTCTGGAGCTATCGCAGGTAGAACAAAGTACACTACTTACGTATTCTTTACCATTTTCCTAACGGCCTTGGTTTATCCCATCTCAGGTGGATGGCAATGGAACGGTGATGGATGGTTGGCTAATCTAGGCTTTATCGACTTTGCCGGATCTTCTATTGTACACTCCGTAGGGGGCTGGGCTGCACTTGTAGGTGCATGGATGGTCGGTCCAAGATTGGGCAAATACGTAGATGGAAAATCCAATGTAATCCCTGGACACAACCTTTTATTGGGTGCACTCGGTGTATTCATCCTGTGGTTGGGTTGGTTTGGTTTTAACGGTGGTTCTCAACTCGCTTGGGGTGGAGATGATTCTGTAGCTGCTTCAGCTGTAGTTATGATTACCAATATTGCTGCCGCTGCCGGTGCAGTAGGTGCCATGGCCATCACTTGGATTAAAGACGGAAAACCCAACCTAGGTATGACACTTAACGGTGCGATCGCAGGATTGGTTGCCATTACAGCAGGCTGTGGAAATATGACTTTTGGTGGAGGATTTCTTGCTGGATTAATCGGTGGTATAATCGTTGTATTCTCAATCGAATTCATTGATAAAGTTCTAAAAATTGACGATGCTGTAGGTGCAGCCTCTGCTCACGGTGTAGTGGGTGCATGGGGTACATTGGTCATCGGATTGTGGGGCGTTGATGGCGATACTGCCATAGGTCTTCTCAATGGCGGAGGTGCCAGCCAATTAGGCATCCAAGCCATAGGTGTTCTCTCCTACGGAGTTTGGGCTACTGTGACTGCTTTGATCGGATTCGGTATCCTAAAGAAAACAATAGGCCTACGCGTTACCGAAGAAGTAGAAATCAAAGGTTTAGATGAAACAGAACATGGAATCGGAGGATTCGAGGGTGGTGGATTCGAAGCTTGGGTTAAAGAAAACACTAAATAACTCTAACATAAACACTATTAATTAATTAAACACTATTATTATGATTTTTATTAAAAAAACTTTTTTAACAACTTTAGCCCTGATGACTGGCTTTGTGGCCATCGCGCAGGAAGAAGAGGCTGCTCCGGAATCCACTTTTGGAGTAAGTGGATCAGTAGATACTTATTTCAGAAGTACTCAATATGCTCCGGGAACTTCATTTGCAAATTTACCTGGTTTTGCAATGGGCATGGCAAATATTATTATGTCATATGAGGGCGAGAAATCTGGTTTTGTTGCTGATCTCGTTTTTGGTCCTAGAGGTGCTGATGCCGTTTTTAACTCCCCAATGATAGGAGTTGATGGAGACCCTCACTTTTACAGAAGTTCCAATATTGTAAATCAGCTTTATGCCTATTACAATGTAAGTGACTCATTTACTCTAACCCTGGGTAATTTTAACACCTTCCTAGGATATGAGGTTATTTCTCCAGTTGCAAACTTTAACTATTCAACATCTTATATGTTTTCATATGGACCTTTCTCACATGCAGGCATCAAGGCAGACATTTCTGCAGGTGAAAATACATCAATTATGATAGCAGTTTTAAATTCAACTGACATGACTGAAATGCAAGATCTTACTGATGATGGAGATATTTCCGGTTACATGTTCGGATTACAACTTGGATTATACGGCCAATACATCAACTACTTAGGCGGTGGCGAGGCTGGTGTCAGCCAAATTGACTTTACAGGTGGCTTCAACCTTGGCGACAGCTTTTTCCTAGGTATTAACGCTACGACTTACAGTGATGATGATGATGTAGAATTCTCAGGAGTTGCGTTGTATCCACAATATACCTTTTCAGAATCATTTGCCCTAGGTGCAAGATTTGAAGCCTTCTCAGAGGATGGACTTGGTGCTATCGGAGACATTAGCGGAGACGGCGATAATACTTCTTTCACTATCACCGGAAGCTACTCCTCAGGCAATTTCATTTTCAAACCAGAAATAAGAATCGATTCTGCCTCTGATAAATTTTATACTGATGCAGACGGTTTAACAGATAGTTTATCTTCCTTTTTGGTAGCTGCTATTTACTCATTTTAAATCAATGCTTTGGCATCAGATTTAGTTCAACAAACATTAATGATACAAACCCCCCGATGCTAAATCCACGGGGGGTTAGTTTCATAAAACCATTAAGATCTTTTTGAAATCATCAAAAGATTGATAAATAAAAAATAATAGAATTGGATACAGAAAACATCCAAATCTAACTCTAACAAAAAGAAATCTTAAAAGCATTTTCAAAAACAAATATTTAAATCATCCATAAACATGAAAAAAATCGAAGCAATCATCAGAAAATCAAAATTTGATGATGTAAAAGAAGCCCTACTCGGTGTTGAAGTAAATTTCTTTAGCTACTGGGACGTAACTGGAGTAGGAAATGAAAAACAAGGGCACGTATACCGAGGAATCTCTTACAGCACCACCGAAATTCAAAGAAGGTACTTATCTATAGTAGTCTCCGAATCTTTTGTAGAAAAAACAATCAACGCTATTATTTCAACTGCCGCAACAGACAAAGTGGGAGATGGTAAAATATTCATTTTACCCGTTGAAGAAGCCTATAGAATCAGAACCGGAGAAAAAGGAAACGAATCATTAAACTAACACACAAATAATTATGGAAACTACAATTTTAACAGTAAATAATGTATGGATGATGGTCTGTACTGCCCTGGTATTTTTTATGCACTTGGGATTCTCTTTTTTGGAAATCGGACTGACCCGACAAAAAAACACTATCAATATTTTATTTAAAAACTTTTTTGTAATCACCGTGGGGCTATTATTGTATTGCATAGGTGGTTTCAACCTCATGTACCCCGGTTTTGAAGACGGAGATATGGGTATACTCAAATTTGCAGGCTTTGGCATCTCAGCTCCCGAGGGAGGTATGGGGTTTGGATATGCTGACGGAGGTTACACCTGGTGGACCGATTTCCTTTTCCAGGGAATGTTTGCAGCTACAGCGGCTACCATCGTTTCCGGAGCAGTTGCCGAACGTATCAAATTATCAGGATTTATGCTTTTTGCAGTACTCTACGTTGGACTTATTTATCCTATTGTAGGGGCTTGGAAATGGGGTGGTGGATTCCTCGACGCTTTGGGATTCTACGATTTTGCAGGTTCAACATTGGTTCACTCTGTGGGAGGTTGGGGTGCTTTGATCACCATCTACCTGCTGGGAGCAAGAATTGGTAAATTCGACAAAGACGGAAAGCCAAAAGCACTACCCGGACACAATCTACCCATTGCTTCTGCAGGAGTATTTATCCTTTGGCTAGGATGGTTTGGATTTAACGGAGGTTCTGTATTGTCTGCTAACCCGGAATTGACTTCTTTGACTTTGGTCACCACTTCATTGGCTGCTGCTGCAGGGGGTGTTGCCGCTGCATTCTTTTCTAACTTACTCTACAAAAACTTCGACTTGACCATGTTTATGAATGGTGTTTTGGGAGGATTGGTTGGAATCACTGCTGGTGCAGACCAAATGAGTCCCACCGACGCCATCATTATTGGATCGATGGCAGGTGTTATAGTTGTATTGGGTATCGCATTGATTGACAAGCTTAAATTAGACGATCCCGTGGGTGCTGTTGCAGTTCACTTGATCTGCGGTATTTGGGGAACCCTAGCCGTGGGAATCTTTGGAGCTATGGCAGGGTTTGATCAATTTTTAGTTCAATTGATCGGTGTCGGAATTGTCGGTGCTTTTTGTGTCGCCACATCTTTCATCATACTTCTGATCGTCAAAGCAACCACTGGATTGAGAGTCGACAAGGGAGAAGAAATAAACGGTCTCGACCTTTCAGAACATGGAATGGAGGCTTACGCTGACTTTAGGATCAACGAAGGATAGTTCACATCCATTATTAATGAGAAAAAGCCTCCATTGAATGGAGGCTTTTTTGCTTTAGTCCAATTAAATCTTAGAATCTATTGCACTAATCGGGCGAATCCCTATTTTTGAAAAAAACATATTTATGAATCAGATCACTTTGTTGATGTACTGCACTGACCAAAAAGGAATCATTGCAGCAGTGACGAACTTCATACACCAAAACCAAGGAAACATCACCTATATCGACCAATATGTAGATCGGCCCAATGCCGCATTTTTTATGCGTGTGGAATGTGATTTAAATGGTAATAATTTCGACTTTCAAGATTTTAAAGATCGATTTCGCCAAGACTTAGGGAAGCGTTTTTCCCTTCATTGTGATTTTTATCAGAAAAATCACAAACCAAAGATGGCCGTTTTTGTTTCCAAATATGACCACTGTCTATACGATATACTGGCCAAACAACAATCGGGAGAGTTGACCGCAGAGATTCCTTTTATTTTGAGCAATCACCCCGATCTTGAAATCATTGCCAAACGCTTTGACATCCCCTTTTATCACATCCCTGTAAACAAAGACAACAAGCCCGAGGCTGAGGCAAAACAATTGGCATTACTCAAAGAACATCAGGTAGATTTTATCGTTTTGGCCCGTTACATGCAGATTGTTTCTCCAACGCTCATTGACCACTACACTCACAAAATCATCAACATCCACCATTCTTTCTTGCCCGCTTTCCCCGGAGCCAAACCCTACCACTCGGCATTTGCCCGTGGCGTAAAAATCATTGGAGCTACCAGTCACTATGTTACCGAAGAATTGGATGCAGGCCCCATCATCGAGCAAGACATTGCTCGGGTTACCCACTTAAACTCTATTGCAGATTTTATTGAAAAAGGAAGAGACTTGGAGCGAATCGTTCTGCTTCGTGCACTCAAATTACATGTCAATCGGAAAGTAATGGTCTATGGAAACAAGACTGTTGTCTTTTCTTAAACTTTATCTTCTAAGAACGACAGCATTCCATCGTTAAATTTTCTGGGCTTTTCCACATTGACCACATGCCCACATTCTTCGAGCACCAATAGCTGAGATAGGGGGTGGCTTTCTGTTACCTTCTGAACGGAGGGGAGAAACATATAGTCTTGATCACCCATAATGTAGAGCGTGGGAATATCCACCGTAACTTTTCTAAAAATCCTCAACTTGGGGATGATCTCTGAGGTAAGTTTAAACCATCGGATAAACTCCTTTTGGTAGAGTTTTTTGGCTTCGCGTATAAACAAAATACGGGACTCTTTATGGTTTCTATTAGGCATGATGATAAAAGCAAAAAAACGATACAACCACATATAAGGCAAAACAGATTTGGTGGCATTACCAAAATACATGAGTATCCTTGACCTTAAATTCAACTCCAATATTGCACCTCCCATAATCATTTTGTACACACGCTTGGGCTGCATTTCGGCCAGCTGACGGATTAGAATAGTCCCCAGAGAGATCCCTACAAAATGGGATTTTTCTATTTTTACATGATCCATTACTTCGAAAATATCCTCGGCTATGGACTCAAAAGAATACTTGGTTTTAAATGGGTTTTGGATCAAATCTTTAGAAGCACCATGACCCCGCAGGTCGATCAGTAAAAGATTGAAATTCTTTGAGAAAAATCGAATTTGCTTAAACCAAATGGCACTGCTCCCCCCTGCCCCATGAATAAACGTTATCCAAATTGCATTTTCTTTTTTAGCCTTATAAATACTGTGATGCAACATTATATAATCCCTTTTTGACGGAGGTGAAAAGCCATTTGTTCCTGTAATTCTTTGGCCACATTACCGGCTACTTGATCAAAATCACTTCCCGAAGAAGCGTATAGGATTCCCCTTGATGAATTGACCAGCAACCCACATGTATCATTCAGTCCATTAACCGCCACCTCTTCCAAACTTCCTCCTTGGGCCCCTACCCCAGGAATCAATATAAAAGAATCGGGGATCAATGTTCTTATTTTTTGCAGTGCTTTTGCCTTAGTGGCCCCTACCACATACATCAATCGATCAGCGTTTTGCCATTTTTTTGACCGCTCAATGACCTGCTCATACAAGGGTTTTCCTTCTGCATTGAGCAATTGAAAATCCGAGGCCCCTTCATTGGAAGTCAAGGCCAATAATATGGCGTACTTTCCCTTGTACTCTAAAAAAGGTTCAACCGAATCTTTACCCATATAGGGTGCAATGGTAACCGAATCAAATTCTAACTGTTCGAAATAGGCCTTCGCATATCGCTTCGAGGTATTGCCTATGTCTGCCCTTTTGGCATCGGCAATGGTAAATATTTCGGGATAGTGTTGGTTTAGAAAATCCATTACTTTTTCAAGGGATTTCCACCCCTCCAATCCATAGGTCTCAAAAAAGGCGATGTTGGGTTTATAGGCAATACAATAGGGTGCGGTAGCCTCAATAATTTTCTTACAAAAGGTAAAAATCGCATCCGGTTCATCTTTCAGATCGTATGGAATACGATCCTGATCCACATCCAAGCCCACACACAAAAAAGACTTTTTGCTCTTGATTTGCTCTAAAAGTAATAACTGCATCATAGAGTCTCTCCTGCCTCCTTCAGTTTTTGAGTGTTCTGATAAAGCTTGAGTTCATAGACCAATTTTTGGATATCACCATTGATGATGTTTTGAAGATCATATAAGGTTAAACCAATGCGGTGATCCGTTACCCTCCCTTGGGGGTAATTATAGGTTCTGATCTTTGCTGAGCGATCTCCAGAAGAAACCAGTGAATTTCTCTTTTCGGAATCTTGATCTAATTTTTTTTGGAGTTCCAATTCATAGAGTCGGGAGCGCAATACCTTTAGGGCTTTTTCTTTGTTTTTGTGTTGTGACTTTTGATCCTGACATTGGGCAACAATTCCCGTAGGCTCGTGGGTTAGCCTTACAGCAGAATAGGTCGTATTGACCGATTGCCCCCCCGGACCGGAAGAACAAAAATAATCTACCCTTACATCGTTCATATTGACTTCAACATCGAATTCCTCGGCCTCGGGCAAAACCATCACAGTGGCGGCTGAGGTATGGACCCTACCTTGGGTTTCGGTTTGCGGCACCCGTTGTACCCTGTGTACCCCGGATTCGTATTTCATGGTTCCATAAACTTCCTCTCCTGAAACTTCAAAAATGACTTCCTTAAATCCTCCGGCAGTACCCTCGTTGGCATCCACAAAACTCACCTTCCAACCTTGATCCTGGGAGTATTTGGTATACATGCGATAAAGATCACCGGCAAAAATACTGGCTTCGTCGCCTCCCGTTCCCGCTCGAATCTCAACCACAACATTCTTTCCATCCTCAGGGTCTTTGGGAATCAGTAAAAAACTAATTTCTTCCTCCAACTCGGGGAGTTGTTCTTTGGCTTCTTCCAACTGCATTTTAGCCATATCGATCATTTCAGGATCCGTCTCCTCTTTGATCATGGTTTCTGCTTCCTCTATGTTGGATAGGATTGATTTATAGACCTCTCCTTTGGCAACAATCTTGTTCAAATCCTTGTATTCTTTATTGAGTTGAACGTATCGCTTTTGGTCTGCGATAATGTCTGGCTGAATAATCAAATCAGATACCTCGATAAATCTTTGTTGGACAATCTCTAGTTTTTCTATCATTTTGAGAGAACAGGGTAGTTCACAAATTTAAAGTTTTAAATCTATCTTTCAAGCTTCTGAAAATACAACTGGTATTTAATGGCTATTTCATCCTCCATTTTTCTCAACATAAATGAGGGCAATGGAACTTTAAAGTCAGAAAGGGTCAAATCAAAGCTGCCCTTCAACACAAGATTGTTTTGATTTAGCTTGGCCTGTGCAAGGATATCCTTACTCAATTCAATTCCGTGGAAGTTTAATCCCCCAGCAAATTTTACCTCATTATCTTTCTTTTCAATCTGATCCGAAAAAAATTCAATTTTGGGAAACTGCAAAACCTCCAATATTTCCAATGCATTGTTGTCTCTGTTGCTGTTTTTACTGTCAAAATCCCTGACATACATGGCAATGGCTATTTTTTGAAAAGCACCTTGATCTTCAATCATCAAGCCCTTTACATTTTGATTGGTACCCGACCAGTCGTGTAAAAAGTGGTATGCCTCATAGGTTATGAATGAACTTTTGGAATCCAACACCCATCTTTCCTGCGCCTGAGAGACCCAACAAAACAGAAGAACAATACTACACAATAATCTTTTCATATGTCTTAAAATTTAAAAACCAATACGGCAGTGGCATAGCTAGCAAAGGTAGTATAGGCAGCATACTTGTGCCAATCACTATCCTCTTTAGACCAGGCATTGGTCGCAATCATACCCGAAAAATGAATATAAGCCAGCCATTTGTGCGCTTTGATGGAATTAAAACCTTTTACTTTTTTTCTGACCAAGGGCGGAGGAGCGAAAAGAGAGAGTCCGGCACCGGTAAAATAGGAAGCCGTAACCCACTGTCCCAAAGTTTTGTGAGCATTATAAAGATCATAATCCCCATTATATAGCTTACCTCCCATGATCCCCTGGGCCACCATTCCGGCCAATGTCAAATAGCCAATAATTTGATGGGATTTAAGCATAACATTCCTGACTTTCAACTCCTTTTCCCTTTGTTCAAGTGAAAGTTTTGAAATACCGGTTTTACGAAAAAGACCGTTTTTCCCCCATAAAAGAGATTGGGTAAAAATCATTTTTTGTGGCAGCAATTGTTCTTCCATCGTCATTTCTTCCTCAAACAAACTTTCCAACAATGCATCACGCTCTTGAGCGACAACAGCTTTGAAAATAAAAAAAGTAAGAAAAATGATTTTTTTCATCTAATTGGCTCCACAAAGGAACACTAAGATAAACGATTAATACTGAAAAATACCTTGCGGCGACTGGATAGTCAACTTTTTTTCAGTAGATGCTTCGACCCTGCCTACAATTCGGGCTTCGATATTGAAAGACTCTGTAATGTCTATTACCTTCTGAGCTTGGGATTCGGATAAATAAATCTCCATTCGATGCCCCATATTAAAAACCTCATACATTTCTTTCCAACGGGTTCCCGATTCCTTTTGGATCATCTCAAACAATGGAGGACATTCAAAGAGATTGTCTTTGACCACGTGCAACTGGTCGATAAAATGTAAAATTTTGGTTTGTGCACCTCCACTGCAATGTACCATCCCATGAATCTCTTTTCGATCAAGGTTGTCGAATATCTTTTTAATCACAGGGGCGTAGGTCCTGGTGGGTGATAAAACCAATTGCCCAACATCCAAAGGAGTATCGGTAGGGTCTGTTAATTCTTTGGAACCGGAGTAAATCAAATCATTGGGTAGGTCATTGTCAAAGGTTTCAGGGTATTTTTCTTTGAGATCAGCACCAAATACATCGTGTCTTGCCGAGGTCAAACCATTGCTCCCCATCCCTCCGTTGTATTGATCCTCATAGGTAGCCTGGCCAAAAGAGGCCAAGCCCACAATCACATCGCCTGCCTGAATATTTGCATTGTCAATGACCTCACTTCTTTTGATTCTGGCGGTAACAGTGGAATCAACAATAATAGTCTTTACCAAATCCCCTACATCTGCGGTTTCTCCACCAGTACTGTGAATTTTCACACCCAGTTGCGCCAAATTGGCCAAGAGTTCCTCCGTGCCATTAATGATTGCAGCAAGCACTTGGGCGGAAATTTTATTTTTGTTTCTCCCAATGGTTGAGGACAACAAGATATCATTGGTCACCCCAACACAGAGCAGATCATCAATATTCATGATCAACGCATCTTGGGCAATGCCTTTCCACACCGATAGATCTCCGGTCTCTTTCCAGTAGGCATAGGCAAGAGAGCTTTTGGTTCCCGCTCCGTCGGCATGCATTACCAAACAATACGCCTCACTGCCCGTCAAAAAATCAGGTACAACTTTGCAAAATGCCTTTGGAAAAAGGCCTTTGTCTATATTTTTTATGGCATTGTGAACATCCTCTTTTTGTGAAGAAACACCCCTAAGGTTATACCTTTTGTATGTCATTGTTTTGATTAGAATTCAAATTTAACACTATTCCACCAACCCATAAGGCTTCAATATTTTTTTTATCAGCGACAAAACAGGAGTTCTCGGTATTTGGCCAAGGGCCATAGGTCGTCATCTACTACCAACTCTAACTTGTCACAGTGATATCTGATGTCATTTAAAAATGGTAAAACATTTTCACAGTAGGCATAAGCTTTTTTAAATTCATCTTCGATTTTATCCAAGGTCTTTCGGGTTTCGACCATTTGTATAATACCCTTGTTGATTTCATCTATGTGTCCCGAAATACGTTCAATGATTTTTAACTGAACCTCCGCGTGTTTTTGGAAATCATTGCCATATATTTCTTTTAGACCTTTTACGTTATCAATCAGTAAATTTTGATATTTGATGCAGGTGGGTATGATATGATTACGGGCAATATCTCCCAGTGTTCTGGACTCGATTTGAATCCGCATAATGTATTCCTTAAGATCTACAATGTACCTGGCCATTACCTCTCGTTCGGAAAGTACATTTGTTTGTTCAAAAAGTGCGATACTTTTTTTGGCGATGAAGGCTGTCAAGGCTTCTGGAGTATTTCGGTTGTGACTCAATCCGCGCTTTTGCGCTTCATTAATCCATGAATCGCTATAGCCGTCTCCTTCAAAAAGGATATTCTTTATGCCTTTTAGATTGTCTCTCAAAGCATTGAAAATGGCATCATCTTTTTTCATGTCCTTTTTCTCGATCAAATCTTCGACCTCATTGCCGAATTTTGCCAACTGCTGGGCCACTGCAGCATTGAGAACGGTAATCGACTTGGCACAATTTGACTTAGAGCCCACTGCTCTGAATTCGAATTTATTTCCTGTAAATGCAAAAGGAGATGTCCGGTTTCGATCGGTATTGTCCAATAGGATTTCCGGAATTTTACCAATGACATTGAGCTTGAGGTCTGTTTTTTCCTCCGGAGATAGTTTTCCTTTAGAAACATTTTCCAAGTCATCCAAAACAGCCGTAAGTTGTTTCCCAATAAAAACAGAGAGTATGGGAGGAGGTGCCTCATTGGAGCCCAGCCTAAAGTCGTTGCTGGCACTAGCAATCGAAGCCCTCATCAAGGCCTCATGGGACAAAACAGCAGCAATGGTATTGATAAAAAAGGTCAGGAACTGAAGGTTACTCATGGGGGTTTTACCGGGACTCAACAAGTTGACCCCGGTATTGGTAGACAGTGACCAATTGTTGTGTTTACCTGATCCGTTGATTCCTTCAAAAGGCTTTTCATGAAACAAGACCATAAAATCGTGTTTTGACGCTATTTTACTCATCAAATCCATGACCAAAGAATTATGATCAACCGACAGGTTGGCCTCTTCATAAATGGGTGCCAGCTCAAATTGACCCGGAGCAACTTCATTGTGACGGGTTTTCAGGGGAATGCCCAACTGAATGGCTGAATGCTCCAATTCTTTCATATAAGCGATCACACGGGGTGGAATGGAACCAAAATAGTGATCATCCAATTGTTGACCTTTGGAGGGCTGATGTCCAAAAAGTGTTCTGCCGGTAATGATTAAATCGGGTCGAGAGGCTGCCAATGACTTGTCCACCAAAAAATACTCTTGCTCCCAACCCAGAGTAGCACTGACCTTGGTTACGTTTTTATCAAAGTATTTACAAATTTCTGTAGCAGCATTGTCCAGAGTTTGAATAGATTTGAGCAATGGGGTTTTATAATCCAATGCTTCTCCGGTATAGGAAACAAAAATCGTAGGAATACAAAGTGTCTTATCGAGTATAAAAGCAGGAGAGGTGGGATCCCAAGCAGTATAGCCTCGGGCTTCGAAAGTGTTTCTGATCCCACCACTGGGGAAACTGGAGGCGTCCGGTTCCTGCTGAACCAATTGACTGCCATCAAAGTTTTCAATGGGTTTACCCGAAGATTGCAGGTCAAAAAAGGCATCGTGTTTCTCTGCCGTACCACCGGTCAAAGGCTGAAACCAATGGGAATAATGGGTAGCACCTTTGGACAATGCCCAGGCTTTTAGCGAAGCAGCAATTTGATCTGCATAAGTTCGATTGATTTTTGATCCTTTATTTACTGCTTGAACTACCTGATTGAATGTTTCTTTGTTGACGTATTGTTCAAGTACGGCATCGGTAAATACATTGCTGGCAAATAAAGAAGAATATTTTTGATCGTTTTCGAACGATCGGGGCTGTTTGTCAAAAAGATTTTCTAGACTTTTTTTTCTTAGGTAATTCATTAGTGAAGCATTTTGGAAACTAAAACAAAGATAATTTATAAATGAAAAAATTTAGATAAGTGTCCCTAAAATTTATGAAATTGAAAATTTACCCCAAAAAAATTAGTGTCTTCATAAAAATGAATTATGATTTTTATAATTCACACCCCAAAAAGGGGTGGTATTGGGAAGAAATTCTATTTTTATGGATTGAAACACAAAATTTATTATATGATTAAGTCTAAATTGGAATACATCTGGTTGGACGGTTATGAGCCGACCGCCAGTTTACGTAGCAAAACGAAAATTGTAAGTGACTTTGGCGGGACGCTAGAAGATTGTCCTCTTTGGTCCTTCGATGGTTCTTCAACTCGACAAGCTGAAGGAAATTCCTCAGATTGTCTTTTAAAACCTGTTGCACTTTACCCCGATCCAGATCGAAAAAATGGATTTCTGGTAATGACTGAAGTTTTAAATGCTGACGGAACCCCTCATGTCTCTAACGGTAGAGCCACCATAGATGATGACGATGACGATTTCTGGTTTGGATTTGAACAAGAATATTTCCTATGGGATCCTGAGACAAACCTTCCTTTGGGCTTTCCCAAGGATCAAACTCCTCAGGGACAGTTTTACTGTTCTGCAGGGGCTAAAAATGCTTTTGGAAGAGAAATGATAGAAGAACATCTAGAGCAATGTCTTGAGGCCGGTATCAACGTAGAAGGAATCAATGCAGAAGTTGCATCAGGTCAGTGGGAATATCAGTGTTTCTCCAAAGGAGCAAAAGATGCCGGAGACCAGATCTGGATTTCCAGATACCTATTGGAACGTTTGGGTGAAAAATACGGATTGGCCATCAACTGGCACCCCAAACCCCTTGGAGCTACCGACTGGAATGGTTCAGGTATGCACGCCAACTTCTCCAATGAAATATTGAGAACTTGTGGTTCCAAAGAAATTTACGAAAAAATATGTGAGGCTTTCCGTCCTGTGGTTAAAGAACACATCGAGGTTTACGGTGCATTCAATGACCAACGTCTTACCGGAGATCACGAAACACAATCCATTGACGAGTTTAGCTTTGGTGTGTCTGACCGTGGAGCTTCTATCAGAATACCGATCATGACTGTCGAAAAAGGATGGAAAGGATGGTTGGAAGACAGAAGACCTGCCTCCAACGGGGATCCTTATAAAATTGCAAGTAGAATCATCAAAACTGTCAAGTCAGCTAATGTTTGATACTACTATATTTATTTAAATCGCTGAATATTTGACATGTAAAAATCCCGCTTTTACAGCGGGATTTTTACTTTACATGAATAAGGGTAAAATAAAAATACAGTAGAGGGTTATCAATATCAAGCCATCGATCCAACCCAATCGGGCGCCTTTGGGAAAAAACACCAAAGGAAGGATCAAAAGAGAAATCCCAAACATCCACCAGATATCATTGCTTAACAATCCGGTGTCTTCGACCGCCACTGGATGAATCATAGCAGTAATTCCCATGACAGCCAAGATGTTGAAAATATTGGAACCAATGAGGTTCCCTAGGGAGATGGCTTTTTCTTTATTGATAATGGCAACGATGGAAGCGGAAAGCTCTGGGATACTAGTTCCTACAGAAACTATGGATACACTAATGATTCGTTCACTTACCCCAAGGTTTTGAGCCAAACTCACTGCTCCCTTGATCAAAGTCTCTGATCCCAACCAAAGTGAAAAACCACCCAAAACTAGGTAAGTCATCGTCTTTGATAACTCCAGAGCCTCGACATCTTCCGGAGCCTCATCCAAAACAGCTTGCTTTTGAAACTTGATCAAATAAACCATAAAGCATAAAAGTAAAACAAATAGTATGGCTCCCTCATAGGCCACCAACTGATAATCCAGCACTAAAAAAAAGTAAAAAAGCAATGAGGCGAAAATCATCATGGGCCAATCCGTTCTGTAAAAACTTGGAGTAACGTCGATGGGAGAAATCATGATGGTAATGGCCAATACAAATCCCAGGTTAGCAATGTTTGAACCCACCACATTTCCTAAGGCCAAATCAGGATGCCCAGTTAGTGCAGACTGAACACTAACAATCAATTCAGGGGCCGAAGTGGCAAAAGATACAACCGTCATTCCAATAACGATCTTGGGGATGGAAAAACGCAGTGAAAGGGCAACAGCAGCACGCATCAGCCAGTCTCCTCCTTTAATCAACAGAAATATACCAACCGCAACTGCTAGAAAAGCCATAAATTAAATTTGAGCAAATATAGTGTATAGGAATTAAATGTTATTGTATGGTATTATTAGCTAAATTTTTTTTTATCAAAATCACTTCCGAGTCATTTGAATTGAAAAACAAAAGGTTTCTCCTTTTTAAGATCAAACTCGTAAACATGATCCCGATAAATAAAAGTAGCAGATTGATCTTTTAAGGAATTAACGGTAAGTTGCCTCAGCACACCTTCACTCCATTCCATATCTACCGTAATATTTCCTCTGGCAGTAAGCCCTTTAATATATCCGCTCTCCCAAGCTTTGGGTAAAGCCGGTAAAAGCCGGATACCACGATCTTCATGCGATTGTAGCAGCATTTCCACCACCCCCGAGGTATATCCAAAGTTTCCGTCGATCTGAAAAGGAGGATGTGCATCAAAAAGATTTTTAAACATCGATTTTTGAAACAGGAGTTGAATGTGTTTATGAGCCATTTCTCCGTCCATCAAACGTGCAGAGCAATTGATGAGCCAGGCCCTGCTCCATCCTGTTCCTGCACCACCGTGATCCAAGCGGTAATCAAGGGTTTTTCTTACGGCCTGAAAGATTTCGGGCTGTTCGTCTTTGGAGATCTGATCTCCGGGATGAAAGCCGTAAAGATGAGACATATGCCTGTGTCCGGGCTCGGGCTCATCGTATTCTCTATCCCATTCAAGGATTCTTCCCTCTTTTCCCAAAACAAATCCGGGGCGAAGTTTTTGGAGTTGGTCACTGATTTTTGCAGTCAATTCACTTTTGATTTTTAAAATTTTACTAGCTTCGAGCAAATTGGTAAAAATCTCATAGATCACCTGTTGATCCATTGCACTTCCCCTGCAAAGGGCAACCTTTTGGCCTTTTTCGTTGATGTACCTATTCTCCGGGGAAGAAGAAGGAACAGAGATTAAAGTTTGATCTCTGGGGTCTTCCACCAACCAATCCGAGTAAAATAGCGCGACTTGTTCCATAGCCGGATATGCACGCTCTCTGAGGAATTTCTCATCCTTTGTAAATTGATAATGATACCAATAATGTTGCATCATCCACCCCCCTGCCCCGAACGAAACGCCCCAATAGGCCGTTGCTGCTCTGAGCCACGAAGGCACCCATAGGTCTGTGGCATGCGGAAAGACGCTGCCTCGCATTCCAAAATTCTTTTGGGCTGTGATCATACCACTCTCCACCAATCGATCCGTATAATCAAACAAAGGTTCATTCAATTCGTGAAGCCCTGTCAAATTGGCCAACCAATAGTTCATCTGTAAGTTAATATTCAGATGATAATCGGCATTCCAAGGGGCATTGATGTGTTTGTTCCACAAGCCCTGAAGATTAGCAGGTTGGGTATCGGGTCGTGAAGATCCGATAAGCAAGTAACGACCATAGTCAAACAAAAGCTGACTCAGCCCCGGATCCAATGAATCTGCTTTTACCCTTTCCAATCTTTGGTCGGTAGTAAGAAGCGGCAACGCCTTGTCACCGGCCAACTCAAATTGGGTTCTGTTAAAATAAGATTGATGGTCTTTGATGTGCAAGTGTTCAATCTCTTCCAAAGTAGTTGCCTGTACTTTTTTGAGTTCTTTATCATTTTTTTCCGCATACTGAGGAGTATAGTAATCCGAATTACTTGCAATAAAAAGGGTGAGTTTCTTAACTCCGGCTAGAGCTAGTCCATCGTCAACGGATATAATCTCTCCTCCTGTATACTGGGCGGAAAGTCGGGTTTCAAATTTAACTCCCAACAATATGGGATAAGGCTCAGATTTGAATTTACCCGCGCGCTGAGTGACCTCTCCTTGCATGATGATCTGTTGATCAAAGCTTTTGACAGTTACTGTTTTTTCTCCCTCATCCAAGGGACGATCCAATCTGATATTTCCATTCAACCCCTTCGGATGATCAGAGCTGAGGTTGATGACCATGGTTTGGTGGGGGTGAGAAACAAAAACCTTTTGCTTAACTTCATGCCCCTCTACTTTATAGTTGGTATGTGTAATAGCAGTGCTTAGATCCAAGGAACGTTTGTAATCTGAAACATCACGATGCTCCCAGTTTAGATATAAGTCCCCCAAAGTTTGGTGCGAACGGGTGATGGACTTGTTGGAAAAATAGTGAACCATCAAAGAATCTGCCGATTTGGCATCTCCTTGTAAAAGAATTTCACGAATGGATTTTAATTCGTTAGGCCCTCCCGGTGGATGTTCCCACTGAAGATCATAAGGCCAAAGCGAATCATCGTTTAATTGAATCCGATCACTCCTTGGATGGCCAAAAACCATAACACCCAACCTCCCGTTTCCGAGCGGGAGCGCCTCTTCCCAAACCGTTGCTGCTTCATCATACCAAAGGGTTTGGTAAGTTTTATTTTTCTTAGATTCGACACATCCTAAGATAACTAACAATAAAATCGGAATAAAAGGGCTTTTGTTCAGTTGATAAAACATGGCGGTTAATTTTGACATTAAATTACAAACTATTTGGGCAACCATTATGTTGTCCATTAAAGGGATAAATAATATACAAAATCTCATAAAGGATATTTATATAAATAAAGCTTAAAAAAAGTTCAAACATCCTCGAGAAAACACGGACTAAATATTTTTTAAAAAAAGTATATTTGCAGTCTAGACTCAATAAGTCACTTAGGTTTTGGGTTTTTAACGGGATATAAACCGCTTAAAGCTTTGATCCAACTTATTTAAGTAGAACTATAAGGCCTCGTAGCATAACTGAATAGTGCACTTGATTACGGCTCAAGAGGTTGGGAGTTTGAATCTCTCCGAGGTCACAGTTATAACAAGGGATTACAGCAATGTAGTCCCTTTTTTATTTCCTCACTTGCACACTATTTGCACACAAGTCTTATCAAAGAATAACAACCATTAGGATCATTTACAAAATCTCAATAGTTACTGCAATGTATGTGTTTTGGTGGAGAAATGAAAATAGGCAAGTTACATGTGCCGCTTGTCCCTTAGCCTTGAGGGCATGGGACAGCGGCATACCATCTTTTTCCTAATCAGCCATAATTACAAACCCATCATCATCCTCTTCAATAACTCCATCCTTACATTGCGGACATTTCTTTGATTCGTAGTCCCACTCAGTGTATTTTTTACTGCCACACTCTTCACATTTCCCATTAAGTTGTTCTCCTATTGGTGAGTGTATTATTCTATCGTAGATCTCATTGCATTTAAGGCATACTACAGGAATTGTTGGACCCATCATCAAGGCATCTGGTTTTCCAGAGCCAACAAATGAATAGTGACAAGAATCACATTTATGAGTTTTCCAACTTGCCATAAGAATCTAAATTAATAAATTCATACACTTAATTATTTGAAATCTCTCAACTAATGGATCAAATACGTATTAAAGAAATTGAAGGTGAGTTATGGTCTGCAGCAGACGCTCTTAGGGAAGGTTCGTCACTTACTGCAGCTGAATACAAAGATCCTCTTCTTGGTCTTGTCTTCTTGCGCTTTCTCCAAAACCAGTTTTTCAAAAAAGATGCAACTGGATATGCAACAAATAGCTGGAAGCTAAGGTTCTTACAATTATGATGAAAAATTGTGACGGCTTTAAAAAAAAACTTTAAAGTGGTGTTGTATTGCTTTTATCTTCAAAATAAAATAGTACCTTTGCATATATAGGATGTATTACAAATAAATATGTATAATAAAATAGGTGATACCAAGTCTTTAAGTCAACGTATAGAAGAGGAAATAGAAGGTGCTATTCGGATTAAAAAGCTAAAAGCAGGAGAAAAACTACCTACAGAGATTGAATTAAGTAAATCATATGGTGTTAGTCGCAACGCTTTAAGGGAGGCATTGCGAAGCTTAAACTCTAAAGGATTGATTCGAATTGAAAAAGGAAGGGGAATGTTTGTTAATGAATTTTCACTTAATCAAGCTGTTTCAAGTGTAAATTTATTTCTGGAGATGAATACCTCCAAAGATAATTTATTGCAGGTTATCCGCTTAAGGCAAATGTTTGAGCCTGAAATTGCTGCTATGGCAAGTTTAAATAGAACTGACGAGGATTTGAGACTTTTGAAGAAATCTATTGAATCAATGAAGAATTGTCCGGCTGGTGCTCTTAAAAAGGAAGCATTGGAGGATAATAAATTTCATAAATTAATTGCAGAGGCAACACATAATTTCTCAGTTTCAGTTGTGATGAATCCGATCTATTCTCTAATGCCCAGGTTTGTAGATTTTGTTTATGGTAAGACAGGATATAAAAGGGGAAATACACTTAAATTTCATAGTAAGATTTATCGCTTAATCGAAGAACAGAATGATTATGAAGTTAGAAAAGTTATGAAAGAACACCTGTCATTTACAGAATTAAGTTTTCAAGAAATAAAGAGTTAAGAACATGAAAAATTTACCTAATAAATATGTAGGATGAACTATAAGTAATTATGAAAGCACTAATATTGGAAGAATACAATAAATTAGTATTTAAGGATTTTGATGATCCTAAAATAAAACAAAACGAAGTTTTAATAAAAGTTAAGGCCTGTGGAATATGCGGTAGCGATGTACATGGGATGGATGGTAGTACTGGCAGGCGACAACCACCTATTATAATGGGGCATGAGGCTTCTGGAGAAATAGTTGAAACTGGAGGTAATGTTGCAAATTGGTATGTAGGAGATCGAGTGACTTTTGATTCAACCATTTATCCTCTAAATGATTGGTACACTCTAAAAGGTCAATACAATCTTAGTGATAATAGAATGGTTTTGGGTGTTTCTCCCGATGAGTATACACGCCATGGGGCATTTGCTGAATATGTTGTTGTTCCTTCACATATTTTGTACAAAATACCAGATCAGGTTTCATATGAGGAAGCAGCCATGGTTGAGCCCGTCGCAGTGGCAGCACACGCTTTGAATGTGTCAACATTCTCAATGGGAGATAATGTTATGGTAGTAGGAGCAGGAATGATTGGATGTTTTGTAATCAAACTTCTGAAAATTGCAGGTGCTGGTAATATCATTGCAGTTGATACGGACAATACTAAAGCAGGAATGGCAAAGGAGTTTGGGGCAGATCTGTTTATAAATCCTCTAACTGAGGATGTTAATGACATTGTTTTGGTTTCTACCAACGGACGGGGAGTAGATTTGGCTGTTGAGGTTGTTGGTGTTTCAGCTGCAATAAACACCGCAATATCCAATACACGAAAAGGAGGTTCTGTTACTATGGTTGGAAATTTATCTGCTAAAGCAGAATTTCCACTGCAACAAATTGTAACAAAACAGATTCGTGTTCAGGGTAGTTGTGCCATTTGTGGCGAATACGAAGAAGTACTTTCCATGATGCAAAAAGGAATAGTTGATGTTAAGCCATTGATTAGTAAAGTTGCTCCATTGAGTGAAGGAGCTCAATGGTTTCAACGATTGTATCAAAAAGAAGAAGGTTTAAATAAAGTAATTCTTGTACCTTAATACATCACGCATGACAGTAAAATATAAAATCGGAATTATTGGTTGTGGGAAAGTTGCCCATTTGCATGCACAAGCTATTAACAATTTAGAGCATGCGGAACTAACTGCGGTTTGGAGTCGTTCAATATCTAGTGTTGAAAAATTTGTGAAACAATATAATGTGAAAGCGTACACAGATATTACCAGAATGGTAATTGACTCGTCAATTGATCTGGTTATTGTTTGTACACCACACCCTTTTCATAAAGAGCCAACCATTGAAGCTGCTAAAGCCGGAGCTCATATTCTGGTTGAAAAACCTTTGGCATCATCTCTCGAAGATTGTGATGAGATGATTACTGCCTGCAAGGAGTCCGAAGTTAAATTGGGCGTAATTAGTCAACGGAGATGGTATGCTCCGGTTAGCCGGGTAAAGAAAGCAATTGATGATGGCAAGATTGGGAAACCAGCTTTTGGGACAATCAATATGCTAGGCTGGAGAGGTCAGGGTTATTACGATTCTGATGAATGGCGTGGAACCTGGGAAATGGAAGGCGGTGGTGTTTTGGTAAATCAGGCACCGCACCAGCTTGATATTTTTCAATGGTATATGGGTGATATTGACGAAGTATATGGTGTTCAACGAAACCTGAATCATCCTTATATTGAAGTTGAAGACACTGCACTTGCAATTGTAAAATTCAAATCAGGTGCCATCGGAAATATAATTGTCAGCAATTCGCAAAAGCCCGGAATTTATGGTAAAGTTCAGGTTCACGGAGAAAACGGAGCATCTGTTGGCGTACAAACCGATGGAGGTGCCATGTTTATAGCTGGTATGAGCAGTGTTTTGGAACCACCGGTAAATGATTTGTGGAGTGTTCCGGGAGAAGAAAAACTTCTGGATAAATGGATTGAGGAAGACAGTAGTCTTTTTAATGAAATTGATGCAACCGTTTATTATATGGAACGTCAGATTGAAGATTATATTAATGCAATGAATGAAGATCGTGATCCTTTGGTGACCGGAGAAGAGGGGCGTAAAACAGTTGAATTATTTACTGCTATTTATCGATCTTCAAGAGATAATATGCCAATAAAGTTTCCCTTAAAACCAGAGCATGGAAGTGACGATTTTGATGGACGCATAAATAGCAATTCATAATTATATAGGTATGAGAATAAATATATTTAAACGATTGTGGCTTCTTTTGCTTTCTGTCGGACCTGGAATATTCTGTATTGGATATACAATTGGTACAGGCAGTGTTACGTCCATGATTAAATCTGGGAGTCAGTACGGACTACAATTATTATGGGTACTTTTCTTAAGTGCATTTTTTGCCTGGATATTAATGGAATCGTACGGACGTTTTGCTGCAGTTACAGGCAACACAGCAATTAACAGTTTCAGGAATAAATTAAAATGGGGTAAACTGTGGGCTATCCTTACCATTGTCGGAGTAGTTATGGGGCAGTGGAGTGCTTTATCCGGATTACTCGGATTAACAAGTAACGCCATTTACGAAGTTGCCAGGTTGTTCTTCCCCGGTTTAAACGAAAGCAATTATTGGGCCGTTTTGGGAATTGCTATTGCTTTAATTATTATAATGTTTTCCTTTTTATTGGTCGGTAAATATTCCTTTTTTGAAAAAGTACTCGTAATCTTTGTTACACTGATGGGACTTTCCTTTATTCTGTCTATGTTTATGGTACTTCCCTCAGCTGCTGAAATCGCAAGAGGTTTTATTCCCAGCATTCCTCCCGGCGGAAATTTGATGGTTGCCGCCTTTGTTGGAACAACCATGGCCGCTCCAACATTTATTATTCGTCCGCTTATTGTAAAGGAAAAAGGATGGGATAAAACACGTTTGAAAGAACAAAAACGCGATGCATTAACTTCAGCAATACTACTATTTGTAATAAGTGCAACAATTATGATTGCTGCTACCGGAGCACTTTTTCATGAAGGCAAAGTTGTGACAAAAGTACTGGACATGGTTTATGCACTTGAACCTGTTGCTGGAAAATTTACTGTGGCTATATTTATGTTTGGTGCAATGAGTGCCGGGCTTTCCTCAATTTTCCCGATATTAATGGTTCTTCCATTATTGATAGGCGATTATAAACAAGGGAAAATGGATGTTAAATCTCCAACTTTTAAGATACTTGCGGCAACAGCTTGTTTGGTCGGACTTATTGTCCCTATTTTTGGAGTTAATCCAATTATGGCTCAAATTGCCACACAGGTTGCCAGCGTCTTTATTTTACCAGTGGTTATTACAGGTATCATTATTTTAATTAATCGCCAATCGTTAATGGGTAAACATAAAGCCAGCCTGTTTTTAAATGTTGCACTTTTTGCTGCACTGGCTTTCTCTCTGGTAATTTCTTACACCGGTATTCTGGGTTTAAATGAATATTTCACAAACTTATAAGCGTTATATAAAATGAAAACTAAAATGTCAAACTATTTTTCGATAATCATGTTATCAATTTTTCTGATTGCGCCTTCGGTTCAGGCACAAAACAAAACAACTGTACCAACAATAAAAGTGTCACTTCAAAAACGAATTCCTTCTGATTTGGATGAAGGAGCTAGTATGATTGTGAACGACATTCAGGAATGGAATGGTAAAGAGACAGCAATTATTATTTGTGACATGTGGGATAAACATTGGTGCAAAGGGGCCACAAGCAGAGTTGGAGAAATGGCACCAGTTATGAATAATGTTATTTCTATTGCAAGGAAAAAAGGCGTACAGATTGTACATGCCCCAAGCGACTGCCTGGAATATTACAAAAATTACCCGGGAAGAAAACTTGCAAAAAAATATAAGGTTAGAAGTGTAAAACAAAAGCTGGGTGAAGGTAAACTTGAGTGCGAAATGGATCAGGATTGGCCATTCGAAATTTCACATGGCGGATGCGATGACAACCCCAAATGTGAGCCGGCTAACACAAGGGTGTGGACAAAGCAAATAGATGCAATAGAAATAAAAGAAGGAGATTTAATTACAGATTCGGGAATTGAAGCCGGGAGCTTTTTTATTAAAAAAGGAATAAAAAATGTAATACTTGTTGGGGTGCATACCAATATGTGTGTTATTGTCCGTTCGTTTGGCTTACGAAATATGGTACGCCTGGGAATGAACGTTGTACTTATGCGTGACATGACAGATACGATGTACGATTCTACTTCGAAACCATTTGTTTCGCATTTTACAGGAAATAGCCTGATGCACGAATACATAGAAAGAAATGTGTGTCCAACAATGGTATCGAGCGATTTAACAGGACAAAAGCAATTCCGCTTTAAAAACGACAAACGCCCAGAAAAAATTGAAAATTAATAAAGATGCTTAATGGAATTCCGAAAATAATATCGCCTGATTTGTTGCTAATACTAGCCCGTATGGGACATGGAGATGAAATTGTATTGGCTGATGCCAACTTCCCGGGTGAAAGGCTGAATAAGAATTTAATTCGATGTGATGGAAGCGAAATCCCTGAATTAATGGAGGCAATTCTTCAATTGTTCCCTCTCGACAAATCAGTGAATTCTCCCTGGTTTATGATGGAACCAACAGATTTGACAAATTATGACGATAATCTGGAGAAAAATTATGCTGGAGTTTTACGTCAATTTTTTCCCGATTTTATATTTTTCGATCATCAATCCCTTGAGGGGGTAGCAGATGAAATCGCCTGGGATAAAGTGGCGTTAATCAGTCTTAATTTTAAAAAATATTCTCGTTGGGATGGAAGGCAACCACTAACTGAGGAGGAGTGTAAAAAAATTAAGTCAATCATCGACAAAGCCCATTCCCTGGGCAAACCTTTTCGTTTTTGGGGAATACCCGACACACCGATGTCTTGGGAAACCTTCTATGCTATGGGATTGGATTTTATCAACACAGACGATCCCGTGGGGCTGTCTATTTTCATGGACAAAATATCCAAAAGGTAAAGTGTGAAAAAGCTAAAGACGATTGTTTTGATGGGGGTTAGTGGATCGGGTAAAACTACCGTAGGTAAACTACTTGCAGAAAACTTAAATTATTCTTTTTTTGATGCTGATGATTTTCATCCCATAACCAATAAGGACAAAATGAGTGAGGGAACGCCACTCAGTGATGAAGACCGTTTCCCTTGGATTGCTACTTTGAATGCATTATTGCTTAAAAACCGAGGGGAAGGTCTTGTTTTAGCTTGCTCAGCATTAAAAGAACTTTACAGAAAAAAGCTTACCAAAGGAATCGCCACAAATTGGATTTATTTAAAAGGAAATTACGAGCTTATTGACCAGCGTCTTTCCCAACGTTCGAATCATTTTATGCCTCAGGGGCTGCTCAGGTCCCAATTCCAAGACCTGGAAGTTCCGGATTACGCCCAAATAGTCGATGTTGCGCAGCCTTTAGATTCAATTGTCGAAAAAATAATTAAAGGCTTATGAAAACAGCAATAGGAATCATTGGACTCGGCGTTATGGGAACTTCGATCTCCAGAAATTTAGCGAGAAATGGTTTTTCATTGTCCTTGTATAACCGCTTTGTAAAGGGTGTAGAGGAGGATGTTGCCCAAAAAAAAATCAACCAATATGAAGAATTAGAAAGTGCTTTACCTTTTGAGGATCTTAAACTTTTTGCAGATTCTTTGACTTCCCCAAAAAAAATATTACTCAACCTAACAGCAGGCGCTGCGGTGGATCATATTATCGATCAGTTGCTCCCCTTTTTAACTCCTGGAGATTTGATAATTGACGGGGGCAACTCTCATTTTACTGATACAGAGAACAGGTTGAATAGGCTACAGTCAAAGCAGATTTTCTTTATGGGCTTGGGAATTTCGGGAGGGGAAGCTGGCGCACTCCACGGTCCTTCACTGATGGCCGGGGGTTCGGAAGATGCTTATGCATCGTCAGAAAATTTTTTGAAGGAGATGGCTGCCACTACCGCTGAGGGAGAAAAAGCTTGTGATTATGTTGGTAGTGGAGGAGCAGGGCACTTTGTGAAAATGGTTCACAATGCTATTGAGTATGCTGAAATGCAAATTATCGCTGAACTTTTTGAGGTAATGCACAAGGGAATGCGGATGGGCTATGCAGAAATTGCAGCGGTTTTTGAGCAATGGAATAAAAACGAGTTTGATGCATATCTTTTGGATATTACCATTAAAATTTTAAAAACCAAAGATGAAAAGGGATACGTCTTGGATAGGATTCTTGATAAAGCGTCTTATAACCAAACGGGATCATGGACGCTGATTGCGGGAATCAAAGATTTTCACAGTTGCAGTATGGTAGCGGCAGCATTGTTTTCTCGATTCAACTCCAATCGTTCAAAAGCATTCAAAGGCCTATCGATAACCCAGCAGGAAGATGTGCCTTTAAAATTAGAAGTAGATCAACTCAGGGCAGTTTTCCGATTTACGAGAACAGTCAACCATTATCAACATTTTCGTTTGGTGGAGGAGATGTCCGAAAAGGCTGGTTGGAATATTGATTTGCAAAAACTTTGTTCGCTTTGGTCTGCTGGATGCATCATTAAATCCAAGCTATTGGTTCAACTATCTCCATTTTTAGAGAATCGTTTAGGTCCTTTTTTTGATCCCCAATATTTGAATCAATTGAATTCTGATCGGTCGTCTGTTGCAACCCTAATTACGGAAACAGCAAACACTGAGATTCCGCTGCCGTGTATTTCAGCAGCCCATACGTATTACAAACAAATGACCCAGAGGAAATCCTCAGCCAACATAATCCAAGCCCAAAGGGACTTTTTTGGTGCGCATGGTTTTCAAATCATCGGAGGAAATCCAGGAGATCTTCATCATTACCCATGGGAACGCTGATGGATTTTACTTCAATTATAGCGCTCATCGGAGGAATCGCCATTCTATTGGTCCTGATTCTCAAATTTAAGCTTCCCGCTTTTATCGCCCTATTAATCTCCACCCTTTCGATTGGTCTTTTTTTGGGAATGGATGCGACGCAGATTTTTAAAACGGTGGAAAAGGGAATGGGAGGAACCCTTGGTTATGTGGCTACTGTAGTGGGTTTGGGTGCCATGTTTGGAGCCCTA
>CALKCR010000038.1:0-32106 GCA_938082715.1 uncultured Flavobacteriaceae bacterium | reverse complement strand
CCATGGGTGTTTGGGGTTTAGTTGATTAAAAAATGTTCAAACTTTTTACTCTCTTCCATAATACATTTTGCTACCTCAAAAAAATGTTTGATTTGAATATCTGACAACTGATTCTCTATTACATGATTAAAATTTAAAACCACCGATCTTGAATCGTCTCTTTTTTCTTTTCCAAATGGTGTTAAGAAAACAAGTACGCTCCTGCCATCTGATGGATTGGGAACGCGTTTAATCATTTTTTTATTTTCCATGCTTTTCAATAAACGAGACAAACTGGTGCTTTCCATCCCCAATTTTGGACCCAAAGAACTGGAGGGTGTTCCCTCTGCTTCAATGTTTAAAAGTGCAAATCCCATTGCCATGGTTGAATCAAACTTAGAGGCTTCTCTGTTGTACATCTTGCTCACTGCATTCCAAGTGGTTCGCAATGAGGCATCAATTGTTTTTTTTCTCATACTCACTAAAGCTATACAAATATATTAAAAATATATTATGCATGCATAATAAAAATGGATTAAAAAAATTACGGGTAGATATCGTCTATAAGATTCTGATACTTTTCCATGATGACCTTTCTCTTGACCTTCATTGTAGGAGTGAGGTGACCTTCCTCGACCGACCAAACTTCAGGAGTCAATCGAATGTCTTTAACTCGTTCCCATTTTCCAAACTTCTCATCGTGCAATCTGATTTCATCATTGATTTTTTTAGACAAGATTTCGTTTTTACAGATGGATTCAGGGTCGTCTTTACAGGAAACACCTTGTTCTTCAAGCCAAAGTTTGGCTTGTTCAAAGCTAGGTTGAATCAGTGCAGATGCCATATTTTTTCCTTCTCCTATAACCATAATCTGCTCAATCAAAAGCGATTGTTTCAATTGGCTTTCGATTACCTGTGGTGCAATATATTTGCCCCCGGAGGTTTTGAACATCTGTTTCTTACGATCGGTTATTTTAAGAAAGCCCTCTTCGTCTAGGGTTCCAATATCTCCTGTTTTGAAATATTCTCCCTCCATCACCTGATTCGTTTGCTCAGGGTCTTTAAAGTAGCCTTTCATTATATTGGGGCCTTTACAAAGGATTTCACCATCGGCTGCTATGACAACTTCTACACCCTCGATTATTTTTCCTACCGTTCCTATTTTCAAACCACCATTTCTCAAATCATTGACGGAAATTGCGGGAGATGTTTCTGTCAAACCATATGCCTCGGCAATGGTCATTCCTGCTGCAGCAAAAACTCTGGCCAGTCTGGCCTGAAGTGGTGCACTTCCAGAGCATATTATTTCCAAATTTCCACCCAATGCTGTTTTCCATTTTGAAAGAATAAGTTTGTTGGCGATCCAATGCTTTATGTTGTAGATCAGGTCTGATTTATGGTTGGGATCATATTTTAAACCTAGCTCTACAGCCCAGAAAAACAAGCTTTTCTTTATGCCTTTCAAATCATTCCCCTTAGCGTATATTTTATCATAAACCTTTTCGAGAAGTCTCGGGACAGCGGTCATAAAATTGGGCTTTACCTCTTTTAAATTTTCGCTGATCGTATCTAAAGATTCTGCAAAATAGACCGAAATGTTATTGTACAAATAACCATAGATAAAAGTTCTTTCAAAAATATGGCAGAGCGGGAGAAAACTCAAAGCAGTCTGGTTTCTGTCTTCAAAGGGGAATTTTTTTGTAGCTGAGATTATATTAGATACAATATTGCCATGACTGAGCATGACCCCTTTGGGAACACCCGTGGTTCCAGAAGTATAAATGATTGTCGCAATAGCCTCGGATTCAACCTTTGATTTAACTTCAGCCAACTTTTTTTCATTCCAGGCTTCTTTTCCCACTTCAATCAACTCCGACCAGTTTTTACAGCCTTCGATCTGGTCAAAAGCATAAATCTCTCTGAGGTTTTTGACTTGCGACTTGACCGAAAAAACTTTATCATAAATCTGCTGGTCTGAAACAAAACAAAAAATACTCTCGGAATGATTGAGAATGTATTCGTAATCTTTTGAGCTGATATTGGGATAAAGTGGAACTGTAATGGCTCCTAGCTGAAGAATGGCCATGTCCATGATCGACCACTCTGACCTATTTGTCGTAGAAATCAGTGCAATTTTATCCTGAGGTTTAACTTCCATTTCAATCAGGGCAGCGGTTATAAAATTGACAGATTGAAAATATTTTTGGGTTGAGATGGACTTCCATTCCCCATTTCTTTTGTCGTTTAGGCATTTGTCATTGGGACGGCTTTCCGCCTGTACACTCAAAATATCGAAAATCCTCGAAGGTATCATGGTCAACTTTAGGCCTAAATTAGTGAATTTAAATTAATAAAAACGACCTTTTTATTTTTCGTCAAGCCAACGCTTTGCATTTTCAAAAGCGGTGATCCAAGGAGAAAATTCATCGTTTCTGTCTTGAGGGTAATGGGCCCAATTCCAAGGGAAGGTCGAACGTTCCAAGTGAGGCATCATGACCAAGTGTCGACCGTCTTCGCTGCACAGCATGGCAGCATTGTAATCAGAACCATTGGGGTTGGCAGGGTAGCTCGCTTGATGATATTTTGCGGGTATTTGGTATTGGGATTCATCCATTGGTAAATGAAACTTACCTTCACCATGAGCAGCCCAAATTCCAAGGGTAGTACCCTCCAAGCCCTTTAACATCACCGAGCTGGAAGAATCGATGCTCACTGCAGTAAATTGACATTCAAATTTTCCGGAATCATTGTGATGCATTTTTGGAAGCTCATTGTGTGCCGGAGTAATCATACCCAGTTCAACAAACAATTGACAGCCGTTACAGACCCCGAGTGAAAGGGTGTCTTTTCTGGCAAAAAAATCATCCAGACTTTTCTTGGCTTTTGGATTGTAGAGAAAAGCACCTGCCCATCCTTTGGCAGAGCCCAACACATCTGAGTTGGAAAAACCGCCAACCGCTGCAATAAATTGAAATCCCTCAAGGGTTTTCCTTCCCTCAATCAGATCGGTCATATGAATGTCATAAACTTCAAATCCTGAGGAGTGCATCGCATAGGCCATTTCTCTTTCAGAATTACTTCCCTTTTCCCTGATGATGGCTGCTTTAATTTTATGCTTCTTGGAAGGAGATAATTTCCCATTAAATGATGAAGGAAAATCGAATTTTAGTGGGGTCGTCTTGTAATTGTCAAATCGCTCTGTTGCACATTTGTTTTGTTTTGCATCGAGCGCTGCGGAGGTAGAAAACCACAAATCGCGATATTGAGCGACATCCAGCTTTAAATGGTCTTGGTTGTTTTGAACAGTCAGTTTTCCTGTCTCGGTTACTTTACCTATAGGATGACAATCAACACCGTGATCACCAAAATACGAACTAAGATCCAGCTCACTTTGCAGCAAAAAACCAGAGTTTTCCGCAAATAGCAGGGCAGTGGTGTCCTTTTCTTTCAATGTTGTTAAATCAATTTCCATGCCCACCTTTTGAGAGGGAAAACACATTTCCAGTAAGCCGGTGATCAGTCCGCCGGATGAAACATCATGACCGGATATAATTTTATTATTTAAGATCAATTCTTGGAGCACATTGAAAGCACTTTTAAAAACACTAACATCAGCGACTCCTGGGGCTTCGGATCCTATTTTATTCAATATTTGCCCCAAGGAAGAACCCCCCAAGACATGTTTTTGTGAGGATAAATTGATGTAGTAGAGCGCTCCTTTGTTGGGAAGAGATACGGGCGTAACCACTTTTTTGATGTCCTCACACTGTCCAGCGGAAGAGATGATCACAGTCCCCGGAGCTAAAACATCACCCTCTTGATACTTTTGTTTCATTGACAAGGAGTCCTTGCCTGTGGGAATATTAATTCCCAGATCAAGGGCAAAGTCCGAACAGGCTTTTACGGCCTGATATAATCGATCATTTTCACCAGGGTTATTGCATGGCCACATCCAGTTGGCCGATAGACTTACCGACCTAAGCCCCTGCGACATTGGTGCCCAAACGATATTGGTCAGAGATTCTGCAATTGCATTGACACTCCCTTTGGCGGGATCAATCAGTCCTATTACCGGAGCATGACCAATGGCAGTAGCTACTCCATATTTTCCATTGTAGTCCAAAGCCATCACCCCACAATTACTCAAGGGAAGTTGTAATGCACCCACAGTTTGTTGCTGGGCTACACGACCCGTTACACAACGATCTACTTTGTTGGTAAGCCAGTCTTTACACCCGACTGCCTCCAACATGAGGAGGTTTTTTAAATAGCTTTCAACCTCGGAGAAACGGTAGGAGGCATTGTCATAATCCAGTTTTTTCTTTTCATCCAAAAGGGTGGTCTTTGGAGCATCACCAAACAAGGAGTCAATGGCCAGATCAATGGGTTTGTCACCATTTACATCATTGACAAAAGAAAAGTGTTGGTCGCCCGTTACTTGACCTACAATATAAAAAGGCGCCCTTTCGCGTTTGGCAATTGTTTCCAGCAATCGGACATCTTTTTCAGACAGAATCAAACCCATACGTTCTTGGGATTCGTTTCCAATAATTTCTTTGGCGGATAGGGTTGGATCGCCCAGTGGAAGTTGATTGATGTGGATTATACCTCCGGTATCTTCTACCAATTCTGATAGACAATTCAAATGGCCTCCGGCTCCGTGGTCATGAATTGAAATGATTGGATTTTTGGCACTTTCCACCAATGCTCTGATGACATTGGCTGCTCTTTTTTGCATTTCTGGGTTGGATCGTTGTACAGCATTGAGTTCAATTTCATTGCTAAAAGCACCCGTATTGGCTGAGGAAACCGCAGCTCCTCCCATGCCAATTCTGTAATTGTCTCCCCCGAGGATCACGATGATGTCGCCCTTGGAAGGCATCTTTTTTTGTGCTTGATCCAGAACGCCATAACCAACGCCCCCCGCCATCATGATGACCTTGTCGTATCCCAAGCGTTGGTCTTTTTCTTGATGTTCAAAAGTTAAAACCGAGCCCGAAATCAGTGGTTGTCCAAATTTATTACCAAAATCAGAGGCACCGTTTGAAGCCTTGATCAACAAATCCAATGGGGTTTGATACAACCATTTTCTCTCAGGGAAACCTTCTTCCCATTTTCGATCTGTTGCAACTCTGGAGTAGGGGGTCATGTATACAGCTGTTCCTGCCAATGGAAGAGAACCCTGACCTCCAGCGAGTCGGTCGCGGATTTCTCCACCAGAACCTGTAGCAGCTCCGTTGAACGGCTCGACTGTTGTTGGAAAGTTATGGGTTTCTGCTTTGAGAGATATGACACTCTTAATAGTGTTGGTTTGGTATACACTCGGAACAGATCCATCTTGTGGAGCAAACTGTTCTATTTCTGGACCGGATACGAAAGCCACATTGTCTTTGTATGCCGATACGATACTGTTAGGGTTTGTTTTAGAGGTTTTTTTAATCATCTGAAACAAGCTTTCCTCTTGTTCCTTTCCATCTATCACAAAGCGTCCATTGAAAATTTTATGTCGACAATGCTCTGAGTTGACCTGAGAAAAACCAAAGACCTCCGAATCAGTTAAGGGACGTCCCAAACTCTGGGATAATCCCTCCAGATAGTCAACTTCCTCATTGTTTAAGGCCAATCCTTCTTTTTGATTATAGGCTTCAATATCGGTGATGTTTCTTATCGTTTCTGGGGTAATGTTGATATCAAAAATGGATTGATCCAGCCCCTCATAAACTTCATACAGCATGGGATCAAACTCCTCTTGAGGGTTTTTCGCAACAAACATTTCAATTCTGGAAATACTGTTAATATCCATGTTTTGTGAGATTTCGACTGCATTGGTACTCCAAGGTGTGATCATCGTAGCACGAGGACCTACATAACTGCCCGTTAATATTTTTTTATCGATTAATGTTTGATCACCGAAAAGCCAAACCAATTTTTCTTGGTTTGAAGGGTCTAGGTTTTTTGAGGTTTGAACTGCGAACAGTCTCCGGGCGGGATTACCAAAAAAGTAAATCATCAATGGATTTTTGTTGTTCAAAAATAATTTTTTCCAATGATTTTGACCTTACTAAATCGGAGATGGAGTCAACAACTTTTCAGCAATTTATTCACATTTTTTGATCAATCGGGCGCAGTAAAAACCATCAAAACCTGTCAAATGAGAAAAATAAGTGTGTTCATTCTCTAATTCAAAATGGGATCCCATTTTACTATTTAAAAATTTTACAACTTGAAGTTTGTTTTCTACAGCCAAAATAGAACAAGTGGCATAGACGAGACACCCTCCTTCTTTGACTAATGGTGCATAAGTTTGAAGTATTCTCTGCTGTGTTTCCAATATAGTAGTCAAACGCTCGGGAGTAATGTTCCACTTGGCATCGGGATTTCTTTTTAGAACTCCTATACCACTGCAAGGAGCATCAATCAAAACACCATCCGCATTTGGTTCTAAGGTTTTTAAAATTTCCTTGTCTTCAACATTTACAGTTTGAACGGATTGTATGTTGTTTCGGTAACACCTTTTCCGCAGTTCATCCAGTTTGGCAGGATAAATATCCAAGGCCACGATCCTGGCAGCATCTTTTGTGAGATCGGCCAAGTGTAAACTTTTTCCTCCGGCTCCGGCACAAGCATCAATGTAATATTTTCCCGATTCAGCTTTTAACCAAGGGGTGATTTTCTGAGAATTGGCATCTTGAACCTCGAACCAACCTTCGCGGTATTCTTTTATAGCTTGTAGTGATTGTTTTTTTTCAAAAAGCAATGCATGGGGATAGCCGGGGACAATTTGGGTAATGATGTTGTATTTTTTTACCAGCTTTTCTTTTAGCTTTTCCACCATGGTCGCAAGGGTATTGACCCTGACGATCAAATGGGCAGGAGTGTTAAGTGATGTGATTTCCTTTTCCCAAGTGGCCTCTCCAAAGTCTTCCACACCCATTTGATCCAACCAGTCGGGAATAGAATATTTGTATTTTCTGTCTTGAGTCAAAACCGGGGCTTTTGTAATTATCCCCCCGGTATCGATATTGCTGAATTCTTCCCATTCCGGGAGCCGGAATTCATTTAGTACCATCCAACACCCCAGTAGATTCCAAAGATTTATGTCAGCACTTTCTTTTGCTGTAAGGGCATGAAAAAATCTTTTTTGACGGATGATATCATAGAAAGCTTGGGCAATGGTTCGACGGTCTCTAGACCCCCAACTGGGGTTGCTTTTGAGCAGCCTTTTGATGACATCAGATGCCTGGCGTTTATCGATCAGTGTGTTCTCCAACCCAGATACAATCCCTAGTGCAATGTTGCGGTGTAATTTCATGATGGGTTCAAAACTAACCCGATATCACTCATTTTTATGATGGTCTTTTGTTTTTCTCATTTTGTAAACCATCTCGCGGTTAAAATGGTACTCTGCATGATGCATTTTTAGGATGACGTTGGCTGAGAATTTTTCGAGTAGCGATTTGTCTCTTTCTACTTTGAGTTCTAGGGCATAACGCTCCATCTTATTAATTTTTTGAATGACTTCTAAAGCCTCATCATTACTAATGCTGTCTTGAGATTTCATATAACTCTTTCTCAGATTTTTGATATTCTTTCTACAATCGACAAAGATTTTTTCCTCGTATTGATCGTAGATTTTCCAAAAGACAGATTCTTCTGCTTTGGTCAATCCTATTTTTTCAGTTATAAAACTCATTTTAAGAGCTTTGAGTCTTTCAAAGCTCATTTTACTTTTTTGCCCGTAGCTGCTGTTTAATGTCAGCAACATCACTATTATCAATAATTTATTCATCATCAAACAAGTTTAAATTTGTCGGGGTTTCCCCGTATAATCTGATTTCCAAGGCATCATCTATGGCAATGGACTCATAATTTTCAATAAAATTACCAACTTCAAAGGAATAATCAGAATGTTCGGCAATTTCGAAGGTGGTATTGACCATTAGATAATCTTCCATAAAAAAATCTGCAAGTTCGTTCTGATCAAGGGCGGTTTTTTCGTTTACAAAAAAGAGGACGACTACACTGGCCATAGCCATTGCTTTCCAAATATAATTTGAATAAGAGGGTGTGGTTTCTTTGTGGTAATCAACTTGATAAAGTATTTGATTTTCAATTTTTTGAAAAAAACCAACGGGAGTTCTAAAACCACTGTTTGGTTCAATGGAGTCAATTTTTTGGGCTATTTTTTGATTAAAATCATTAAAATAGCCTTCGGGTACTTTAAAAGGTGACTTTTTATCTATACTACCCATTGATTTTATTTTTAATTTTTTTCACGGCATGGTGATAGGAAGCTTTTAAACCTCCTACCGATGTCTCTAAAATCTCAGAAATTTTCTCGTATTTCATCTCCTCAAAATACCTCATATTAAAAACCAGGCGTTGTTTTTCTGGCAGTGTCGCTATTGCTTTTTGTAATTTCAATTGCATCTCATCTCCGTCAAAATAAACATCCGATTCGAGTTTAGCAGTTTGTTTTTCGATCCATTCTTCGTTAGATATGCCTAGTTGGCTCGATTTTTTACCCAAAAAATTCAATGATTCATTGGTCGCTATTTTATACATCCAAGTGTAAATATTGCTATTTCCCTTGAATTTATCAATGTTTTCAAAAACCTTAATGAAGGTATTTTGCAAGACATCGTCGGCATCCTCATGCTCTATTACAATTTTTCTAATATGCCAGTAGAGCCGTCCCTTATAATCAGCAAGCAATTTTTTAAAAGCAACCTCCTGTGTCTCAGGTGATGTCAATGCCTTAATAAATTGATTCTGCTGTTCCAAAGTATTTTATCCTTTGATGCGATTTAATAAAAAAAGTTTAATGCTGTACTATAAAGTTTGCAACTCAACCAGTTTTTTATAGACAGAATTTTTCGCTAAAAGTTCTTTGTGTGTTCCTGTTTCGACGATTTTACCCTGGTTGAGTACCACAATCAAGTCTGCTTTTTGGATGGTGGAAAGTCTGTGGGCAATGACTAGTGAGGTTCTGTTTTTCATCAAGTTTTCCAATGCTTGCTGTACCATTTTCTCCGAGCCGGTGTCCAATGCAGAGGTTGCCTCATCCAGTATTAAAATATCGGGATCTTTTAAAATGGCGCGGGCGATAGACAATCTTTGTTTTTGACCTCCCGATAGTTTGTTTCCTCCCTCACCGATGATACTGTCATAGCCTTGTTCCAATTTTTCTATAAATTCAGTGGCATTCGCAATTTTGGCTGCCTCCTTGATTTGGTCAAGCGTGGCGTTGGGATTTCCCAAAGCAATATTATTTTTCACGCTGTCATTGAACAAAATGGAGTCTTGGGTTACCATTCCCGTGAGTTGGTACAAAGATTTCTTCTTGACTACATCTATAGGAGTTCCATCCACATTCAAACTGCCTTTGTCAACGTCATAAAACCGATTGAGCAAATTGGCCAAAGTGGTTTTTCCACTACCCGATGGCCCGACAAGAGCGACGGTTTGTCCTTTTTTGATTTGGAGTGAAAAATTTTCTAACACTGGGTTTTGCTCATAAGAAAAGGAGACATTATCAAATTTAATTTCCTTTTCCAGTGATTTAATCTCAATGGCATCATCAACATCCTCCATGTCGTCTTTGGCTTCGAGAATTTCCAAAACCCGCATAGCAGCAGCATCCCCTTTTTTGATGCTGTAGTAGGCCTTGCTGATGCCTTTTGCTGGAGTCAAAATATTATAAGCCAACCCCAAATAGGACAAAAAGATTGCCCCGTTCAGGGTCTGATCAATCAATACCATTTTCCCACCATACCACAGCAACACACTGATGACCACAATCCCCAAAAACTCACTGATAGGGGAGGCGAGGTTTTGTCGGTTTAAAAGTTTATTCGAAAAATCAAAAAAGCGGCCTGTGGAATGTTTGAATTTTTTGACAAACGCATTTTCTGCATTAAAGGCTTTAATGATTTTTATCCCTCCTATGGTTTCCTCCAATAGGGATAAAAACTCTCCTTGTTCTTTTTGAACACGATCAGATTTTCGCTTAAGAGACTTACCAATTTGAGAGATGATAGCTCCGGATAAGGGAATAAATATTAACACAAAAAGGGTGAGCTTTACACTGAAACTGAACATGACGATAAGGGAAAAAATAATGGTCAGTGGATCTCTGATGATCAATTCTAAAATGGATAAAAAAGAATGTTGAAGCTCCAAAACATCAGAGGAAATTCGGGCCATGAGATCCCCCTTTTTCTTCTCTGAGAAAAAGTATAAGGGCAGAGTAGTGGTTTTATGATACAAGTCATTCCGCAAATCCATTAGGACGCCATTTCTGAGGAAAGTGATGAAAAACATGGCCAAATAGTTGAAAATGTTTTTAAGGAAAAACAGGCTAATGATGATCCCAATGACAAAAAGTAGTGCTTTCCCACTGTCTTGTCCCATGTATTGGGTGATTTTGTAATTGAAAAATCCTTCGAGGTAGTTTTTTATTTGGCCAATGCCCTCATAGGTTGGAGCGACAGTTGTTTTTGGGGTGGTTCCAAAAAGGATTTGCATCATGGGGATCATAGAAACATAGGCCAATGCGCTGAAAACCGCATAGAGGATATTGAAAAGTATATTCAAAAAGGCGAACCTTTTATAGGGTAAACCAAACCGAAGTATTTTGAAAAAATAATTCATTTACAGTCCAATTCCTTTAACGATGGTTGCTATTTTTTGATCCAGTTGAAGTTCAATAGTTTCCCAATCTTCATTTTCATCAAGTGTATCATTTACACTAAAGTAAAATTTTATTTTGGGTTCGGTACCACTCGGTCTTATGGCAATTTTAGAATGATCTTCCAATAAAAAGATTAAAACATCAGCAACAGGCAAATTTATTTCCTCCGATCGGTTCTCCAAAAGGAAAGCCCGTTCACTTTTGAGATAATCTTCTGATTGAGTTACCTTGATACCGCCAATTTCTTTTGGAGGATTATTTCTATATCCTTCCATCATGTCCTTTATTTTGTCCGCTCCTTCTTTTCCCTTTTGGGTAAAAGAGATGAGTTTTTCCTTGTAAGCCCCAAATTTTCTGTAACATTCAACCAGAATTTCGTAGAAACTTTGGTTGTTATTTTTGGCAAAAGTCCCTATCTCACAGGCCAAAAGTGTGGCTGTAACAGCGTCTTTATCTCGAATGGCATCCCCTACGAGATAACCAAAACTTTCTTCTCCACCCCCAATAAAGTTGAGCGCAGGGAAATCTTTGATGAGTTTACCAATCCATTTAAATCCGGTAAGGGTCTCTTTGTATTGCACCCCATAGGCTTGGGCCATTTTTTTAATCATAGGAGTAGAGACAATGGTTGTGGCCACAAATTGTTTTCCGTCCAGACGGTTGCTTTTTTTCCATTGTTCCAAAAGAAAATAAGTCATGACCATCATGGTTTGGTTTCCGTTGATTAAACGGAAATCGTTGTTTTGATCTCTAACGGCAATCCCCAAACGGTCACTGTCGGGATCGGTTCCAACCACCATGTCAGCCCCAATGGCTTTTGCCCGATCCAAGGCCATTTGCAGGGCCTCCGGCTCTTCGGGGTTGGGTGATTTTACTGTAGGGAAGTTCCCATCGGGTGAGGACTGGGCCTCGACCAAATGAACATCTGTATAACCTGCCAGAGCCAGTACCTGAGGAACAGCAGTGATGGAGGTGCCATGTAAAGGGGTGAAAACGATCTTAAATTGTTTACGTCCGATTAATTCAAACCTTCCCAATTGAACCGATTTTTTATAAAAGGCTTGGTCTATGTTTTGATCAATCCACTCAATTAATTCTTCCTTGGCATTGAATTTTATGTCATAAAACTGAGTTTGATTGATTTGTTCGATGATCTGTTTGTCTTGTGGGGGAACAATTTGTCCACCGTCTTTCCAGTAAACTTTATAGCCGTTGTACTCAGGGGGGTTGTGTGAGGCGGTCAATACAATCCCACATTGGGCTTCCAGATGTTTTACAGCAAAAGAAAGTTCGGGGGTAGTCCTCAAGTCAGAAAAGAAGAAAACCTTGATGTCATTGGCTGAAAAAACTTCAGCAACTTTTAGGGCCAAACTTTTACTGTTGTTTCTGCAGTCATAGGCAATGACTACTTTTATGGGCTCTTTTTCAAAAACACTTTTGAGATAATCACAAAGTCCTTGGGTGCTTTTTCCCAAGGTGTAGGCATTGATTCGATTGGTGCCAATACCCATAATACCTCGCATGCCTCCTGTGCCGAACTCTAAATCTTTATAAAAAGCATCTTCAAGTTGATCGGGATTTTGTTTTAACACTTCAAGTTGTGCAATGGTTTCTTTATCGAAGGGAGGTTGGGACCATTCTTCAATTTTGGCACTTAGTGCTTTATTCATAGGTTGTTTTAGTAATGTTGAATCTTTTGATATTCTTGTTGTGGCGGATCAAGATTTCGCCCAAAAAACCAGCGATAAAAGATTGGGCCCCCAAAATCATGGTAGTCAAAGCAATATAAAATTCGGGCCTTTGGGTAATCAACCGACTTTGAGTATTGAAATAAAGCTTGTCAATGCCAAGATAAAGAGTAAAGCCAAAACCTACCAATAGCATCAAGGTTCCCCAAAACCCAAAGAAATGCATGGGTCTTTTTCCAAAACCATTGATGAACCATAGGGTAACCAAATCCAAAAAACCATTGAGAAATCGATCAGCACCAAACTTGGTTTTTCCAAATTTTCTGGCTTGGTGTTGGACGATTCTTTCATCGATTTTGTCAAATCCTTCGTGGGCAGCTATCACAGGGATATAGCGGTGCATTTCTCCAAATACTTGGATGTTTTTGATCACTTCTTTTTTATAAACCTTCAGTCCACAATTGAAATCGTGGAGTTTGATACCGGAGACCCTTCTTGCCGCCCAATTGAAGAGCTTGGAAGGTAAATTTTTGAAAAGAATGGAATCGTAGCGTTTTTTCTTCCAGCCGGAGATGAGGTCAAGATTTTTCTCTTTTATTTGGGCAATCATGTAAGGAATTTCCTCGGGTGAATCTTGTAAATCTGCATCCATGGTCACCACAAAATCTCCTCGTGCCTTGATAAAGCCTGCATGCAAAGCCTGAGATTTACCAAAGTTCCTGGAAAACTGAATTCCATGTGTGTGGGTATGTTGTTTGGACAAACCTGAAATCACCTCCCAAGATCGGTCTGAGCTCCCATCATCTATAAAAATGATCTCGAAGCTGTTTTTTTCCTTTTCGAGCGACTTAATGATCCAGTCGTGAAGCGGTGCCAATGAGTCACTTTCGTTCAGGAGTGGAATTACTATGGAAATGTCCATATAAGAATGGTTTCACCGCAAAAATAGGAAAATTGTGCTATTCGGGTTTAGATTTTTTAACGATCAGGCCAACAATCAATGAAATGATAAAACCAAAAAATAAATTGAGAATGATTATAAATCCGGAAATTATGAATGGCCCTGAGAATTCTTTTTGCATGTCAAACATTTTGTTCACGCTTTCCACAGAGATTTCGGGATTTTCTTGCAGCATTTTTTGTTTTTGATATTCGATGGATTTATCTAAAAATTCAGGATCGAGGTATTGGATCATAACAATTGTATAGATGCAGACTATTATAGCTGAGATGAGGGCAGTACCCACTCCTGTTTTTAGGGCCTCGGGCAGACTTATGTAACCATCGTTATTTTTTTTAAAATGCATGATTGCCCAGAGAACAAGACCAATCAAAAGGGCATATCCAATCATAGAGGTGGCCGTCTCTCCCTGATAATGAATGTCTAAGAAGAAAAGCATGAGACTGTACACAAGGCTGATCCCTCCTAAAATGAGGCCAAAATTGAGGGCTGTTTTAGCGGTGGTGATTTTTTGATTTTCCATAAGTGATTTGTTTTGGTAAGTTAATTTTGGTTTTTTAAATATCCAATTCTTGTAAATTTATTTAAAAAGATTAAATTTGCACACTTTTAACACAGAGATCGTTATGAAAACGGGAATACATCCAGAAAATTACAGACTTGTAGCATTCAAAGATATGTCCAATGAGGACATATTTATCACCAAGTCAACCGTTGAAACAAAAGAGACCATAGAACACGATGGTGTTGAGTATCCATTGGTAAAGCTGGAAATTTCCCGAACCTCTCATCCCTATTACACCGGTAAGTCCAAGTTGGTCGATACTGCCGGACGTATTGACAAGTTTAAAAACAAGTATTCGAAATTCAAAAAATAACTCTCCATATCTTACAAAACCGCATAGACCGTTATTCTAATAACGGTTTTTTTGTTTTCCGAACTTTTTTAAGTTTAAGAACATTGATAGGGTTAAGGGTTAGTCCTTCCACTTCTTTTTGGGTAAATCGCACGACTTGATCATAGTAAAGCGGGATCAAAGGATTCCTGCTCATGGCCAATGAATCCATGGTTTGATAGAGTTTACTTCGTTGATGATCATCGTTGACCTCAAAACTCTTTTCATAGTAAGAATCAAAAGTAAGGCTATAAAAATGGGTGTAATTGGGTCCTGCAGGGCTAAAATTTTTAGAATAGAAAAGTGACAGGTAGTTTTCGGCATCGGGATAATCGGCGATCCAATTGGATCGAAACATTTCCAATTTTCCCTGGGAGCGCGCTTGCTTTATGGTTGCCGGAGGCATCACATCCACTTTGATCGCAATGCCTATTTTTTGTAATTCCCTTTGAATGTACTCACATAGGTCGATGTAGCCAGCATCTGTGGCTAGATTGATCTTCGCTTTTAGTCCCGTTTGTTCTTCGAAGGTCCTGACCAATGCGGCTGCCCGTTCGGGTTGATATTCTAGAAGTTGATTTTTGGAGTGCCCCGGTAAACCCTTGGGTATAAAGCCTTTGTTTCCCTTAAAACCAATATTGTTTCTCAAGTAAACCATCATTTTTTTACGATCAAAACCAATGTTAATGGCTTCTCTGATCAATGGGGATTGTATGACTGGCGAAGGACTGTCCAAATAAAACCCCAAGTATTCTGTATTGAGGTAAGGCCCTTTCTGAAGGTTGATTTTGTCTTCATATTTTTGAGGAAGTTTACCTTCCAAGGTCAGTAATTCATCTTTGTAGGAATTGTCTAATGAATTCAATAAATCTAATTTTCCTTGAAGGAAAAGCATGAATTCACTTTGTTTGTCCGGCACAAAAGTGATGGCGATTGACTCAAGATAGGGTAGGGCCTTGCCTGTATTGTCCCTTTCAAAATAAAGAGGGTTTTTTCTCAAAACTAACTTTACATCTTCTTCCCAATTTTTAAAAGCAAAGGGTCCTGTGCCAATGGGATTTCTTCTAAAATCTCCACCTTCTTGACTTACTATTTCATGGGGAATAACCGAGCAATAGCGCATACTGAGCAGCCCCAAAAATGCAGGAAAGGGTTGTTTGAGTGTGATGGTCAGTTGTTGGTTATTTTTTGCTTCGATATATGCTACATTTTGCAATACCCAGCCTCCCGGTGATGCGAGTTGTGGGTCTAAAAGCCGCTTCAGGCTGTAAACAAAATCGGACGCAATCACTTTACGGGTTTTTTTATCTCCAAAAGCAGGGTGCTTGTGAAAGTAAACATCCTCCCTGATTTGAAATTCGTAAACCAAACCATCGGCCGATACCGTCCATCGCTCAGCGATATCGGGGATGACTTCCAAATTGTCATTCAGTTGAACCAATCCATTGAACAAATGTGTGGTGGCCCAAATATTCTCTATGTTTCTTGTGAAAGCAGGATCCAAAGAAGTGATGTTGCCATCTTCATTGTACCGAAAGACCAAATGCGATCGATCTTCCCTTTGCCTGAGCGAACATGAAAGAGAACAAAACAAGAGTAGCAGGACACCTAAACGTTTCATTGTGGAGACATAGTGCTGTTGAACTGACAAGTCTAAAGATTGTATATTTGCAGCAAAATACAACTTTTTTATTCCAATTCGATGATGGGGTATACTGAGGAAATCACGCAAAAAGTATCAAAACCTAGGGTGGCTTTTTACACTTTGGGCTGTAAGCTTAATTTTTCTGAAACGGCAACCATTTCAAGAGACTTTGATTCCGATCGTTATGAGCATGTTGCTTTTGATGCCCCGGCCGAGGCTTATGTTATCAATACCTGTTCCGTAACAGAAAATGCAGATAAAAAATTCAAAGGCTTGGTGAAAAAAGCCCTGAAACAAAATCCCCATGCATTTATTGCCGCCATTGGTTGCTATGCCCAACTTCAGCCCGAGGCACTGGCAGAAATTGATGGTGTTGATCTGGTTTTGGGGGCTACAGAAAAGTTTAAATTGATCGACTATCTGGGGGATTTGACCAAAAAACCTTTGGGAATGGTTCACTCTTGTGAAATTGTCGAGGCCAACCATTACGAAAGTTCCTATTCTCTCGATGATCGCACCCGTGCTTTTCTCAAAGTTCAGGATGGGTGTGATTACAAATGCACCTATTGTACCATTCCCAGAGCCCGGGGTATTTCAAGAAGTGATTCTTTGGAGAATATCATCAAGCAAGCATTGGAAATCACCCAAAGGGGGATCAAGGAGATTGTCTTGACGGGGGTAAACATTGGAGACTATGGAAAAGGTGAGTTTGGTAATAAAAAACACCAGCATACTTTTTTGGACTTGATTGCTGCTTTAGATGAAATTGAGGCATTGAAGCGGATTAGAATTTCCTCTATTGAGCCCAATTTATTGACCGATAAAATCATAGATTTTGTGGCTCAGAGCCGGGCTTTTGTACCTCATTTTCATGTGCCTTTGCAAAGTGGGAATGACGAGGTTTTGAAAAAAATGAAAAGAAGGTATTTAAGTTACCTATACAGAGATCGATTGATGCAAATAAAAAGTTTGATGCCTCAGGCCTGTGTTGGTGGAGACGTGATTGTAGGATTTCCTGGCGAGACTGATTCCACATTTTTAGACACCTATACTTTTTTGGCTGATTTGGATATTTCTTATCTGCATGTTTTTTCCTATTCCGAAAGGCCCAATACCGAGGCCATCAGCTTGCCGGATGTGGTTTCACCGGCCGTACGCAATAAGAGGAGTAAAATTTTGAGGGGCTTGTCTGCCAAAAAAAGACGTGCGTTTTATGAAAGTCAATTGGGAGCGACAGTAGATGTCCTTTTCGAAAATGAAAACAAAAGGGGTTACATTACCGGTTTCAGCGAAAATTATGTAAAAGTCAGGGCCCCATGGAACCCTGAATTGGCCAATAGGATAGAAAGAGTTACCCTCCAATCAATAGATCAGGAGGGATTTGTAAGGTTTGAAAAAATAGTTAAAGTTTAATCCCCACTGGTAATAGAGATTTATATGACTTATTGCGTCTCACAAACCCGGCAATTTTTGGTGAAGTGGGTACCACTCTTAAGTTTTTTTCTGAAATAAATTCTAAAACACTTTTAATGAAATTTTCTTCAAATTCAACATCATTAACATCTCCAGGAATAACGAGTTTGGTGAGGAAAATTTTTCTTTCTTGCTCGGCGTATTCAATTCTTGCTAGCGAGCCATTGACAGAGGTTTCGAACTGTCTCAGGAATTCATTGTTTTGTAATTCAACTGGATACATTACGGTGCTTACTAATTTGGTTTAATTAATAAATAATAAAAATTCTATAGATTATATTGAAGAGGGGATAGCAAAATTAAAGATTTTTTGAGTAATTGACAATAATAAATAGTAAAAGATAATGATAGAATCAGTATATCTTATGCCAGGAATGGGTGCAAATCCAAGAATATTTGAGTTTATTTCATTGCCTGAGCGCTTTGATGTCAATTTTCTTTCGTGGATACCTCCTCAAAAAAATGAATCTTTAGAGCACTATGCCATGCGCATGTGTCAAAGGGTTAAACACCAAAATCCAATTCTCATAGGAGTCTCTTTTGGAGGTGTTTTGGTTCAAGAAATGGCCAGACAGATGGATTGCAAAAAAATCATCATCATTTCCAGTGTAAAATCCAATCAAGAAATGCCCAAGCACATGAAATTGGCTCAAGTAACCAATGCCTACCGACTGCTTCCCACCCAATGGATCAAAAATCTTGAGACTTTTGCACTATTTGTCTTTGGTAATAGAATTCAACGCCGTCTTGATCACTATAAAAGGTACCTGTCTGAAAGAGACCCCGAATATCTTAGTTGGGCCATAGATCGATTCGTAAAATGGAATCGCAATTCACCTCACAAGGATATAATTCATATTCACGGTGCTCAGGACTCTATTTTTCCAGTCAAAAATATTCAAGATCCTTTCATAAAAACAGATGGTGATCATGCCATCATTCTCACCAAAAGTGATTGGTTTAACAAAAATCTACCTAAAATTTTGACAGAAAATTTGGTAGATTCAACATATTTGAAATAATTTAACCATATGAAAAACAAAATTATTCCCATACTATGGGGTGGCCTCGCCTCCGTCGTTTTAATTTTGGTTACAGGATTTGTATTTAAAATCGATGGTTTTACTGCTTTAAAAAGTTATGGAGAAGAGCCTACTTACAAAGTTTACGCACTTGCATTACCAGATACTTTGAGCTTTGCCGGGGAAAAAGTTCCTCTGGATTCCCCCGACTTGAGGGAAAGATTGGACAGGGAGTTGTTGGTGAACACCTATTGGCAATCCAATATGATGTTGTTGCTCAAACGCGCCAACAAGTATTTTCCTGCCATTGAAAAAATTTTGAATGAAGAAGGAGTTCCTGATGATCTTAAATATTTATCGGTCATCGAAAGTGGGCTGGAAAATGTTGTCTCCCCCGCAGGAGCCAGGGGTTTTTGGCAAATCATGAGAACCACCGGTAGGGAGTATGGTCTTGAGGTTAACAGTAATGTAGATGAGCGATACCATATAGCATTCTCTACCCGAATGGCTAGTCAATACCTCAAAAAGGCAAAAAAAAAGTTTGGGTCTTGGACTCTCGCTGCAGCTTCCTATAACAGAGGTATGTCGGGCATACAGAGAAATTTGAATACCCAAAAGGTGGAAAGTTATTTTGATTTGCGCTTGGGGCAGGAAACCAGTCGTTATGTATTTAGGGTGTTGGCGGTAAAAGAAATTATCGAAAACCCTTCAAAATACGGCTATGTTTTTGACGATACAGACTTGTATTATTCTGTACCGGTTCGACTTCACGGATTGGATACAGCCATTTCAAACCTTACTGCTTTTGCAGAGAAAATGGGGGTGAATTACAAAATACTCAAAATCCACAATCCTTGGTTGTTGCAGAATCACCTTAACAACAGGTCCAGAAAGTACTACGAGATTGCCATTCCAGAAAGAGGATACTACTAGATGCGTTTCATTTGCTGTTGCATCATTTTGACTTGATCGGTCAACATGCCATGTTTGTCTAATTTTTTGGTTTCGGCCAATAGGGCAGTAGCTTCTCTTTTTCTTCTTTTTTGCATCATGATCCCAGCCAAGCTCATTTTTGCCATGGCTAGATCATGGGTCATCGAAAGTCCCAATAGGATGGCTTTTTTAAAGTGTTTTTCTGCCACAGTGAGATTGTTTTGGGATTGTATGATTCCATGCAGATAATAAAAATAGCCTTGTTGCTTTCTCACCAAAGAGCTTTCAGGGTTTTTAATCTTATTGAGCCATCGCTCTGTACCGGTAAAGTCTTGTTTTCTCAACCTTAGAAAAGCGAGGAAAATCATTTCATTTTTAAAATATAGCAATACCATCATCCCAGACATAAGGGTCAAAAAGATACCATTGCCAATATAGCTTTCATAAAATTCGTAACCTCCATACAAAAGGAAGGCTATGGCCAAAATGAGTTTAATTATTTTAGGAAACATAAGATTTATTTTGAGTTCGAAGTTAATAAGAATACGTTTAAAACCATTTGTATAAGAAAAAAGATGTTGTATATTTGCCCGGCTTTAAGATAACTCATTTCAAAAATGAAAAGGACCTTTCAACCTTCCAAAAGAAAAAGAAGAAATAAACACGGATTCCGTGAAAGAATGGCGTCTGCCAATGGCAGAAAAGTATTGGCCAGTAGACGGGCAAAAGGTAGAAAGAAAATTTCTGTATCCTCCGAGCCCCGACACAAAAAATGATAATAAAAAATCAATATTTAAGGGTGTTATTCTATTTTGAATAACACCTTTTTTTTTATATTATGATAATTTTTCAAACTATTTTTTATGCCGAAAAGACCTGAGATAAAGAGCATTTTAATTATTGGTTCAGGGCCTATCATTATTGGGCAAGCCTGTGAATTTGACTATTCAGGAACCCAAGCGTTGCGATCCATAAGAGAAGACGGAATTGAAACCATTTTGATCAATTCTAACCCCGCAACGATCATGACTGATCCTTCCATGGCCGATCATGTTTACCTAAAACCGTTAACAACAAAATCTATAATCGAGGTGCTGAAAATTCACAAGGTTGATGCTGTACTTCCCACCATGGGAGGACAAACTGCGCTTAACCTTTGTATCGAAGCAGATGATAAAGGGATATGGGAAGATTTTGATGTTGAAATCATAGGGGTTGACATCGAGGCGATCAATATCACCGAAGACAGAGATCGTTTTAAAAAATTACTTAAAACCATTGACATACCTGTGGCTCCTGCCGAAACGGCAACCTCTTTTCTCAAGGGGAAAGAAATTGCACAAAAATTTGGTTTCCCATTGGTTATACGTCCCTCCTTTACATTGGGGGGAACGGGTGCCTCATTTGTGCATCATGCAGGAGAATTTGAAGAACTTTTGACCCGAGGTTTAGAAGCCTCTCCCATTCATGAAGTACTCATCGACAAAGCCCTCTTGGGTTGGAAAGAATACGAGTTGGAACTTTTGAGGGATAAAAATGACAATGTTGTCATCATATGTACCATTGAAAACATGGACCCCATGGGAATTCATACCGGAGACTCGATCACTGTGGCTCCCGCAATGACCCTCTCAGACACTGCCTTTCAGCGGATGCGTGACATGGCCATCAAAATGATGAGAAGCATCGGTGATTTTGCAGGAGGCTGTAATGTTCAGTTTGCTGTAAGTCCCGATGAAAAAGAAGACATCATTGCCATTGAAATTAATCCCAGAGTTTCTCGTTCTTCGGCATTGGCTTCAAAAGCTACGGGTTACCCCATTGCCAAAGTTGCGGCAAAACTTGCCATAGGATATTCCTTGGATGAGTTAGAAAACCAAATTACCCAGTCGACTTCTGCGCTTTTTGAACCCACATTGGATTATGTGATTGTAAAAATTCCACGGTGGAACTTTGATAAGTTTGAAGGGTCGGATCGCAAACTCGGATTGCAGATGAAGTCTGTAGGGGAGGTGATGGGTATCGGAAGATCCTTCCAGGAAGCATTGCACAAAGCCACTCAGTCGCTGGAGATCAAGCGAAACGGTTTAGGGGCAGATGGTAAAGGCTACAACGATTACGACCAAGTCATTGAGAAACTCACCCATGCCAGTTGGGATAGGGTGTTTGTGATATACGATGCCATTCAGATGGGAATCACCCTAAGCAGGATTCACGAAATCACCAAAATTGATATGTGGTTCTTGAAGCAATATCAAGAGCTTTACGAATTGGAAAAAGAAATTTCCAAGTTCAATATTGACAGCCTGGACAAGGCTTTGCTTTTGGAGGCCAAACAAAAAGGTTTTGCCGACCGTCAAATTGCTCATATGCTCGATTGTCTTGAGAGTGAGGTGAATAAGAAAAGGGCCGATATGGGCATCAAGAGGGTCTATAAACTGGTGGATACTTGCGCCGCAGAATTTTCGGCCTCTACACCCTATTATTATTCCACCTTCGAAGAAAAAATGCAACTCAAAGATGGAGAACCCTTCAGTGAAAACGAAAGTAAAGTCAGTGATCGTAAAAAAATCATTGTTTTAGGATCGGGACCCAATAGAATAGGGCAGGGGATAGAATTTGATTACTGCTGTGTTCATGGTGTTTTGGCTTCCTCGGAATGTGACTACGAAACCATTATGATCAATTGTAATCCGGAAACGGTTTCCACAGATTTTGATATTGCCGATAAACTCTATTTTGAGCCTGTTTTTTGGGAACACATCTACGATATTATTGAACATGAAAAACCTGAAGGGGTCATTGTTCAGCTGGGGGGACAAACGGCACTTAAATTGGCTGAAAAATTGGACAGATATGGAATCAAGATCATAGGAACGAGTTTTGAATCTCTAGACTTGGCAGAGGATCGAGGAAGTTTTTCTACCCTTTTGAAAAACAACGATATTCCTTATCCTGAGTTTGGAGTGGCAGAAACTGCAGACCAAGCACTTGCTTTGGCCGATGAACTGGACTTTCCTATTTTAGTAAGACCCTCCTATGTATTAGGAGGTCAGGGAATGAAAATTGTCATCAATAAAGAAGAGTTGGAAACCCATGTTGTGGATTTGCTCAGAAAGATCCCCAATAACAAGCTTTTACTGGACCATTATTTGGATGGAGCCATTGAGGCTGAAGCTGATGCCATATGCGATGGAGAAAACGTTTACATCATCGGTATCATGGAGCACATAGAACCCTGCGGAATCCATTCCGGAGATTCCAATGCAACCCTACCCGTATTCAACTTGGGAGAATTTGTCATGCAACAAATCAAAGATCACACCTACAAAATTGCACTGGCTATGAAAACCAAAGGTTTGATCAACATTCAGTATGCCATTAAAAACGACAAGGTTTATGTGATTGAGGCGAACCCTAGAGCTTCAAGAACAGTTCCGTTTATCGCCAAAGCGTATAACGAAACCTATGTAAATTTTGCCACCAAAGTGATGTTGGGACACAATAAGGTTACTGACTTTACTTTTAACCCCAAATTAGAGGGTTATGCCATTAAGCAACCTGTATTTTCGTTTAATAAGTTCCCCAATGTCAACAAACAACTGGGGCCAGAAATGAAAAGTACCGGGGAAAGCATCTTGTTTATTGACAGCCTCAAGGAAGATGAATTTTACGATTTGTATGCGCGCAGAAAAATGTATCTCACCAAATAATAGATTATTCTGTATATTTGATTGATGATTGTTGAAGTATGATTAATAAGAACGTCTTTGTAGTCTCCCTCATTTTTCTTGCAGTTTTATCGAGATTCCTGCCACACCCTCCCAATTTTACTCCTATTGCTGCCATAGCTTTATTGTCCTGTAAAGGTTTTGCCAACCGATGGATAGTGTTTTTGATTCCCATTTTGAGTTTATTTATCTCGGATTTATATTTAGGATTGCATGCAACCATACCCTTTGTTTACTCCTCTTTCATATTGATAGCGCTTATGGGTAGGTACGTTAAAAAAATCAATATCGGTACTGTATTGCTTTCTTCCACACTTTTCTTTTTGGTCAGCAACTTCGGTGTTTGGCTCTTACATTATCCGATCAGTGTTGAGGGACTTGTTCAATGCTATACCTTGGCGTTGCCATTCTTTCTCAATACAGTTTTAGGTGATTTGGTTTATGGGGCCTTGTTGATCTATCCCTTTTATGCTTTGCAAAGAAGAAATAGGTTTGCTGTTTAAAATGGATTTGTAGGAATTTTCTTCCACTTTTTATAGGGTTGAATTGATGTGGCTTTTTTCTCTGTAGTTATCAAAATTGTTAGCCGTATTGATCCGTATTATTGTGTTGACTTAAATTGCTTTTCATCCTCTACCCCTTTATTAATTTTCTTAAATTTGTCCCGTGATACGGTTTTGCATCGCAAATGAAAAGGGAAATTGGTTAAAAACCAATGCTGTACCCGCAACTGTAAGCTGAGTCCGCACTGCGGATGTTTTTTGAAAACTTCATACCACTGATAATATCGGGAAGGTGTTCAAAAAAACGCGAGCCAGGATACCTGCCGCACATAGTGTTCTGATACTTCGGGGATAAAGAATCAGTTTGCTTTAAGGATATTATGTCCCTTTAATTTTTTATTATGAAGTTAGCCAATGCCCTATTGAGCACAACACTCTCGTTCTATGCCTTAACTGCACAGAACCAGACTTTGGACAGCATCGCTGTATCCACAAATTTCCTTGATGAAGTAGTGGTTACCGATTCTAGATTTGCCCTCAAGCGATCTCAATCCGGAAAAACTGTTGTCAAGATCAAACAAGAGGAGATTCAACAATTTTCAGGATTGGGATTAGGTGTCCTTTTATCGACCCATTTGGGAATCGATGTGATCGGTAAAAATTTATATTCAGGGCATAACCCCAGTACGATATCCATAAGAGGAGGCCGCAACCGTCAGGTTTTGATTTTGATTGACGGGCTAAGGGTATCCGATCCCTCCAGAATCGACAACGATTTTGATATCAATACTTTGAGCATTGAAATGATAGAATCTATTGAGATGGTTAAGGGGGCTGCCAGTAGCTTGTATGGAAGTTCTGCCGCTACTGGGGTGATCAATATCACCACCAAAAAAGCTGGGGATTCTTTTCGTTTGATGGCCAAAAAAACATGGGGTACCGAACAGGTCGCCAATCAATCCTTGGATCGATTCAACGCTGGAAATCACTTGATCCACCTCAGTGGTACACAAAGCGGTATTGGTATCAATTTGGCCTACTCAGAACGCTACAGCGACGGAATGACAGCGGTTGAAGGAAAAGAACCCGACCCTTTTAACAAAGTCAATTTTAATGTGGGACTTGCCGGCCACTTGACCCCTAAGCTTAAGTGGAAATTGGACTGGAATAAAGATGAGATCAAAGCAGATTATGACAATAGTTTCCCAATCGAACAGGCTGAATTCAAGTATTTTACGCTACTGGACCGTTTTTCATTAAATACACAATACGATTATAACGGTGGGAGCCTAAATCTCAATGCGGGTTTTCAGCAGAACAAAAGGGAGTTTCAAAGCTCCTATCCAACAGTTTTTGAGAGTGATAATTTGAATATTGACCTTTTCAACAAATACATTTTCAATAATAATTTTTACACCATTGTAGGCTTTCAATACCAGAAAGCTACGATGATAGCAGATCACAATCCTGAAGTTACCCAATCTGATTTTTATGTAAATTCTGTTTATCTTGATCCCTCCGGCTTGAATCTCAATGTGGGAATGCGCTACAACTATCACAATGCTTATGACGGCCACTGGACTTACAGTTTGAACCCTTCCTACTCTTTTGATCTCAATGCCGATCATCAAATGAAGATTTTGACCAGTTACAGTAAAGCTTTTATTGCTCCCGGACTTTATCAGTTGTATGATCCTTTCTACGGAAATAGTGATTTATTACCGGAGAATAACGTAAGTTTTGAGTTGGGTTCCGAGATTCGTTCCAATCAAAATACACTTTCAGTTGTCTATTTTAATCGCAAAGAAGATCCGACACTTATTTTTGGCCCTGCAGCGGAAGGCTATCCCTATGGTCGGTATGCCAATTCCGATAAAGAAATTTCTTACAGTGGGCTAGAGATGGCCTATGATTTTCAACTTTTTGATTCAGTCAAAACCCGCCTGAATTATATTCTTACGGAGACCACCCACGGCGATTTGAGGGGTATCCCCAAACATGCTATTAATGGGGTCATGGATCTTCCATTATCGGATCAAACACATTTAAATTTGGTGGGTCAATATACGGGGGAGCGTATTGCGAATGACAGCACAACTCTGCTGAAAGCCTACTCCCTCCTTACTTTGCAGTTGAATCATCGACTAAAAAAGCCAAATGCCAATGTGTTCTTGAGCGTCTATAATCTTTTTGATACCGAATATGTAATCATCCCTCAATACGCATCGCGGGGAAGAAATGTATTGGCAGGGATTTCAATCCAATTGTAGCAAGGGTGAACTCTCAAGTTTAGTGATCGAACGATCTCTGATAAATTGAGGATCATCGATCATATTCTCCAATGGGAACGCAGGTTTTTTGATCTTATATCGGGCAGACTCTTGGGTGAGATGCTTTAGCGCCAAGGCCAAAAGTGGATCTGAACTTTCTCCCAATGTGCCCATATTGGTGATGTCTTCTTTGAGTTTTAGTTCCTCTTGGGGTGCCAGACCATCGGCATAATCATAGAAATCCTCGCTATTGGCACTGAAAAATGTCATGCAGTAAATGGCATAGGTATGGTCGGGGTTTTTGGTCCCATTGTTATCGATATAATCGTACAAAGCTGCCGGACCTCCTACATTTTTCCCATAGGTATTGTCTCCCACTTGAATGACATTGATATAGGGGGATAAGCCATTGATTACCAGTTCACTGGAGGAGGCGCTACGTCCCGAGGTAATAATGTAAACTTGATTCAAATTCAATGAGTTGATGGCGGTACCATCACCCAATTTATCGGTGAAATTTTCTCCCAGATTACCGGCAAATCTTTCAGGATCGGTGTTGAGATAGTCCATTAATTTTTTGTTCCATAAATATTTGGCAAAAACTTGACCGTTAAATTGTCCTGTGATCATCCCCGCTAAGTTGGTGGCCGAACGAACTAATCCACCACCATTGTAGCGTAAATCAAGAACGAGTTCACTGATTTCTTTTGTTTTGAAATCGGAGAAAATTTCATTGAGGTCATCGTCAAAACCTTGAGCAAATTGGTTGTAAATCAAATAGCCTACCTTGATTTCGCCCACTTTAATGATCTTACTGATTTGTATGGGATTGCTTTGGAATTTTTCGGTTTTGGTCAGTGAAATATTTTTACCATTGGGACTGAGCAGATTGTTATTAAGATCGGCCATATTAAGGGTGTAGCTCAAATTATCACCGTATAGTAACTCTCTGTAATTATTCAAGGTGAGTTTTTTACCGTCTACACCTGTAAATATGTCACCTCTTTTGATGTCTTTGGTAGCAGCATCGGATGCTTCCAATATGTAGGTAACGACACCCAAAACACTGTCTCCGGTACCATATCTCGACAGGACGAACTTTAAGCCATTGTTAGCATCAATGCCTTTAATGGAGTTTTCTAAATCTTCATAATTGGATCTGATCACACTGTATTTGTCGTCTTTGTTTTTGAGGGATTCAAAAAAGGCCTCCGGTTCTGGATAGGGCTCAATAAGCTCTTTGTATCTGCTTGAGCCCACCGGCTTAATTGAATCATTTAGGACAGCAACTTCTTCCTGCCATAAATAATAGTCATTGAGCGTTTCCCAGATGAACTGATGAATCCTGAAATACTTTTCCCCTAGATAGCTGTCGTTACATTCATTATTGACCTCTAGTGTTAGACTGATTTTATTTTCAATGACCTCTATTTTAGTGGCAGTTCCTATGATGTCAGAACCATTGAGTAAATTGAGACTGTTAGAATCAACAATTTCGTATTTTCCAAGGATGCGCTTGTCTAAGTATTTTAAATAAAATGCGTTGTTTTCAAGAAAATGAATATTTGAAGCTTTGCAGTCTATAGCTGTTTTTTCTGAGTTTTGTGAGGAATTGTCCTTCGTCAAATTCCAAGACCCCAACAAAAGGCCTGGAGATTTGCTGATGTTGGAAACAGATTGAGCAATTGTATCTGTGGTATTATCATCATTGGTCAACTCTTTGTCTTTGGAACAAGCAGTCCAGAGCAATAATAAGGCAGCAAACAGTAATGCGCAATGGGAGGCTTTCATCTCAAATGTATATCAATTTTCAAAACTACATATTTCGTGCCAAATTCTCTATTTTTAATAGCATTAAGAATTTTTTATCAGATTTGAACGGTTGTGATATATTCTATGGTTTCATTTTGTATAAAACAGATTGTTTATGAGTATTTTTATGTTCTCAAAAAACACAATGATGAAAAAACATTTTTTACTGGCGTTGCTGTTGGTTCTTCCGGGAGTACTTTCGGGTCAATCAATTTTTGAAAAGTATCAAAACAATAAGGAGGTAACTGCAATCAGTATCAGCCCCAAAATGTTTCAATTGTTGGGTAGCATGTCTCTGTCTTCTAGTGACCCTGAAGCAGATGCACTGATAGAAATGATCAAAGGGATCTCAAGTTTTAGGGCTTTGATTACTGGGAAACAATTGATCAGCGACGAAATCGACTTGTGGGTAAAGGAGGAGGCCAGTGAGAAGGGGCTCGATTTGATGGTGTCAATGCAAGAGTCGGATACCGATCTCAATATATATGTCAAGGAAGGTGAATCGGAGGGCGAGTTGGAAAGCCTTTTGATGTTTTCAAAAGGGTTATCCAATGCCGTTCCGGAAGCCCAACTCCGTGGGAATAATATAGAAGCTTTGGTTTTATTGATTGAGGGGAAAATTGAAATGAGTAAAATCGCCAAATTGATTTCTAAAATGAATTTACCGGGAGGAGATCAATTGAAAATGTCGGGGATTTAGTCCAAATTCTATCAGGCAATTCCGGTGTAGTTGGAAGGAGTTATTTCTTTGAGTTCTTGTTTTATTTTATCCTCTACCTCAAGACTTTCTATAAATTCGTGAATGACTTTTTTGTTGATCACCCCATGGGTTCTTGTTAATTCCTTCAGTGCCTCGTAGGGGTTAGGGAATTTTTCCCTCCGCAAAATGGTTTGGATGGCTTCAGCCACAATCGACCAATTTTCATTCAAGTCGGCATCGATTTTGGTGGGGTTAACGTTTAATTTTTTTACACCCTTAAGCATTGATTTTAAGGCGATCAGCATATGTCCAAAGGGAACACCGATGTTTCTTAATACGGTACTGTCAGTTAAATCTCTCTGCAACCTTGAGATTGGCAGTTTGGTAGAGAAGAAATTCAGCAGTGCATTGGCGATTCCCAAATTACCCTCGGCATTTTCGAAATCGATGGGATTGACCTTGTGAGGCATAGCAGAGGAACCTACTTCATTTTCTTGTATAATTTGTTTGAAATAATCCATTGAGATATAAGTCCATATATCCCTATTAAAGTCAATAAAAATGGTGTTGATTCTTTTGAGCGCATCACATAGGGCAGCAATGCTGTCATAGTGTTCGATCTGGGTGGTGGGAAATGAGTAATCAAGTCCCAATTGTTCTTCGACAAACTTTTTCCCAAAATTTTTCCAGTTGATTTCGGAGTAGGCTACGTGATGGGCATTAAAGTTACCGGTCGCTCCGGCAAATTTAGCGGCATTCTGTACTTGCATCAAACTGGCCTTTTGTATTTCCAATCGATGGGAAAAAACAGCAATTTCTTTACCCAATAGGGTAGGTGAGGCAGGTTGACCGTGTGTTTTGGACAACATGGGGATTTTGGCGCATGTTTCTGAAAGTTCTGATAAAGCCTCCAGAACTTCTTCCAAATGAGGAAGATATACCTTGTGCAAGGCTTCTTTAATCGACAAAGGAATGGCGGTATTATTTATGTCTTGGGAGGTTAATCCAAAATGGATGAATTCTTTGTATTTGCCTAAATCCAGTTTATCGAATTCTTTTTTGATAAAATATTCAACGGCTTTGACATCGTGGTTGGTGGTTTTTTCAATTTCCTTGATCTCCTTGGCATCTTCCTCCGAAAAATGTTTGTAAATACTTCTTAAATCCCCGAAAATACTCGGGTTGAGATGTTCCAGTTGGGGGAGTGGAATTTCACATAATGCAATAAAATACTCAATTTCGACCTTCACCCTGTATTGAATCAAAGCTTCTTCAGAAAAATATTTTGATAAACTTTTGGTCTTTCCCCGATAACGCCCGTCTATCGGTGAAATTGCATTTAATGGACTGAGTTTCATATTGCTGTTAATCTTAGCAAAGATAAGGCTTCTTCTTTTAAAGTAAGTTCAAAACTAATGAGATTTGCCTCACTACAGACCTAAATCCTGCTCTGCTGTTGGGGCGTTTTTTTTCAATAAAAGCTTGTATTTCCTCTGATACCCAAGGTTTGTGATTTCTAAAAAAGTGAAGTGTTTTAGGGCAAAAGCAAGTGGTGATGCTTTTTGAGATTCCAACATATAGCCAAAACAAATTTCGACGATCCAATCAATTTGTTGACGGGATAACAGTTTTCTTCTTGTCAAATTTTTACAGTAGTGATAGAGCAATTTGGCGAAGGGTCTTCTTTTGCTGTCATTTTTTTGTTGTAAAGCACCTTCCAAAAAAAACGTAAAATCTGAATCAAGACATTCAGGTTGCTCAACAGCATATTTTTCCAATATCCAGACGGCGAGGATGTTTTGCCTGTTGTCTTTGGGAGCACAAGCCAGTTACAGTAAAGAGTTAAAGTATTCGGGATGATGATGAATTAGTCTGGCACCACGGTCACGATCTGCAACAGATGAATAAGATTCCAAAAGGAGCTCTATAAGTTCCATTTTTTTACATTTGTAAAACACGGTATTCTTCATAACAGCCACTAATGGCCTCCAGAATTTGAAGATCATTAGATTCCTTGATAAAAGCATCAGAATAATTGCAGTTTCGGAGGATCTCATCCAGATCAAGGCGATCCAGATTTAACAATTGGGTGATGATTTCACGATCAAATTTAGAGGCCAAAAGATTCTTAAGTTCGTCACTTTCTCTCATTTTCTTTAATTTTTGCATTTGAACTCCTTTTTTACCAAAAAGGTTATGCAAAAAATCAGCGGGATTGAATAGGGCTGCAAAAGTTTTAGAAATGGCATTGGGATTTCTGTTCCCTGCCTCATATCCGGCACTTGGTAATCCGGGAATCCTATATCTTCCGGCAGAGTTGATGGGTACATTTCTGACATCTATATCCAAATAACCCGTTAATTGATAGGGGCGTAGGATGATTTCTTCGAGGGCATAGGCCAACTGTGTGATTTGAAACTTGGAATTTCCAAACTTTATCATGTCTTGGGTAACAGCAACTTTGAGTGATTTATAACCCAAATAGGAAAAATAAAGGGTATCGTTGACTTGGGCGCGAATCTCAAAATTCCCTTTTTTATCGGTGGTTGTTCCTTCGACCATATTGAGATTGAGTACATGTACACTCTCCATGGGGAATCCCTTAGCGTCATTTTCTACGATACCATTGAGGTATTGTATTTGTTCTTGGCCCATGACCATCATCCCATAAATTGAGAATAAAAATAGAAAGAGCCGTTTTATCATCTTTGTGGACACTTTGTCATTATAAGGTTTAAAATTAACAAATTAGACATCAAATTGAATTTTAACTTTTTAGAAATTCTACTAATTTTTGAAAAGCTCTGGAACGATGACTTATTTTATTTTTTTCAGAGAGTATCATTTGGGCAAAGGTGCGCTCTTGTTTTTCGGGTATAAAAATGGGATCATAGCCAAAACCGTTATGTCCAATGGGAGTTTGTGCAATTTTCCCCTTAATGATGCCTTCAAAAAGGTATTCGGTTCCGTTGAAAATCAGTGCAATTACCGTTCTGAACTGAGCCTGACGATCTTCCACACCCTTTAATTCATGGAGTATTTTGTTAGTATTGTCCTCTGCGTTTTTTTGATTTCCAGCATATCGGGCAGAATATACTCCGGGCTTTCCTCCCAGAGCAAAGACCTCCAATCCACTGTCGTCTGCAAAACAATTTTTTTTGAAGGTATCGAATATTGTCCTCGCTTTAATCAATGCATTTTCCTCTAATGTTGATCCCGATTCCTCAATTTTGGAGTCGTAGTTGAGGTCGGTCAAACTTTTCACTACATAGCCCCAGGGTAAAAGTGTATTGATCTCTTCTGCTTTGTTGTTGTTGTGGGTTCCAAAGATGAGTTCCATTGATGTTATTTATGATGATAGGGTTCGTTGTTCAATAGGGTATTGGCTCGATAAAGTTGCTCCAGAAAAAAAAGCCGAACCATTTGATGGGAAAATGTCATGTTGGACAAGGCAATTTTTTCTTGACCTCTGGCATACATTTCCTCAGAAAATCCATAAGGGCCCCCTACGACAAAAACTATCCTTTTATGTGAGCTGGATCTTTTTGCATTGATGTATTGAGAAAAACCAATGGAATTAAATGATTTGCCTTTTTCATCCAGAAGAACGACCCAATCTCCCGCTTTTAATTTTTCAATGATCAACTGTCCCTCTTTTTGTTTTTGGATGTTTTCGCTCATTTTCCCCTTGTTTTTTAACTCAGGTATGATTTGAATGTCCAAACGATGGTATCTGTTGATCCGTTTGGTGTAGTCCTCCATCAGTGAGATCAATCTGGAGTCGTTGTTTTTTACGACCA
>CALKCR010000037.1:0-13281 GCA_938082715.1 uncultured Flavobacteriaceae bacterium | reverse complement strand
ATAAAAATCAGGATAAACGTTTACAAACATATTATCAAATTCCTCATAAGATTTTTCAGAATTAATAACCCTATTAAGCTCATTAGAAACCATCTTGGCAGGGTAATCATCCTTCTTTTCTGAGCTTGAAATTTTCTTCTGAAGATTTTTTAAATAATCATTTCTCTGAATTATAAAATTTGCCTTACTTACAAGTTCTCTGTTTTTTTGATTCAATTCCTCAGTAACTTTTTCTTTTTCTAATTCCAATCTACTACCCTTCTCTTTTTGATAGTTATAATTTATCCTAATAGTTACAAGTGAGAAAAATAATATTACTGAACCGATTATTAAAATATATAGATAAGTATTATATCTAATTTTACTCTCGTTAAGTTCTCTTGCAGATTTAGAAAGCAGTATCTGTGTTTCCAAATCGTTTAACGTTTTTAATACCTTTGAGGAGTTTGTTCCCGATGAAATTAGTATTAAAGAATCTTTAACTTTTAAAAGCTCTTTGTTGTTATTTGTCTTTTTATATATTTTTTCTAGTACTCTATAATTATATCTTTTTTCCCTATCACTGATGTTTTTGAAATTAAGATTTTTTAGAGCAATTTCTTTGGCAGTATCAATTTCGTTAATGGCAAAGTAGCACTCAGAAAGCCTTGATCCGGTCACATTAACCTCAACAGGAAATGATTTAAAAAGCTCAGTAGCCATTGATAAACTTTCAATAGCTTTTTTATATTGTTTTTTGCTCTGATAATAAGCACCCATTATTGAATGTGTATATCCATAATTTCGGATTAATAGGGAGGTTGACAAATCCGATTCATTATTTTTTTCAACCTCAAAAAATTGAATTATCTCATTTAGTTTATTTTTTGCAGAGATTAATTCCCCCTTTAAAAGTTTAACAGACAATAGCTGAGACATTCGGTATAGAAGATTTGATGTGTAATTTTCCCCTTTTCCAGGATTTGAATATAATTTATCATATACTTCATAATAAATTTTCTCTTGCTTGTCATATTGGCCTAATGCACCATAAACTAGACCAATATTAGAATTTGAGGTGTTAAACCCATTGAGTCTATCCATTGGATCCTCCTCAATTTCAAAAAGCTTTCTAGCCTCCTCGAACTTCTCCAAGGCCTTTTCATAGTTTCTATTATTAAAATAAATATTCCCTATATTGAGGACAATCCACGGAGGGTCAGTTATTGAATATAAAGTATTGTCATCCCCATCTTTCTTTATAGAGTTAAGAATTCTTAATGCAGTATTGAAGTACTCTAAAGATGAGGAATAGAGCTCCATGTATAACAAGATTTCACCAATTTTAGAATAGGTTCTAACCATTTCTTGGTCAGGGCTGTCTCCAGATCTGAGCTCAACATACTCCATACCATACTCAATAGCCAAATTGGGATTTAAAAATTGGTATTTCAATATTGAATCCCTGAGGCGGACATTTTCTTGAGCATTGGCGTTCAAATAGCTTACTAATAAAACGAAAAATAAGATTATACGCATTAGGCTATTTTTTCAGAAAAAAGTATACTAATATACTAAATAGTACAACAAAGATGATTTCAAGAAGTTGCCTAAGATTCAACTTGCTTGTTTTTTTTTAATAAAAAATTCTTCTTCGCATCCTTAAATTCTTTTAAGGACATTCTTTTTCCATTTACATAAATTGACTTTATGCCCTTGGGTAGATCTTCGTAAAACAAATAATCGAAATCCATAGAATTGGAAATTAATTATAAACTTAAGGAAGTAGAAACAATATTAATCTAAAAGCAATACTGCAATTATACTGCATCTATATAACAACAGAAAAAAGGGGATTAAAAATCTAATTTTTTAAAGTTTGGGCAGCCAATTGATCTGGGATTACATCTGAAACATCATTAAGGTGCTGGTCCATAGTGCTTAACATCTTTGCGACAGTCTCTGGAAAGGTTTGCGAAATGTCATATTTTTCAGAGATATCAGCTTTAAGGTCATATAACTCTGGACTGTCCAAGACGATAGTAGGTCTGCCATATTTAAGAATTTCTCTTTGTTTAATGTGGATTTTATACTGCTCGTTTCTGTAGCCGTGAAGTTCAGCAAAGGCCCAATAGAAGAAATCCTTCCGGGGACTGTCGGTTCTTTTAGTTAAGACTTTGAAAAGATTATAACCATCCAATTTTCGATCGGTGGGTAGATCAACTCCCGAAAAGGCTGCAAAAGTAGGTAACAAATCAAGGGTCGCACCCAATTCATCAATCACCCCAGGTGTTACAATTCCTGGCCCCCAAAAAACTGTAGGTACCCTTTGGCCTCCCTCAAAAGTAGTTCCTTTCCCTGCTCTTAGCGGTCCTGCGGATCCCCCGTGAGTCTTAAATCTTAGCCATGGACCATTATCGGAAGTGAAAATTACTATGGTATTTTTATCAAGTTGGTTCTTTTCTAATGCCTTGAGGACTTCCCCGACACTCCAATCAATTTCCTCGATTACATCCACATACAAACTCGCTTTACTTCTACCTCTAAATTCCTCAGAAGCAAAAAGGGGAATATGAGGCATGCTGTGGGCGAGATACAAAAAGAAGGGTTTCGATTTGTTTTGCTCAATGAATTGGACCGCTTTTTGAGTATATCTTTTAGTGATGGTGGTTTGATCTGCCGGACGTTCAATTACCTGTGTGTTTTCGATAAGGGGCACATTATAAAATTTTGTATTCGAATAGTAATCTGGGTTTTCAGACTTCTGGAGGTATTCATCCCATTGATTACTATCCATATCATTGGAATAGGGAATTCCATAATAATAATCAAAACCTTGTTGCTTTGGTAAAAACTTTGGTAAATGCCCCAAATGCCACTTTCCTATTGCAGCAGTGGCATAAGCACGCGTTTTTAGAATCTCAGCAATGGTGACCTCCTCCAGTGGGAGTCCATTGGGAGAATCGGGAAAAAAGACATGCCTTTTAGAAGAGGTCATTCCATTTCTGATAGGATATCTTCCCGTAAGAAGGGCGGCCCTGCTGGGTGTACAAACCGGATCGGCGACATAAAATTGTGTCCATTTTTGACCCTCAACAGCCATACGGTCGATGTTAGGCGTTTGAATGATCGGATGTCCAAAACTTCCGATATCGCCATAGCCCAAGTCATCGCAAAAAACAATTATAAAATTAGGTGGATTATCCTGTTGAGCTGAAAGTGAAAAAAAAATCAAAAAGATAATAGCAAAAGTTGTGTTTTTCATAGAGTGATTTTTTTCTAATTAAGCTTTTTAGATATAAATCAAAGAATTCTTTTTGGTCTAGTAATCAATTCAGTGACTGACCACCTTTTTCTCCAGTTCTTATTCTATATGCCTCATCAACTGGTAAAACAAAAATTTTACCATCACCTACCTGATCAGTAGCAGCCGACTTCAATATGGCATCGATAGTCTTTTGAACAAAATCATCGTTGACTACAATTGATAGATACCGTCTTTGAATTTCAGAGGTGCTATACGTTATTCCCCTATATACATGCCCTTCCTTTTCATTTCCAACACCAGTGACATCCCAGTAACTGAAAAAATTAACTTCAACTTCGTGTAAAGCCTCCTTGACCTCAACAAATTTTGATTTTCGAATGATTGCTTCAATTTTTTTCATTTGTAATAGAATTAAATTATTCGTTAGTATATGATTTGACACCGAAGGAAACCGAATCGATTCCTGCCTCCTCCTCTTCGCTAGAAATCCTTATACCAATAGTAGATTTTAAAACTTTCATTAATATAAAGGTTATACTGAAAGAAAACAAACCGATGGTTACTACACCAATCAATTGAGTAATTAATAAGGCCACACCCCCACCAAATAATAATCCTCCTTCGGTGGCAAAAAAACCAACAGCAAGTGTGCCAAAAAGTCCATTTACACCGTGAACTGCGACAGCACCAACCGGATCATCAACTTTCATTTTGTCAAAAAATAATACCGCCAGATCTACCAAAATTCCAGCAATTAAACCGATGAAAATAGCAGATATTGGACCCACCACATTACAGCCTGCCGTAATTGAAACCAGTCCGGCCAATATACCATTGATGACCATGGTGATGTCAATTTTTCCATAGGAAAAATAGGTGTAAAACATGGTGGCTATTCCCCCGGCCGCAGAGGCCAAAAAGGTATTGACCACCACAGCACCGATCAACTCCCAATTGCCTACAGCCCCTAAAGAGGAGCCGGGATTGAATCCAAACCATCCAAACCACAAAATAAATGCTCCAACAGAAGCCAGTGGCAAATTGTGTCCAGGTATGGTATTAGAATTACCCTCCTTTGAATATTTTCCGATCCTAGGACCTAGAACTATCGCTGCGGCCAAGGCCGAAAAACCCCCCATGGCATGGACAGCTGCCGAACCAGCAAAATCATTGAAACCTCTCACGGCCAGCCACCCGTTGGGATTCCAAACCCAATTGGCAACTAATGGATACATGATCCCACAAAAAAAGACAACCATTATAGCGTAGGCCCAAAGCTTCATCCTTTCAGCCAAAGCACCAGATACAATTGAAATGGCAGCAATGGCAAAACCCAATTGAATAAACCAAAAAAGTTGATTGGATACAGTTAAACCCAGTCCCAAGTCTCTATCCATAATTCCAAAATCCAATGCGAACCATCCGTCGGAAGCACCATATGCTATTCCAAAACCTACTACAAAAAAAGCAATCCCTCCAAAGGTGACATCGATGATAACCTTTGCGATGATGCTCATAGCGTTTTTGGCACGCACAAAGCCCGCTTCCAGTAAAGCAAAGCCCGCCTCCATAAAAAAGATCAGTGCCGCACAAAGTGCAACCCAAATGGTATTGATTGCAAAAACTTGTTCATTAAATAATTGAGTGTATTCTTCCATTGGTTTAATATTATTTCGCTATAAATATATAGAATAAAATCTCAGAAGAATCTGTAAAAATGTTTTCTCAAAAAATAGAAGGTCTTCGAAGGCTAGAATAAAAGATTATGATCGAAGAATCACACCTATGACTTGAGGGCATTGAAAGGTTTTGAAGTAGCCTTTACTCAAGTACCTCGTTATCGCCCACCAACATTTCATCGAATTTGAGATCGTCCAGCCCTTCTTGATCAAAAGGGTCTTCAATGTATTCCTGAATGTTGTATAGGGCCATTAGAATGAATCCAATGATGATCGAAAAGAAAATGGAAACCACCAGTTCCAAAAAGTTGTTTTTGTCAAAACTTGCCAAAATATTGGAATTGTAAACCAATGGAGATAGGTAAATAAAAACCAAACAATACAATCTAAGCGAGATGGGGGTGGAATGTATTTTGAGAGTATTGAGTTTTTCAACACATTCAAACAATTCATTTTTTACCCTAATGATACTATCTTTTTCTCTTTCGTTATAGAGATTTTTATAATTCTCTAGGAAATAGAAAATCTCTTTTCGTTTGCTCCTGATGTGAGCCATGGTCAGTGTGCCTTTCTCGGTCAAGATGTTCAATACGTCATCTTGGAGCCCTAGCAATGTTTTAAAAAAAGAGGTGTATTCTTCAGAATTTGTTCCGTCAACAGCACGAAAAAGATTGGACAACTCAATCATTTTATTCCTGAAACTGTTGAATTCACCGATGGCATCTTGTCTTTTTTGATAGGCACTGGTTATGGAGAAAACAAGCGGAAAAACAATTGCAATACTCAAAATGGTAAAATCAATTTGAAGATTGAAATTGAATTTATCGTAGAAAAAATAAATAATCAAAGTTTCGACAACAATAAAGATCATTCGAAAATTGATCGCTGAATAAATTACATTGATTTTCTTACTCATTTCTTAAAATGCGTGTTAAATAGGTACATGTTTAATATCATTAATCTCATAACAACTCAAAAGTAATACTATGTTTTAATAAGATACAAATAATCAGTAAAAATTCTATGCTTTGCAGTAGATATGCAGTAGTCCCAATATAAATGATCAAAACCAACTACCGGGTCGATGATATATCCTGACATAAATATTTGACACTTGTCCATATTTTTTAAGGTTATAGATTCCCGGGAAAGCCTATGGGCATATGGTGCTCTAAGCTTTGGTTGCGCTTTTCCATTTTCTAGTTTTACCCTATCAAAATTCGAGTCTGGAGTCCTCTTTGTGAAAAAACAGTTGAGATTGAAAATCAATGGGTAGTTGATCAAACGATGGTTGAATGAAAAATTTGACTGATTGAAGATTTTGATTGGATTATTTTATTCAATAAATTAAAATAATGATTTTAGTGAATATGTTTTACCCATTAAATATCATTATATTTAACAAAAAACATTAAAAATGAAGAAAATTATCGTATTATTCTCAGTAATCCTCTTTTGTTTTCAGGGATTCTGTCAGGGTAATTATACCTTTGAATCTGCTGTTTACATCAATGACGTTGAAGTCTCAAAGATTAAAAGATTCATAGAATTGTACAAGAAGTTTACGGACATGTCTCTTTCTGAAAACAGGAAAATGACAGGGCATTGGCTTTTTAGGCATTGGTATGGGTCAGGACACACTTTTGTAATCTATTCTCAATACAATAACATGGAAGACTATCACACAGATTCGGATCTGGCAGGGAAGAACATCAAGGCAAAGATAGCAGCAATAGAAGATGAGGAAGAAAAAGAGACCCTAAAAAAAGAATGGAAGGAGTTAAGAGCTTTCTGGGATGGTCATACAGACGAAATAAGAGCTGTGCCGGCAAAGAATGGCTTTGTAACGGTAGAGGATGTTGATTTTGACCTGCCTTTTGTCTTGGCAGTTTCCAACTACAACGCTTCTGGGGACTGGAGTGTCCTTGGAAATGCATTCTTTGATTGGGCAATTCAACCCGAAATTGACAGTGGAAGTTCCATTGCCGGAGGAGTTTCATACCACTACATGGGAACAGGAAGAGAAGTGGAGGTTTGGCAAGCCTACAAAACTTTGGTGGATTTTGCCAAGGCAGTTTCAGGTGATCGAGTTGAACAAAATGAAGAGGCCAGAAAAGCTTTTTGGAGTAATGTAGAAGGAAGTCACGAAGACCAAATCTACTTACACATTGGTCACGTAGATCTTGATAAAGGGATTTTTGATTTGGCAGGAGCCGATAAATAGTATTCGCCTATCCGAAAAAATCTCTGCTTCAAATAGAAAAAAACCCTCCTTGATGGAGGGTTTAAAAATTAGGAGAAAAAATTAATCTGCCGTCATTACCAATCTGAGTTTTCCATTACCCAACACGGTTCTGGATTCCCCGACCAAATTGGCCACCTTATCAAATATAAATTCACCTCCAAACATGGACTTGCTTTTGTCGCTAAACCATCCTATTTTTTTTCCTTCAACGGGAATATCCCAGGTAAAATGAGTGATTTCGGTCAATGCTTCCTCGTTTCTCTCCAAAACCTTGGTAAAACCCCACCATTTGAGATAACCACTGTCCACACTGCTCTGCACAATGGGCTTTGCAAAAAACGACTCAAATTTTTCATAGTCTTCGACATTTTGAACCATTGCATAGACATTTAAAGTCTCTCCTATCTCCATTTCTGCAGATGGAACGGTTTGATCTTTTAGTTCAATGACGTAACTGTGAAATGTTTTTTTGGTTTTGGCTTCAAGTATCTTTTTGATTTCTTTGGTGGACATTTTACCTTTCATCCTTTTCTTTACCATTTTTACAAAACCGTCATAGGTCACTCCCTCATATACATTTTTCAATGCTTCCATGGACTCAAATCGGTTCAGCGTCATATAATCGGGGCTGTTGGCGTCATCATCACTGTTGGTGGATTCTACTTTGAACAATGACCATCCACTCAATTTACCATCTGCGATGTTTTGTTTGTGGAATTCCAAAAATATTTTTTCGAGCTCAAGGTATTGTTCTTCCATACCGTCATTGATAAAATGGAAATCAACAGAGGCAAATTGCGCATTTAGGGTGGAAATAAAGAAGCTAAGTGTTGCTATTAAAAATAGTTTTTTCACGAGAATTGATTTTGATTAATGTTATAAACCTACAATGTTTAGTTGCAAAATACAATTAATTTATTGGATTTTCATTTTTAACCCTATTCAGAAATGTTGGGACATAATTTATTAATTATATATTAGCGATACGGAATGGTACCTAAAAAACCGTTGGTGGATATGGGGCTTAACAGCAGTATATCTTGCCTATAGAATTTTTCTTTCAGTAGCTTATTAGAATTTGACAAAAAAAGAGTTTTATAAATATCTATTTGATTTTTTGGTGATTGTATGTTGAATCTCCATTTCCTTTTATGTGGAAAAACAAAATGGGGTTTCCTACAAAGAGGATTTAAAAACATAATTATTACTGAAGTTAAAAAACAACCTTTTGAGTGAAATTGAAGGGCTTCATTTCGATTACAAGGTTCATATCAAAGCAAAGCAATACTGTGATATCATTTACACCAATGGATTAGAACTTTACAAAAGCGATAAAGACTCACTCGGTTTTTATCTGTCATATGTCATTAAAGCCGCAACGCTATTTATAGAAAATAAGGAGGGATACTCGGCATTGGTCAACTCTGGACTGATTGAGTTAATTGAAAATAGAACTTTAGTAAAACTGCTTCAGGAGAAATACGCCAGTCATGAATGGCTCAAGGGTAATAACCAACTCCTTCTCGATCTGGTGATTATAGAAACAACTTTTGACCCTTTTTTAGAATCCAAAAACAGTAGACGTAATAAAAATGTAGTTGCGTATTGGACTTCTTTTAAATCTAATAATAGATACCTTAAAGACTCCTAGATCAATATCATTTCAAACAGAGGATTATTTCACGAACTCAATGCATCTCTGGTCTTCAATACAATCAATCCCGATTCCATTTTGATAAAGGAAATTGATCATGAGCTTTCCAACCATTAATGTTTCAAAAAGACGATGCTCTCGATTTAAACCTTTTTCATGATTAAATGTTTAAGCATTTGAATTTAGTTATAATTACCATTGTTAATTAAACGGAGTCTTGTTTTTACATGGCTTCGTTTTTTTATGGGGTCTGCAAATACAAACAGAACTGGGGGAGATGACAGTTAAAAAAGATCAGATACCCTTAAGTAATTCAGCATTTGAAATGATGTGATTCCCCATTAAATTCAGTTTTGCGTAGGCATTCATTTGTTGGGCAACCCTCTCCGCCTTTATGGGTTTGAAATTATTAGAAAATACAAACAAGGGCATCAGAAGCTGCGCTATTCGCTCACCAAAACGAAATTCCTTTCGCTTACCCAACAAAAGAGAAGGTCTAAAAATTAGAGCCGACGGGAGTTGTAAATCAAAAATATCCCGCTCAATTTCTCCTTTTAGCTTTAAATAGAAATTATTGCTTGAAGCATCCGCACCCCCGGATGAAACCAATTGAAATTGGCCAATTTTCAATTTTAAACAACCGTTGGCGATCAATAGATTGATGTCGTAATCAATCTTTCTGTAGGCTGCTTTGTCTGCTCCTACCCTGGCTTTGGTTGTGCCAATGGTAGAAAAAACAGTAGCGCTGTTTTGGATACACTTTTCTATTTGCTCCGGATTTAGAAAATCAATTTTGAAGACAACAATTTTTTGGTGTGATATGGAAACAGCGCTCCTGGAAACCCAATGAATTTTTGTAATGGATGTATTTTTGATGAGTTGCTGAACCAAAAGCCCTCCTATCAAACCCGATGCGCCAAATACCGTTACTTGTTTTTTAACTTTTCGTTGATTTATACTTGGTTTCAAACATAAAGAATTTAATTGTGAAGGGGCATTTTCATATTAAAAAACATTAATTATTGGGTGATTTTTTATACAATACTTTCATTTACAAGTAGTTATTAAATTTTTTATTTTTGGGCATTTGGCTGGATGAAGATACAACCGGGTATGGTCACGGATTCACAATAAATGGAATGGAAAAAACCACTAAAATATATTCATTATATTTAGTTGATAATAAAACTATGAAAATCATGAAAAAATCAAAAGAAGCTTTTTTTGGGCTGTTTACATTAATTGGAATCTTTTTTATTGTAACAGGTTATAACTCCAACAATGAACAAGCTAAAGTTTACGAATTTGAAACTGTTACAGTCGTTGAATCACTTATACAAAACGGACTTGGCAGGTCGAGAATGATATCAAAAACTGAAACGGTAAATTACAGGGAAGCGACCACCATTAGAAAGGAAGATGGAGAAAAAGAAAAGTCTAAAAAATCCCGCGCCGAAATTAGAACAAAGGCTTTTGAAGAAACAAAACTGCTTAATTTTTACAATATCGCTGGAATTAGATTTAATAATATTGCCACGAATGACGCCATGATGAGGGCCAAATTAAATGAGATGTCTTCACAGGGTTGGGAACTTGTATCTGTTGCGGCAGGTGTTGAAAGTGCTGACAAAGAAAGAGACGCTATCTTTATCACACGTTTCTTTTTTAAAAGAGAAAAATAATTTCCCCGAACTGAGAGTAGAACTTGGAAATATGTCCTTGTGAAAAGATGTATTATTTGAGCCAAGGATAGGCCTGGTTTAACTTGCCAATTGGAGTTGGATTTTCACTTTTGTTTTTCCTTTTCGAGGATCAATAAAAGATTCCACTAAATCATCGTTAACAAGAAGGCCGGCTCTAAATAATTAATGACGGAATCACTAAAAAGATCTGTAAAACCAAATTTTTCTGATCCATAAATCAGTCCAATTGATCAATTGAGCAGTATAAGTATGATTATTCTTTTGATTGTTTTTTCAAATTATGCCTTCTTTAAAAGTCTTAAGGTAAAAATAAATGTCTTTGGGGTGGGCGTCGGATATGACGGAACCCCTCCCCACAGAATTTATCCTTTAATGACTTATAAAAAAATATTTAATTAGAGGATGTCGATTTAAAACAACTATAAAATAGATTTGTACAAATTGATTCTAAATACTAAAAATTGAAGAAGAGTATTATTTGTTTTTTGATTTGTTTTGCGGCAAGCTCCCACGTCCAATCACAATACGGATCCATTGAGTTAAATACCGGAGGTTTTTCATTTATCCCCCTATTTACATCAAACAAACCCCACTTTATTCTTAGAGCGGGAACAAACGATAAAAAACGATTCAGTCTTAACCTGATCAACCTGATCATGATGGATGGATTTCATCCTGCCAATTATTCTTTGATTACGCGATATAAGCTGATAGACAAAAAATTCAAACTTAAAGTTGGCTTTCAATTGCCGGGCTATCGTTTGTTTGAAAATGAAGAATATAAGGCAAGGCATGTTGAAGAGGTAAGGGCTTCTTTCTCCATCAACCCCAATACCGATTTGTTGTTTTTGTACTTGCATGGGGAGGGTAAAAATTTTGAAATGAGCAACAATTTTTATTCAGTTTATTTTAAAAAAAGTTATAACAAACTGGTCACCAACTCACAGTTATATATTTTATTTACCAGTCTGAAACCCGACTCCTCCTATGGAATTGCACAAAAAATATCCTACCAGTTAAAGGATAAAATTAGCCTTAACTTTTTCATCAACAAATCACTGACAGATGACGTTTTTAATAAGACTTTTGGCATTCAATTTTATTTTTAAAGTTTTGCTACAGTAATTGATTTGCGACACTTTTCTCTGCCAAATAGAATTCAGGAAGGTCCTTGGTTCGATTTGATCAAATTAGGGGGCTCCCTTCCGTACTCCCTGTTGTATCACCGCATTGCTTTAACGATTTTAGGGTTTTAGAAAGGGGGCTCAGATGTTTTCTTCAATCCCAAACTGTTTTCCCCACAAAACCTAATCCATGAAAAACTTTTTAAAATTAGTAAGGTATCCGTAGTTCGTTGGAAGGGACCTAAACAAGAAATTAAACAACCATAGTTAAAAGTCAGTCGCCAATCCCTAATGGTTAGCGTTCTGATTTATTTTTATATTAGTGGTATGAAAAAGCTAATACTTCTTTTACTGTTTGTTCCGCTTATTTCTTTTGGGCAAATGGATTATTTTGTTTCCGCAAAAGGAGGATTAAATGTTCGTGAGGCCCCTAACGCTAAAGCAAAGAAAGTAGTTACACTTCTTTACGGTCAAAAAGTTACAATAGAATCTAAAACAGGTATTAAATTGACAATAAATGACACCAATAAAAAAACAGGAATCACAAAACTTATTGAAGGGGAATGGGTTGAGATAAGCTCAATAAAAAATGTAAAAGGATATGTTTTTAATGGTTTTTTAAAGGGTTTTGATTTATCAAAGAATATGCTCCCTATTTATCTTGATAAAAATCAAATTACCATAAAATGTCCAGATGCTGATATAGGATATAGACAGGAAGTAAATGGAAAAATTTATGAAGTGGTAGATAATTATGAGCTTAGACTGAAAATTAGTAAAAGTGAAGATGTTACTTGCGTTTGTACTTCTAATGTAACTGATATGGAAAGTATGTTTAATGAAGATGAAGATTATGAGGATGTAGAGGAACGTTTAATTGTTGGCTACAGTAGAGCTTATGGAGGAGCAGGATTTAATCAGGATATAGGAAGCTGGGACACTTCAAATGTTACATCAATGAAGGCGATGTTTTATGGAGCTAATTCTTTTAATCAAGATATAGGTAGTTGGGACATTTCAAGCGTTACTGATATGAGTAATATGTTTCACGGTGGTTGGGGAAAAAACTCGTTCAATCAAGATATACGCAGTTGGAATGTAAGCAAGGTGACAAATATGAATAGTATGTTTAGTGGAGCATCTTCATTTAATCAAGATATAGGCAGTTGGAATGTAAGCAAGGTGACAAATATGGGTTCGATGTTCGATGGCGCATCTTCATTTAATCAAGATATAGGCAGTTGGAATACTTCGAATGTTACTTCAATGGTTGGTATGTTTGAAAAAACTCCGTTTAATCAAGATATAGGCAGTTGGGACACTTCTAATGTAACTACTATGGCTGGTATGTTTAGTCATACTCCGTTTAATCAAAATATAAGCAGATGGAATACTTCGAATGTTTTTGCCCTTGGTTTTATGTTTGATTATGCGTCTTCATTTAATCAAGATATAGGCAGTTGGAATACTTCGAATGTTACTTCAATGTTTTTTATGTTTAGAGAAGCATCTTCTTTTAATCAAGATTTAACTAAATGGTGTGTTACTAATATTACAACAGTACCTACAAGTTTTAATAAAAATTCAGCCCTAACAAACGCCAACAAACCTATATGGGGAACTTGTCCG
>CALKCR010000036.1:0-2772 GCA_938082715.1 uncultured Flavobacteriaceae bacterium | reverse complement strand
CGATGGAAAATCATTTTTCAAATACCTGGAAAGTTGCCCCGCTCATCCCGTCAGAGACGAAAAAGAACTACCCACCGCTTTGGTGAATATGATTGAGGACAACATCAAGGTTATGGGAATTCCCATTGGCGAACATGTTCCAGATTTAACCTCCAAAAATGACATTACCATATTGGAAAACTATTTAAGCGGCAGCTAAATTACTTTCCAAAGATTCGGTAGAAATTATTAATTATTGATTTTTTCTCGGTTAGAATGCCTCCAATGCAAGATTTGATTTATTAATTTATCAACTTCTTATTTTTGCTGAATTAATGGACAATTGTTCTTAATCACATTGAGCGAGTTAATACTTTTGATTAATTTATTGTCAAACTTTGAAATCGATATACACCAACTATGCTCAAGTGCCCAATACCTGGGATGAAATGTTCGAGAAAGAAGACTGCTTGAGATCTGTTTATGACGAGTTTGGAAGTTACCTGACCAAAGCATCTGTCGAAGAACTCAATCAGATGCAGGAGTTTTCACGTCAGTTATTTATGAACCAAGGGGTAACATTTACCGTTTACAGCAACAAAAAAGGTGTAGAAAGAATTTTCCCCTTCGACATCATCCCGAGAATGATCGCTTTTAAAGAATGGAATATCATAGAACGTGCCATCATTCAAAGGATCAAAGCCCTCAACTTTTTTTTAAAGGACATCTACAATGAGCAGTTCATTATAAAAGATAAAATCATTCCTCCGGACTTGATCGTTTTCAATCCAAATTTTTTGAGAGAAATGAGGAATTTACAAGTACCACAAGACATTTACACCCACATATCGGGTGTTGATTTAATTCGTAACAAAGACGGTAAGTTTTATGTTCTTGAGGATAACTTAAGAACCCCCTCGGGGGTAAGCTATATGCTTGAAAACAGGGAAATCACCAGAAGGCTCTACCCTGATATGCTCCACAAACAAAAGGTACTTCAGGTCAACAATTATCCCCAAATACTGTACAATCAATTAAAAACATTATCGCCAAAAACCAATCCTGAAATTGTGTTACTAACTCCCGGTCTTTACAATTCGGCCTATTATGAACACACGTCTTTGGCACGCTTGATGGGTGTTGAGTTGGTAGAAGGCAGTGATTTGGTGATAGACAATCATCATGTTTACATGAAAACAGCCGGAGGACTCAAAAAAGTAGACATCATCTACAGACGCATTGACGATGATTATTTGGATCCTCTAAATTTTAAATCCGAAAGTGTCTTGGGCTTGGCTGGAATAATGGATTCTTATCGCAAAGGAAATGTGGTTATTGTCAATGCTCCGGGAACCGGAATAGCTGATGACAAGGCCATTTACATCTATGTACCCGATATGATTCGATATTATTTGAATGAGCAACCCATTCTGGAAAATATTAAAACCTATCAATTGGCCAAACCCGATGAAAAGGCCTTTGTCTTAAAAAATATTGATCAAATGGTGGTCAAAAAAACAGATGGTAGTGGAGGATATGGAATGCTGATGGGAAAAACAGCCTCTGAAAAAGAAATTAAGGACTATGTGGCTAAAATTGAAAAAAAGCCCGAAAATTTTATAGCCCAACCCACACTGAATCTTTCTACAGCCCCCTGTATTATTGACAATGAATTGACGCCAAGATGTGTGGATTTAAGACCTTTTGCCGTTTATGGAGCGACCGGGATCAAAGTTTGTCCCGGTGGATTATCGAGAGTAGCACTAAAAAAAGGCTCTTTAGTGGTCAATAGTTCTCAAGGTGGGGGGAGTAAAGACACATGGGTAATCAAAAACAGTTGAGCATGTTGAGTAGGGTTGCAAACAATTTATTTTGGATGGACCGCTACATGGAACGGAGCTATGGTTTGCTAAACCTTATCAGAACCAATTACAACTCAACCATTGATTCGGGAGATTATTCCTCGTGGAATGGCATATTGAATACCTACATGGGAATCGATGAAGAAAAACATTACGAAAATTATTCAGACTCCATTTCGATCATTGATTTTATGCTTTTTGATCTCAATAACCCCAACACCTTGATCAATATGGTGATCAGAGCCAGAGAAAATGGCAGAAGTGTTCAGGAACACATTTCTAGAGAATTATGGCTTTCAGTCAACAAATACTACCTGCACATCAGCGATGAAAACATATCAAAAAAATATCGAAAAAGTGACCCCATCAACTTTGTAAATGATCTGCTACAGTTCAATCACATATACTACAGCAGTGCTGACATTACCCAGGAAAGAGGAAACGCCTACTGTTTTATGAACCTCGGTAAATACATTGAAAGAGTCGTTCAAAGTATAGATTTTCTCAGTGTCAGAATCATCAGTCTCAATGATGATAATCAAAATCTGACAGAAAGCTTCTTTTGGAAAAATTTATTGACCTCAATTGGAGGATATCAACTGTACATCAAAACTTATAAATCTATTTTTAATTTAGAGAATATCATTGAAATGATTTCAATTAATGAGCATTTTCCTCGCTCTATAAAGTACAGTATTAATAAATTAAATATTCACATTGAGCGATTGAACCGATTTAATCAATTAAACGATACAGCATTAGTATTTAACATAGGAAAACTCAAAAACACTCTTGACTATACCACCATGGACGCAATAAAAAAAATGGGACTTCATCAATTTTTGGAAAATATCAAATACGATCTAAACGAAATCTCCATCAGCATTAATAAATTGTATTTCTCACAATCTTATTGAATCCAAAATGAAAT
>CALKCR010000035.1:0-105701 GCA_938082715.1 uncultured Flavobacteriaceae bacterium | reverse complement strand
AAAAAAAGAACCCTAACCTCTTGATTAACAAGGGATTAGGATTCTTGGTGGTGGTCCCACCTGGGCTCGAACCAGGGACCAACTGATTATGAGTCAGCTACTCTAACCAACTGAGCTATAGGACCATTTCGAGTAACAAATATAAGCATAGCCTGTAAATATTTACCAATTTAAATTTTCAATTCAGGCTTTTAAGACACTTAAACGAAGTTTAACTGTCTGAGAATTGCCATATGAGTATTATTAATTATCCAAAAGTAGCATTAGACCCCAATCAAAAAGTATTTGTTTCATTCTATATTCAGGGAAAGAGATATAGGCTCTACAACGGAAGTAGAGCTGGAATAGATCTCAACCCTAATTCATTTCCAGAGTCAAAAAGAGTTGAGATAGGCAAAGTTCTTGCCTATAAGATCTATGAGAAAATTAACAGTGGAGGTACCCTTACTGCGTTTAAGAGTATGGATATCATAACTGGTAAATTATCTGATCTTGCATATGCAAAAAGAGCATTAAATAAGAAGCTATCAGAGGACTACTCCGATAAGTATAAGATGATGCTCAAGCAAGCATTTAAAATGCTTGTAAGAGCATCTAATAGCGATGGGGGTATTGCGTTTAAGAGCCTGGAAACTCATTTAGATAAATACAGCTCAAACACCTCTTATAACACCCTCAGAAGGCATCTAAATGCCCTTCTTAACGAGGCTGTAAGCCAGGGTTTAAAGGCTAATCCGCTTAAGGGTCTGAAAACTAGAAAAACTAAAGCGAAGCTGCACAAGCCCTTTGATAACCTAGCTGAGGTTTTAGCTGATATCCAATTATTTAATCTTAATCTTCACCTATGTTGTTTGCTTACTTATGGGTGTTTGTTAAGACCCCACAGAGAGATTAGACTCCTTAAATGGGGAGACTTTAGTGATGATCTGAAGTTCATTAATCTATCTGGTAAAAGAAACAAATCTGGAAGGAACAGGATTGTTCCTGTTCCATTATTCATTAGAGAATTATTGAGCCCAAATAACAAGGATCTGAATATATTTTCAGGTAAAGCGATACCCCATAACCCGAGTTACTTTAGTAAACTATGGAGTAAGTATAAAGATCGTTCCTGTATGCTAGAGGAGAATCAAACGCTATACTCTTTCAGACACTCTGGGGCAATAGATATATTCAAAAGAACAGGGAGTATAACCAAGCTACAGAAAGCTATGGGGCACTCATCTATAAATGTAAGTTTGACTTATCTAAGAGGCTTAGAAGTGCCTGAGCTTAAGGAGGAGGATATGCCAGTTATTGATTGACTGTGATAGTACCAAACATACCATTATGCAGTGAACATTGATAGTAATAGGTCCCTGCAACAGTAGGTTTCCAGTTCACTACTCCATCTGTTTGACCGTTATTATTTACTCCATTTACTAAATTATTAGTTCCCGTGCCTTGAACTGTTTTAAGATAGAATGGGTGGTTGGCAGCATCAACGATAAAATTGATTTCATCACCTAAGTTTATAGTTATAGATGGATCATCTCCTGAAACAGCTCCATTTCTATCTGTTCCTGAAAGTGTGTAATCAGCATTTGAAGAAGCAGTGACGTTAATATTATAGTCAGGACAAGTACCCCAGATGGGATTGTTAACATTTGTTAAAGCTGAATTAGTTGCAAAAGAATCTGGCTCAGATGTAATATAAGTAACACAAACAGTCCCTCAAATATCCTTCGAAAGCCAGTTAAAAACTTTTTTGTTGTTAACCATCTTTTTTTGTTGGAAAACATTTATTGAACAGTAATTGTTCCGCCGTGATCAGAATGATTGGCACATTGATAATAGTATGTTCCACTCGTATTTGTATACCAAGAAACAGCAGTACCCCAATTAAATTGTGTCCCTTGAGAAGAACTATTCCCCATATTACTTCCTACGGCTTGTCCAGATTCAGTGCCATTATTACTAACATAATCTGGGGATCCAGGGGTAAATGAATTAGTTGTTCCTGTTGTTGATGCAGTTTTTAAATAAAAAGGATGGCCTGTTGCGTTAATATCAAAAATCATTACGTCTCCAATATTTACAGTTAAGTTTGGATCAAGTGAAGATGAAATATTTCCATTTCTATCGGAACCACTAATAGTATATCCAGAATCAGTAGAAGATGCAACTGAAGCTGACAGGAAATATTTTTTAGGAGGATTACTACAGTCTATGGCAAAAAAAGCATTAGTAGTTTTTCGCCAATCATACCCATCGTTTTGGGTTATAAACCTAGTAGGTACAAAGGAAAATTGTGATTCAGTAAATTTAATACACATTGAACCAGTTCCTCCAAGATCTAAAGTTTTCAAGTTATTAATGTTAAGCCTAGATATATCAATTGATTCCAATTGGCCGCCAAACATATTAATAGATTTAAGATTAGTATTATTGGACAAATCTATTGATGTAAGATTAGTTCTTAAGAGTCCTAAATGTTCTAAAGCTGTTAGGTTTGATATATCTATTGACTGCAAATAAGTTACATTACTAATTATTGTTAAAGATGTTAAAAGTAAATTTTTTGATAAGTCAATAGAAGTAAAATTTGCAGTAGTTATGTTCAATGAAGTTAATGAAACAAAATCCTGAATTCCAGTGGGATCTGAAATACTCTGTCCTGATGAAAACGAAAGAGATGTAACAGATGAAATGTTGCTAGTTGTCACATAATTATCTAGAGTATCATCAAGACCTAAATTAATAAGCACTTGTTCAAAAGTATCGTCAGGAACCCAGGTTTTACCAGCGGCAATTGCGGTATTCACAGTTACTATTCTTCCAATAGAGGTTGTATTACTGGCCACATCAGTAACAGTATATGTTACTGTATAAGTTCCAGGAGTTGATGTATCCACTGGATTGGTTGTTACTATAGAACTGGTAAGATCCCCACTAACATCATCAGTCGCTGTGGCTCCTGCATCAGTATAAGAATCTCCCACTGTTAGAGTTATAGAAGCAGATCCAGTAATTGAAATTACTGGAGGAGTTGTGTCAGTTGAGGTTGCTGCTAGTACTGTTATTGTATAGCCCTGAGAACAAACTTCTGAATCAAATGAAAATGTAACCGAGACATTATAGGTGCCTGGAGTGACGTTTGAATTTTCACTTGCGTAAAAAATATGTCCAGTGCCGATATCAGCAAAAACAGAAAATCCATCAGGAAATCCGCTGTAGCTTAAAACATTCATCTCAACACTAGCAGGCCCAGAAAAATTTGAGGGAGTTGCAATTACATTAGTCAAACCACCTGCTCCATTATTAACTTCTCCTTGAGTAAATGAATAATCTGCATACTCATAACTCACATTTGCACAGGAGAGAGTCGTAGATGTTGTTCCAGAGGGACAAGTTCCCCAAACTGGTTTTTGAGCATTTGTTAATGGTGAATTAGTTGCAAAATCAGTAGGTTCAGTTGATATTTTTTCAACACACCAACCTGAGAGATCTTGAGTAAAGCTAGTAGCTCCACCAAACATCGCGGTCATATTTATCACTTCCTTAACGTCCCAATTTGAAATAGGAGAATTAAATGCCTTAGCTTCAAAAAAAGTACCATTCATCCCAATAACTTTTGATGTATTCCAATTAAGAGGATTTTCGGTCATTCCTGCCGGGGCTCCATTATTGAAATTTGTAGTACCCAAAAATGTGTATGTTAAATCAGTAACTTTTGAAGTATCCCACCTACTCAAGTTTTGGTTAAAAGATTTTGCATTATAAAAAGTTTCCTGCATTCCAATAACATTTGATACATCCCAAAATCCAATATCAAAATTAAAAGTTTCATTGTTAGCGAAAAGAACAAACATATCGGTAACTTTAGTAGTACATAAATTGTAATTTCCAACATTAATTTGAGTTCGAATTGATGTATTATCAACTGAAGTGTACGTAATTCCATTAATTACCGCTGTATCCCCAACATTAGCATTTGGACATTTACAAATACCATCTTCAAAATAAATATTTCCTGTTAAAGTAGATGTGGCAGCTTGAACAGTTATTGTGAAGGTTTGTGATATTGTTTGCGACTGAAAAGTTGCAGTTATTTGCACATTATGGGATCCAATAGAGGAGGTTGAGGGGGATCCGATCAAAGCAATAAATTGAGTAGCTTCTTTATCATACACATATCCTACTCCGTCAGGTAATCCGGTTACATTTAAAGCAACAGAGTTATCTGTAAATTGAAGTAATCCACAATCTTCATTAATAATACCATTGGTTGGTGAGAGTTGAAGATTAGTAAGATGACTATTTAAAGAATTATTCAAAGACTGTCCAACTGTAATAGATAAATCAGATATCGTTTCACTAAATCCTAGTATACAACTGATTGAAGCAGTTCCTGAAGCACAAGTTCCCCAAACTGGTTTTTGAGCATTTGTAAGTGGAGCATTTAATGAAAAGTCGGCTGGCTCATTTGGAATTTTCACAACACACCAATCGGATAAGTCTTGATCAAAGGAGGTAGAGCCGCTAAACATTCTATTCATCACTGTCACTTTTCCTACATTCCATCCTCCAATAGGTTGATTGAATGACGAGGTATTCAAAAACATAGAATTCATTTTTGTAGCATTACTAACATCCCACGTTGAAATATTCTGATTAAATGCACTTGCTCCAGAAAACACTCCATTCATATTGGACACATTAGATACGTTCCAAAGACTGATGTTTGAATTAAAAGAAGATGTCGATTCAAACATACTAGCCATATTTGTAACATTTGAAGTATCCCAAAAACTAATATCTGTATTGAAATTAGCACGAGTGGTAGTATCAAGATGAGTTGGAAATAAAGCTGACATATTGGTAACCTTTGTTGTACATAGGTTAACATTGTTGCTCGCAATCTGAGCTCCTATGGTGTTATTATCTACAACAGTATATAAAGTCCCATTTATAGTTGCTGTATCTCCAACATTTGCATTAAAACACTTACAGGTCCCATTTTCAAAATAGATCCCTGCTGTAGCAGCATTAACTATTACAACTCTTGTTGCAAACCCTCTATTTCCTGCTGCATCATCAACGTAGTACAAAACATTATAATTTCCCGGGGTAGATGTATCTACTGAGTTAACGGTCTTAATACCGCCTGTCACATTCCCGTCTACGTTATCTATAGCTGAAGCACCCGCATCACTATATGATGCTCCTTCAATTATAGTGACAGTAGCATTACCTGTTATGGTTATGGCTGGAGGAGTGGTATCTGCAGTAGAGCTATTTGTGTTGGTTGTGTCTGTATTATTGGATCCACCTCCACTACCACCTACTGTGGTTGTTGAGTTAGTCCCTCCCTGATTTGTATTTGTAACTGTAGCCCCTTGAACAACCACCAATTGTCCAGTTATAATAGTTGTGGGCTTTGCAATATTTAATGAAACCGAATAATTATAAGTACCTACAGTATTAGCAGCTGGTGTTCCCGATATAATAACTCTATTATTTTGAACTAATGCTCCAACCCCACTTGGTAGATTAGTTATAACTACCTTAGGGCTTTGAGAACAGTTAGTATTAAATGACCATATGATATTCTGAATAGGAGATCCCTCACTGACAGTTTGATTTGTATTACCGCTTACACTGCCCTGAGTTACACAATTCGCATCAGCAGCTTGTGATTCAGTATTTGATGGAGCTAGAGGATCATTAGTCTCATCGTAAGTTGGATCTCTATAGCCAACGAAAGACTCAGAACATAAATTGAATATCTGAATATTAAATCTTATTGTATTACTTGTTAGGTAAGTATTTCGAAGTATCCCTATTTGTTGGTCTCCCTGATAGAGTTTCATTGTAGTTTTGGAATTCAAATAGTGCGTTCGAGCATAGTACTCCCCTGAAATTAATGGCATATCAGTAATTAAAGTAAATGAACCATCTGTTCTGAAAATTACAGCGTTTAATAGACAATTCTCCTCAGAACTATTTGAAGATCTTTTAGTACCAGGGCGTTTCTTTCTGATCTTCCATTTCCCAACAGTATTATTTTTGCCTGAATCCAATGGATCCAAAAGAGGTATTATCTCTTCAAAAGTAACTGTTACGGTTTTAGATTTATCCATAACAATTTCCCTGGGGTTTTCTCCATTGATCTCCTCAGGATTATTATCAATAAAATCATTCCATTTATAGAATAACCAATTATTTGCTTCTTCAGCGGTAAGCTGAACGGTCTTTCCTGCCTCGTATTCAGTAGATGCTTTTAAAGGATTTGCTATAGATCTTGATGAATTATCATCAGATCTAGCTGAGTTGACTAAAGTCTGAATTACATCACCTCTTCCAACAACACCAACCGTTAGAGTGTGCATTTTTATAAAATTGGCCGTGATGTTTTGATCGGAAGTTACCCTAACGTTTAAGGGGTTTGCATTAGCTGTTATGCCACTCCACCCTGAAAACTTATAACCATCAGCTGCAATTGCAGTTATTGACACAACTTCATTGAGTTCATACTGACCTCCAGTTGTGCTAACACTTCCCCCAGCGGAAGCAGACACAGATACATTAAATTTTTTAGCTGGAGGTTCTTCACTCTTACTACAGGTAAAAGTTAAAATGCATAAACCGAAAAGTAGCATTAACTTTTTCACCTTTACATCTAGATTGTTTCAAATTTACATATTAAGTGTATTTATGCAAGTAATTAAAAAAATTAGATTCAATAGCCCTTTAAGGGGCTATTGTTAATCTGCACAATTACACAGCTCATAAATAGAATTCATTTTACCAGAATAATTTAATGTGCCTTTCCCTTAAGGGAGGCACATATCTCTTCTATTACTAAAAAGAAAATTAATAATCAATCCGGGTTTGAATTTTGTTTAATTAATTGATTATGAATTTTGCTACTTATCAAATGTGGTGATGTTTTACTTTAAGGTAAAACACACCACTTGTGAACTATATTTACACTAAAGTTATATCATATGTGGACCGTTTCAGATAAAGTAATTAGATATCAGTTAAGAACATTTAAAAGTTTGTCTGCCCATATAAGGCAGACAGATTACTTTAAAAAGTCTAGAGAGAAAGATAACGCACTAGATAAGGCTAATTGGTTGGTGTCATATATAATAGACACCAACTTGAAGACTAATAGCGAAATCACTAACTATGTGAACATCCCTTCAAAAAAACTAAAACCCACATTGGGAAATAAATATCTGGATGTTATTAATGTTCTCGTTGATCAGGGTCTTATTGTTTCAAATAATAAGTACTCCGTTAATAGATACTCGAAGTCATATAGATTGACTTCGAAGTTATATAAGGGAAGGCAAATTATATCTGTTGACTTAAAGTCAAAAAGGTTTTCTAATAGACTAGATAAACTCAGAAGTTATGATCAACAGGAGGTTTTAAAAAACCCTTTGTATGTAAAGATCATCAGTAATACTCTAAAAATATCATTCATTAATGACTTTGTTCATTACATTCCAATGCCTGAACCAATAGGTACTAGGGAGATCAATGGACATATAATGACTGAATATGAGGACAATGATTTTCAAATGAATCGATACAGCGAGTTTGCTAAAATATTAAATCAACTAAATGAAGAGACAGAGGCAAATCAGCTGAATAAAATGAGTCTTTATTTTAGCCCTGTGAAGTCCGATTATGGGCGTTTATATCACTTTATATGTTCAGTTCCATCGCGGGTTAGAGAGCTTATTAGAACCAAAGAAAATGAGCTAATTTATGAAGTAGATATGTCTTCTGCGCAGCTTACAATACTAATTCTAGAATGGATTAAATCCGGTCACCACAATAAGGCCAAATCAAAAGAACTTCAGCTAATTACTGAGCTATTGATTAAAGGGGGTATGTATGATTATATCCAAAGTGAATCAAAACACTTTGGAGATATGAGCTACAAGAACCTTAAGGTCTCTATATTAAAAATAATTAATGCTAAATATAATCCAGGGGAGGGAAATAAAGAGCTTGAAAGACTATTCCCAGGCTTTATGCACTGGGTTAATGGAATTAAACAAAAAAAGGGACACGAATCCGTCAGCCATATTCACCAAAAAGCAGAGTCGGATATATTCATAAAGGTATATGAAGAACTTCCAAATGAGATGTTTGCATTACCTATTCACGATTGCATTATATCGACTAAAAAAAACATAAAGCAAATACAGGAGAGGCTTATCCAAAGGTTTGATGACTTATATGGAAAGTTTATTCCTACTTTTGAATCATTAGATAATGTATTTAGAATTAATAGGGTCTCTCTTGAAGATGAGGAGTTGCCTTCTTACCAAGAGAGGAACTTAAAAGAGTCTGATTATAAATCGCTTGATTTTTAAAAACCTCAATAATAAAAGCCTAAATAATTCATTTTACGTCAATAAATTTAACTGTCAATTTACTGCCAGTAACTGGCAAAATTGCCCCTTTTTTCGTAAATTTAAGAGTCTTAAAAGCACTTTAAGAAATGTTTAAAATCAACGGTAAATGTTGAATATAGTGAGGTCATTTGGGAATTTGTTTTTTAGAGAACCAGGGACCAACTGATTATGAGTCAGCTACTCTAACCAACTGAGCTATAGGACCAAATCCAGTAATAATAAGGCTTAACGAACAATTATTGCTTTTTAATTTAATCCTAGTTGGTAAAAATTACAATATGACTAAAAGTACGTTCGTTTCAATGACCTTATACTCAGCTCAAAATTAAGCTTTTTTCTAAAATATGCTAAAACTAAAAATATATCATTTATTGCCAAAAAAACCCTCCTGTGATGAAGAAGGAGGGTTAAATTTAACAAACAATTCAAACGCAGCATGAAAAAAACTGAGTCTTGCAATAAAGACCATTTCAACTCAAAAAACCCTTAGTCGTCTTTTCACAAATATTTGTTAAATAAAAAAACCTCAAAACAGGACATGATTACTCTCTTCTAAAGAGGTATTTATAGGTTTTTGTGTGGTTACCACTATCGCCAATAGAGGAAGATATAAGTTGCCATCCCTTAATTTCCATTTGATCAATGAATTGAGGAACGCTCATAGAGTAATTACAGATACGTAATCTTTTAGCGCATTTTTCTCCTTCAATGGGTGCTGATGGTGTGGTGTATTCAAAAGATGCTCGAAAAAACGAAGGCTTTTTATTTATCTCTGATATGATCAGTTCAGCATATTCTGCAGTTTTAGTAAATACTCCCTCACCAACTATGGGTTTGTTGGGTTGAGAATGTGAATATAAAAAATAAAATAAAATGATAAATAACGATAGGATGTGTCTTGCTTTATATTTCACAATCTTGAAGATAATAAACAATCTTTAAAAAAATTAATCCTCAAGTCGGGTTTGATTTTTTTAATTATTCTGAATGTGAATTTTGCCGCATCAAAGTGGATCTGCTAAATCTAACAATGGGGTTTGTACTGTAAATTTCCGAAAAACTTTTTTATATCTTTTATCTTTCCTTCCTTTAAATCCTTATGAATATTAGCCCAGCCAACCCCTACAAAATCATCCCTGTATCAGAACAATCCAATTTACCTTTATAATTTTATTTCTATCAATCAAAACAACCCGGATCAAACTCATCTACCAGCGTGAGTATCGTACTGATTGATTGCTCGTTTTCATGTTCAACTGTCATTACATTGTTTTTTACACTCCATGTAATCAATTGTGGATTTGTGGGCAAGTCCTGTAACTCCATTTCGGCGCATGTTCCGTCATGGACAGTGCCTGCATAATAGGTTGATCGATATACCAATTCTTCTTCCGTACTTCGAACCAACTCAACGTAATTATTTTCACATCCATTTTCATAAATATTGAAATTATCCCCCCAATTCAGCTTACGGGAAAATGATTTACCGGCAATAACCTCACAAACATTTAAAAAAGTTGAACCTTGACTGCTGTTATTATTTATAAACTGAATGTAATCCTCATTGGTAAACTGCTCATAGGTATATCCGTAATACCAAATTTTTCCATTATTACTATCAAAAAATGAGACCGTTACTTTTTCACTTTCTTCCTGAGCGCAGTTAGCAATTATGAAAACAATGATTAAAGCGTATTTTTTCATTTATATGAATATAGTAAATATATTTTTTAAACTTTAGCGTTTTATAAACCCCTATTAAAATAATCCCAACAACAAACTGTTCAATTGCGCACTCATCAAGGATCGTCCGCTGTAAAAGAAGAAAGACCATAACAAATCTATATTATCTTTATCAATATTAGACTACCGTTCATTATGCATTAGGCTTAAACCCATCTGAAATGAAATTTAAAATCGCATTTAGTATTTTACTCACAGGCTTCCTTTTCCATGTTCATGCTCAATCCTACAAAATCAAGGAAGAGGTAAAACGCATTGTCTTTCTGGGGAACAGTATTACTTATGCCGGACAACACATAACATATATCGATGCCTATTTATCCATTCGCTACCCCCAAAAAAACTATGAAATTATTAATCTGGGATTGCCCAGCGAGACCGTTTCGGGTCTTTCCGAACCCAATCATGCCAATGGAGAATTTCCTAGACCCAGTCTCCACGATCGATTAGAAAGGCTATTGGCCCAAACAAAACCTGACCTCATATTTGCTTGTTATGGAATGAACGATGGAATATACATGCCTTTGGAGGAAGGGCGTTTTGAAAAATTTAAAGACGGCATCTCCCGCTTGCACAAAGAGGTTGTAAAGCAAGGCGCTGAAATAATTCATATCACTCCCCCAATTTATGACGGGCAAAAGGGCAAAGCCTATGCTGATGTATTAGAGGTCTATTCGGATTGGTTGATGACCCAACAGCGTTCCTCCCGATGGAATGTGATTGATGTCCATCGCCCTATGAAACAAGAACTAAAAATACGCCGCCTTGAAGACCCCGACTTTGTGTTTACTAAAGATGGCGTTCATCCCAACACAGCCGGACATTTTATAATGGCAAAAACAATTTTACTGTACTTGGGAGCAGAAGAGTTCAAACAAGCAAAAGACATCCTGAGTGTTCTTTCTCAATACAAAAATGGAACAGAGATATTGGCCCATACCATAACACTTCAAAAGATTACCAAAGATGCTTGGTTGACCTTTGTGGGGCATGAGCATCCCAAAATGAGATTGGGCGTTTCAATGGAAGAAGCCCGTAGCTTGTCAAATGAATTAAAAATTAAAATTCAAAAGCTTGTAAGCAAAAAATAAAATCCCTCAATATTTTTAAAATGATCGCCACCTGTCCAATATTTCAACTTGCCTCGCTGAGCTAATTTTTTTAAGGCGTTTTCCATAATTAAATTTTTATCTATAACTTTAGGAAACTAGATTTAAAAAAAATGAAGCTTTCTAAAAATTTATCTCTCCTGGTTTCCCTTGTTGTTTTGAGCGCCTGGAGTTTCCGATTAAATCAGCCTTCTGTATTTAGAGGGGGAGATGCTGCAAATATGTCCGAAGAATTTGCCGTATATGGGCTTAGCGATTCTGTAATGATTTCTGTAGGTATAGTCAAGATAATTTTGGCGCTTTTACTTTTGGTAGGAGGGCTAAAATTTCCTGCCTTGATCAAACCCTCGGCGGCTGTGATGTCCTTGTTCATGATCGGAGCCGTTTATTTCCACATCAGCATTTCGGATGGAATTCTCCCTACACTCCCGGCGGCAAGTATGTTGTTGTGTTGTTTGTTGATCGTCTTTAACCCAAAGTTTCTCGGTGAGAAAAGATCCTGAATCCAACCGATCCATTCTCCTAATATTGACTGATCGAATGCCGTTTTGAAATGATAGAAAACAGTCTCAATGTTTTAGGCAACCCCTTGATGGTTTGTGGTACCGACCCGATGACGGGAGCCTTTAGAAATGGCTGTTGTGATACCGGTCGCTTTGATACCGGAACACATACCGTATGTGCGGTGGTCACCGATGCTTTTTTGACTTTTTCAAAAAGCAAAGGAAATGACTTGACGCGTGCCTATCCGGAATATAATTTTCCGGGCTTAGTCGCCGGAGACCACTGGTGTCTGTGTGTTTCGAGGTGGATAGAAGCCTATCGATCCGATGTCGCACCCCAAGTCATCCTAGAAGCCTGTCATCAAAAAACATTGGATTATGTCAGCCTGAATGTTTTAAAAAAATTTGCTTTTGACCCTGCTTGATCTGCTTTTATGGTTTTCGGCCGTTTCATTTTTGTTTTATGGAATCGGATGTTTTACCAATCCCTTTATGGTGGAGGAATTTCTCCGCTACGGTATTCCGCAATTCCGAAAGCTGACAGGCGTACTTCAATTGTTGGGCGCATTGGGGATCATCCTCGGGTTTTGGATGGATTATATACAAATCCTAAGCACCTTAGGTCTTTCCCTTTTGATGTTGTTTGGGGTCATAACCCGTATCGTGATCAAAGATGGCTTGATAAAAACCCTGCCTGCCCTGTTTTACTGCCTACTCAATGGGTATTTTTGCTTTGAATTGACCCTAAGCTTTTTGTAACACGGTATCAATAAAAAAGCCCAACCCCGAAGCGTTGGGCTTTATGTGATCGATAAATCTCAAAAGCTTATTTGGGTTGGATTCCCAATACGCCTTTGAGGTTGTCCATTCCAAATTCATTTCCATAGAGCAAAGTGGAAAAACGAGCCACTTCGGCAGCGATAAAAATGGCTGCTTTGATCTCATCATCGTTAGCACCGGCGGCTTTTGCCAGGTGCACCTGTGCCGTGATACAATATTCACACTTCATGGCCGCAGAAGCAGAAATGGCCGCCAACCGCGCCTCTTTCAATGCAATAGGCCCTTCTGTAAAAATCTTATTCCAAGCTCCAAAATAGGCCGCAGCATCGGCCGCGGTTGCTTTGGGGTACATCTTGTTAAAAGGGCTTTTTTTCGTCAGCGCATCATACTCTTGATCTGTAGTTTGGCTATACCCAAACGCAGTCGTCAATAAAAATAGTAATACAAGTTTTTTCATCATTATATAGTTAAGTGTTTAAAAATTAAACGGTTCCCTTTTTAGAACCGAAATAAAACAGACCCATAGTAGCCAATCCTAAAACTATGACAGGAAGGGGAGCCGTTGGTTCTCCTTTGATAAAACCAATGAGATCCGGAAGGGAAAAAAACCCTGCCAATACAAATAACAAAAAGGAAACTCTTTTTAAGGTCTCCAAATCCGTAAAAGAGGTGGCTCCGATGATTACAAAAACAATCCCCAAGACCATAAGTCCTACGACCAAGGCAAAAGTCTCGAACATGGTTACTGCATCAGCAGATGGATTGGCTCCAAAAGCGTCTGCGATGAGCATCAGTTTAAATTCGGGAGAAAAAAGCGACAAAAACAAGGGAATACCTTGAATAAAAATAAGAGCGGCACAAATTCTAAAAATAGTTTTAATTTTCATTACAAATTGATTTATGTTCACCCCAATTTAGTAAAAAAAAGAGTGCGAAATCTGAAAAAACTATCTCCTTCTCCCCCTAAACTCCATGGCTTCTCCTTTTCCAAAACCATAGCTGAACCCGATGACCCAAAACCTTCCGTAAACCGAACGGCTCCATATGTTGAAATCTTTTCTGATGGTTTGGTTTTCCCTTACGCGTGTGGCAAAAAGGTCTCTTATGTTGACGCTGATCACCCCTTTACCTTTGAGTAATTTTTTTCGCGCTCCTAAATTCAGAAACTGGCTGGGAGCCGATTCTCCATCAATGGTTTTGAATCCCGACTGATAATTCCAACTCAGTTCTAGATCCAAATCCTTGGGAAACTTAAACTTGGAAGTAATCTCTGAGCTCCAATTATTACCTTTAAAATCGAAATATTGATTTTGCCATGAGGCCTTGCGATCAAAGCTGTTGTAATTAAAATCCCCATTGATAACAATTTTTTTGGAGGGAGTGATTTTGCCATTCAACTCTATTCCATTTACCCTTTTGGTGCCCAAATTCTCAGGCCCACTCACACTGATGTTATTTTGAAATGTAGTGACCGATTCGATGGTATTGGTGGTATACAACTGGTATAAACTCATGTTTAGTGAAGTGATTCCCTTGAGGTAAATGGCCGATATTTCATAGGAGTCTGAATATTCTGATTTCAGATCGGGGTTTCCTTTTCTGTAGTTAAAACTGTTGCGAATGTTGAAGAATGGGTTCAGGTCCCACAAACGCGGTCGGTAGATCCTTCTGGAATATCCCGCTTGTAGGGAAAAATTAGTTTTGAACTTATATGAGGTATTTATGGAAGGAAACAAATCGGTAAAATTCTGCTTGTTTTTTTCATCGGTATTGACCAAAAGCGTATTGACACGGGTATTTTCAGTCCTCAATCCAAGCTGTACACCCCAAGTATTCGACTCGTAGGCCGCCATTCCATAGACGCCCAAAACTCCTTGAACGAATTCAAATACATTGGTCAAACCGGAATTGACCACCCATTGACCGTCCAATTCGTCCTTGACTTCAAAATCATTACTTACATCATTGTTGGCATATTGAAAGCCTCCCTCTACTTTCCAAACCTCTCCAAAAGGATGGGTATAATCCAATTTGAATGTGTGAACCGCTTCGCGAAAAAAAGTACTGGTTTGTTGATCGTCAAAGGTGTCGGAGCCCAATACGGTCATATTGAAGAATTCCGAACTTTGATCTTTGCTAAAGAGGTTTCCGGTAGCACTAAAAATCAAATCGTGATCTTCATCATCCAAAAAATCTCTCTTGTAAATGAATTCATATTGATATTTGGGATTGCCGGCAGTTGTTACCTCCTCGCGGTTCCATTCTGAGGTCAGTTGGGTATTGTTTTGATATTTTTTGACATTGGTATTGGAAGGCTGATCCTCTGCTTCAAAAGCATAAAAACCGGACAGGGTGATTACATTTTGGGGATTGATGTAATAATCTGTTCCCAGTATGATGTTGTAAAATTCTTCTTTTCGGTACTGGGTTCCCTCGGTCAAGACCTGAGTTTTGGTCAGGAAATTATCGTTTTTATTCTTCCCCTCTCGTGGGTAATTTCTAACACCATAGCCTATTTGGGTAAACAGATTGAACTTTTCGGTACGTCGATTGAGACTCAGGCCGATACTGTTGTTGTCCGGTTGCCCATAGTTAAGGGTAAAAGAACCGTTGATCCCCTTCCTCTCATCTTTTTTGATTACTATATTTATGATTCCTGCTGTTCCTTCTGCTTCATACTTGGCAGAGGGATTGGTGATTACTTCAACTTTTTCAATCATCTCGGCAGTAATGGATCCTAAAGCATTTCCTCCCTCAGAGGTCAGTACAGAGGGTTTTCCGTTGATCAAAATTTGAACGCCAGCGTTGCCCCTAAGTCTGACTTGCCCCTCAATACTTACGGTAACAGAGGGAACATTGTCCAAAACCTCCAAGGCACTTGCCCCGGTGCTGCTCAAATCTTTTCCCACATTAAATACCCGTTTGTCCAACTTAAACTCCATGGTAGATTTTTCCGCGCTTACCTCCACTTCATTCAACATTTCAGACTGTTCGCTCAGGGCTATGGTCCCAATATCCATAAGCTTTCCTTTTGTTGCAATGTTTTCCAGTCTCACAGGTTCATAGCCTATAAAACTGATCTCAACATAAATGTCGTCAGAGGGAGATAGCACTGTAAAGGATCCGTCATCCATTGTTGTACCCCCAGTTAGGGGTTGGAGGGTAGTCTTTTCCCCCACCAAAATAGTAGCAAAAGGAATGGGTTGCTTTGTGGCCAGATCAATTACAGATCCTGTTATTTCAAAGCTGTTTTGTTGCGCCTGAATAGGGATCAAACAATAAGCAAAACAAAATAGAAGAAGTGTCTTTTTCAATGATCATGTGGTTTAGAGCCTTAGATAATCTTTTTTTTGGAAAGTTTAAATTAATATACAATGTTCGAAGATAAAGATACTGCTTTATAAACCCCGAAAAATTGTACCTTTCTTCACTGCTAACCAAAGAAAATCAATCATGATTTTAGAGCTAAAACAGCTTTTTGGTAATGTTTTTGAAGAAGAACTCATTCATGAGATTGCCAAAGTCGGAACCTTAAGAGAAGTTCCTGAGGATTATATGTTGATCGATATAGGAGAACCCATAAAAGGAATTCCTCTGATGATCGATGGTGCCATTAAAATTTATCGGGAAAATCAAAATGGAGATGAATTGCTGCTGTATTATTTAGAAGAAGGTGATTCTTGTACCCTTACCTATGCGTGGGAAATGACCGCTTGGAAAAGTAAAATCAGGGCCATCTCTGAATTGCCTTCCAAACTGATCATGATACCGCTCAAACAAATGGAACTTTGGGAGGAAAAGTTTCCCAGTTGGAGAAGTTTCTTGTTCCGAAGTTATCAAACCCGAATGGATGAATTGATCGAAACTTTGGACAGCCTTGCCTTTGATGGTTTAGAAAAAAGATTGATAAATTATTTGGCCGAAAAGAAAAGAGTGAACGGAAAAAATGAGCTTCAGATCACCCACCAAAATATTGCTCTGGAACTCCACAGCTCAAGAGTAGTGATCTCTCGTTTGTTAAAAAAACTTGAGCATTCGGGAAAAATCAAGCTTAAAAGAAATGAAATCTTAATGGTCTGAATTGTGTAACTTAGGTTACTCAGTGTTCTAAAATGTCGTCTTATTTTTGAACGTTAATCACAAACAATGCAACAGTATTTTCCTGTACTGGAATGGATTAAAACCTATAACAAAAGTCTTTTCAAAACAGACTTCTCTGCAGGTGTCACTGTTGGGATTATGCTAATCCCACAGGGCATGGCCTATGCTATGATTGCAGGGCTTCCGCCTGTTTATGGCCTGTATGCCGCCATCTTTCCGCAAATCGTCTATGCTCTAATGGGTACCTCCCGTCAACTCGCTGTAGGCCCTGTCGCCATGGATTCCCTTTTGGTTGCCACAGCACTGCATACCATGACCATCGTCAATGCCGAACACTATATTTCACTTGCGATATTCCTGGCCTTATTTATGGGTTTAATTCAAATGTTGCTGGGTTTCCTGAAGTTTGGTTTTTTGGTTAATTTTTTATCCAAACCTGTAATCAACGGGTTTACCTCTGCAGCGGCTATCATCATTGGTCTGAGTCAACTGAATCACATGTTGGGAATTGAACTCACATCCAGTAATATTCTGCATGAGATAATTCAATCTCTATGGGATAAGTCAACAGATATCCACCGATTTACAACACTCATTACCTTGGTGAGTATCTTAATGATGTTTTTCTTGAAAAGAATTTCCCGAAAAATTCCTGCCGCTTTAATTGTAGTGACCCTTGCCACAGTTTTGACCTCCTTATTGCAGTGGAACAACGTGGGGGTAAAAATTGTTGGATTCATTCCTCAAGGACTTCCTTCAATAAAACTTCAGTCCATCACGGTTCAGGAAGTCTACCAACTCACACCCATGGCCATTACACTGGCTTTGATCGCCTTTTTGGAAGCAATATCCATAGCCAAGTCTGCCGAACAAAAAGAAAACAATGAAACCGTTGCGCCCAATCAGGAGCTTATTGCCCTGGGTACCGCCAATTTGGTAGGATCTTTTTTTCAGGCCTATCCAACCACAGGGGGGTTTTCCAGAACTGCAGTCAATCACCAATCGGGAGCGAAAACCGGAATTGCTTCATTGATAAGCGCTCTTTTGGTCGCTTTGACACTGCTGTTTTTTACCGAGCTGTTCTATCATTTACCCAAAGCGGTTTTAGGGGCCATTATCCTCTCAGCAGTAATCAATCTTATAGACTTCAAATATCCCTTCCATCTTTGGAAAACCCATCGGGAGGAGTTTTTTGTTTTGCTGTTTACCTTTACAATCACCCTGTTTTTGGGAATCAAGGAAGGAATTCTTCTCGGTGCATTTGTATCATTGTCGCTGATGGTTTATCGTTCCAGCCAGCCCCATATCGCTGTACTGGGGAGGATTAAAGGAACCTCTCTTTTCAGAAATGTACTCCGCTTTCCGGAACAAGTGGAAACTTTTAATGGGGTATTGATGATTCGCTTTGACGGTCAGTTATTTTTTGGAAACCACAGCTATTTCAAAAAACAAATCAACCACAGGATCGAAAACCATAAAGACCCTATCAAATACCTGATCGTAGATGCCGGACCAATCAATTATGTAGATGCTACTGCATTGGAGACTTTACATCTTTGGATCCAAGACCTAAAACAAAAAAATATCAAAGTAATGTGGGTAAAAACCATAGGCCCGCTAAGGGATATTTTCTATAGAAATGGAATGATCAAAATCATCGGAGAAAAATATTTTTTCTCTAGTTTAGAGACCGCAATAAACTGTATAAACGGAGAGGAAATCTCTAAAATGGAGAAAAAGATATCTAATCAGCGTAACCTTAAAAATTAAAAGAATGAAAGTTGAACAAATATATACCGGATGTTTAGCGCAGGGAGCCTACTACATAGAGAGTGGTGGCGAAATAGCCATCATTGATCCATTGCGGGAAGTTGCTCCATATTTGGAGAGAGCCAAAAAGAACAAGGCTAAGATCAAGTATATTTTCGAAACCCATTTTCATGCTGATTTTGTAAGTGGACACCTTACCCTATCAAAAGAAACCGGTGCACCGATTGTTTACGGCCCCAATGCCAACCCTGATTTTGAAACCATCATTGCTGAGGATGGACAAGCCTTCCCGCTGGGTGATGGTGCCATCATCGCTCTGCATACTCCGGGACATACCATGGAAAGCACCACCTATTTACTAAGAGACAAAACCGGGAAAGATATCGCTATTTTTAGTGGAGATACGCTTTTCTTGGGAGACGTGGGGAGGCCAGATCTCGCCCAAAAAGGGGCCCACATGACTCAAGATGAATTGGCAGGCCTCCTTTTCGATAGTCTTAGAAATAAAATAATGCCTTTATCGGATGACGTTACTGTATATCCTGCCCATGGGGCCGGCTCAGCCTGTGGTAAAAACATGATGAAAGAAACCGTAGATACCCTGGGCAACCAAAAAAAAATCAACTATGCCCTTAGGGAGAACATGACGCGTGAGGAGTTCGTCAAAGAAGTTACCGATGGACTGGAGCCACCTCCGCAGTATTTCCCCTTAAACGTAAAAATGAATAAATCAGGCTATGATGACATTGACAACGTTTTGAGTAGAGGGCTAAACCCTTTGGACCCGGATTCCTTTGAAGTTTTGGCTAATGAAGCAGGAGCGCTTATACTGGATGTTAGACACCAAAATGACTTTGTCAAAGGGCACATTCCACAATCTGTGTTCATAGGGCTAGACGGAGGCTTTGCTCCATGGGTGGGTGCCTTGGTCGGAGATGTCAATCAACCCCTACTGATCATTGCTCCGGAGGGAAGAGAAGAAGAAACCATTACCCGATTGTCTCGGGTCGGCTTTGATCAAACCTTAGGTTACTTAAAAGGTGGGTTCGATGCATGGAAAATATCCGGAAAAGAATACGATATGATCAGTGGCGTCACTGCAGGAGATCTGGAAAAATTGGCAAAAGAAGAGAACGTATTGGTCTTCGATGTTCGTAAAGAAAATGAATTCATTTCGGAACGTATCGCCTCTGCTCAAAACACCCCTTTAGATTTGCTTAACGACTACTTGGATCGCTTCCCGGAAAACCAACCCTTTTATATTCATTGTGCCGGTGGCTATCGCAGTGTTATCGCTGCCTCCATCCTCAAGAAAAGAGGGATTCACAATCTGATTGATGTTCAAGGTGGTTTTAAAGCAATTAAAGAAACAAAAATAGAATTAACGGACCATGTGTGTCCATCAACCATAAACTAAAAAAGAATGATCGCGTTTTTAACCCAACCATGGCCTTGGTATTTTGGAGGTGCCATGATTTCAATAGTACTTTTTTTACTCCTTTGGACCGGCAAGAGTTTTGGGATGTCTTCTAATCTTCGCACAGTCTGTTCCATGATGGGAGGGGGCAAGAAAGCCGCATTATTTCAATTTGACTGGAAAACGCAACAGTGGAACCTAATGGTCGCACTGGGCGTAATCGTTGGTGGGTTTCTGGCTTCAAATTATATTGCTAACGACAGTGCAGTGGCCATCAGCCAAAAAACCATTGATCAATTGGTGGCTATGGGAATCGAAGATGCGGGAAAGAGTTTTGCTCCCCAAATACTTTTTTCCCATACGGCATTTACAGACCTCAACAGCCTGATGATACTCATCCTTGGCGGGTTTTTGGTAGGCTTTGGTGCCCGCTACGCAGGAGGTTGTACCTCCGGGCATGCGATCTCCGGACTCTCTAATCTTCAATTGCCATCACTGATCGCTGTTGTTGGATTTTTCATTGGAGGTGTTTTGGTCAATCATTTTGTTCTCCCTTTACTATTTTAATTTTTGTTGTATGAAAACTCTTGTGTTTTTTTCTATCGGTGTGTTGTTTGGAATAACCCTCTACATGTCTGAGGTATCGTCTTGGTTTAGGATTTATGAGATGTTCCAGTTCAACTCCTTTCACATGTATGGAGTGATTGGCTCTGCCCTCTTTTTTGGGGTCATCATTACTTTTACGATCAAAAAACTAAAAATCAAATCCGTTTTGGACAATGCTCCAATAAGCATCCCCAACAAAGAAAAAGGCTGGAAACGTTATTTGTTTGGCGGGATAATTTTTGGCTGTGGATGGGCCATTTCAGGGGCTTGTCCAGGTCCCATGTTCTCTCTTTTGGGAGCAGGGTTTTTTCCCATTCTGGTCGTGATTGTCTCTGCAACTTTTGGTACATTTATCTATGGCTTGATCCAATCCAAACTGCCCCATTAAAAATTTACAGAATGAAAAATCTTTTGCTTCTATTTGGTTTGATCTTATGGAACGGTTGTAATAATGCTCCCCAAAAATCAGAAAACAGCAACCCTCCCAACATCATCTATATTATGGCCGATGATTTGGGTTATGGTGACATAGGCGTTTACGGACAATCGCTTTTCACCACCCCCAACCTGGATCGATTGGCCCAAGGAGGCATGCGCTTTTTGCAACACTATTCCGGCTCAACCGTTTGCGCTCCTTCGAGATCGGCACTGATGACAGGCCAACATACCGGCCATACTTTTATTAGGGGGAATTCGGAGAGAGGTTTTACCCTGGAGAACGAGGGGCAATATCCGTTGGCCTCTAAAAAACTTACCATCGCAGAGGTACTCAAAGAAGCTGGCTACCGCACTGGAGCCTTTGGCAAATGGGGACTGGGGTATCCCGGTTCGGAAGGGGATCCCAACTTTCAAGGGTTTGATCAATTCTACGGTTATAACTGTCAACGGGTGGCGCACAATTATTATCCTACCCACCTTTGGGACAATCAAAACAAAGAAAGCCTGGAAGGAAACGATGGTACTTCGGCACAATCCTACGCGCCGGAATTGATCCACCAAAAAGCATTGTCTTTTTTGGAAGAAAACAAGGATGCTCCTTTTTTTATGTTTTACCCCTCTGTGATTCCTCATGCTGAGTTGGTCGCTCCCGAAGCATATATGGCAAAGTATCGAGGGAAGTTTTTACCCGAGAAAAAATATGCCCGAAAAAAAGAAAGCTACAGTGTAGGAGGTTATAATTCTCAAGAGGAAAGTCACGCCGCTTTTGCCGCTATGGTAAATGTACTGGACGATCAGGTGGGTGATATTTTAGACAAAGTTCACCAATTGGGAATTGCCGATAATACCCTGATCATCTTTACCTCCGACAATGGCCCTCACAAAGAAGGGGGCGCAGATCCGAATTATTTTGACAGTAATGGCCCATTGAGGGGCTATAAGAGGGATCTCTACGAAGGAGGGATTCGCGTTCCCATGATGGCCTATTGGCCTTCGAAGATTCAGCCCGGTTCCACCACCGATCACCCTTCTGCCTTTTGGGACTTTTTCCCCACCGCAATTGAAATCGCCGGGATTAAAAAGGACGTTGTCGGGATTGACGGAATCTCTTTTTTGCCCACGCTAACAGGTAAAAAACAAAAAAAACACCCCTACCTCTATTGGGAATTTTTGGAAAGGGGAGGCATACAAGCTGTGAGAATGGATCAATGGAAAGGCATACGTTTGAATATGGCTAAAAATCCGGATGCTCCAATTGAGTTGTACCGACTCTCAGATGATATCGGAGAGGAAAATAACCTTGCAGAACAGTATCCCGAAATGGTAAAAAAGATGGATCGCCTCATGAATGAAGCGCATTTATATTCTGAAAATTTTTCTTTTGAACACGAAAAAAATAAGTAATGCTAGTTCTTGGTACTGCCCAAAATTTCGTCTCGATAAGCATTGGGGGTCAATTGGGTAATCTTTCTAAAGTTTCTAAAGAAATTGGAAAGATTATTGAAACCACTTTCATAACAAATCGTTTTTACATCAGCATCTGTTTCGGAAAGCAATTTGGTCGCGTGGTTGATGCGGTATTCGTTTAGGAAAGTAGTAAAGGTCTTTTGAGTACTTTTTTTAAAAAACCGACAAAAGGACTGCGGCGTCATAAATACCTTGGCGGAGATGTCCTCTAAGGCAATGGGCTCCATAAAATGATCTCTGATGTAGTTAAAAATGGTCTTAAGTCTTTTATTCTCTGTTGGACTACTGATAAAAGCATAGCCCTCTGCGTTGAGAATTCTTTTGTGTTTCTCTTTTGCCAAATCGTGAAGTATTTTGACAAAAGTCAAAAAAGCATCGATCTGCGTTTCGTATTGAAGACCTTCCATTCTGAGTCCAATGTCTTCTTTGATCGGGCCCTCGAATACAATTCCTTTTTTGGACAGTTCCAACAACTGATTAATTCGTTTCAACTCCTCCAGGTTCTCAAAAGCTGTTTCAAAAATATTGGGCTTAAATTGTATGACAATTTCTTTTTGATTTTCTGCCAAACCCTTAGTAAAACCAGTGTGTGGCAGATAGGAGCCGATCAAGATCAAATCTCCATCTTGATAATTGGACAAATGTGTTCCCACTTGCCTCTTCCCAACTCCTGTATTGATGTAAACCAATTCTACCTCGGGGTGATAATGCCACTTTACCGTATTGGTATTGGGAGAAAGCTTGTCAAAATATGCATACTTATATGAATGACCTGTATCGGGGGATATGGTCTCAAAATCTGGTTTATGCAATGGTAATTATTTTTAAATTAATCTTTGATTCTTATATAAAATTAACAAAAAACTTGCGTTTGGATATTGCTGCTGTTAATTTTAAGCAGCTTTGGAAATAATTCTGCGAAAAATTGCTTTTTAGGCAACTATTTTTGCTTTTTGTCAATAAATCATGGTCAAAATCTCATTTTTGTTAATTTAAGATGTTTCTAATGGGTTCCGTTAAGAATACTGCTGTTAAAGCTTTTTGGATCTGGCTAAAGTTTTAGGGAGCTATAAGGGATTGCAGCTAACGGTTTGGCTATGAGCATTGGCGACCCGCAGGGCGCTATTGCTTATAGGTTTTGTTGTACACAGTATTTTTATTTTACAAGCCATATAATTCCAATTATGGCGATTAGTAATGGGAAAAGAAAAACCATTTGGCTAATCAAAATCCAAAAAAGAAATCAAACCATTGTAAAATTCCAAATTCAGTTGTTTTTACCTTTCGAGTGATTTGAACCAACTTGTCAAACTCCATTTTCATAAAGTCAGATTTACTGATTTTCAAGTCAATAACTCCGACATCATTCAGTCCTTTTTTAAAGCCTTGGTAAACAGCTTTTGGATGAAGCCAAAAACTATATCCCATTGCCCATAAACTGAAAATGCAAATAGGAAAATTTTTCCAAAATCCAGTCGATATTTCCCAACCAGCAATAAATGCTTCTCCTTTCCAAGAGGTATCACATTTATTCAGCAAATGTTGAATATCGTGAATGTGAATTACGTTTTTTCTAAATTTTGGATTGGGAAGTTTTAGATTTATTCCGAAAACTTTTATTTCAAACGTATCCTTGTCTATTCCAGGGTTTTCATTAAGTCCATCTTCTTTATAAAATTCGGCTAGTAATTTTTCTATTGTCATCGTTTTTGGGGCATTGTGTACAACTACTGTATATATTCACCTTTATGGTGTTTATTTTCCTTATATGGTCTTTCTAGTTGAACAATACTTCTTTTTTTGGGAGGTATTGTACCACTATTGAATCTAAAAAAATGATCCTGACGGTTTTTTATTTTTTCCATTTTATGGATTGATCCCCGGGTATAGATTTCCTTAGTTTTAGAAGCATGCTGTCCCAATAACTTTTGTTTAGGACGAAGGCTTACTCCCTGATGTCGCTTGAATTTAATCAACCCACCTGGGTGGAAAGGAAAAGGGTGTTTTAAAAGATCCTTAAGAGGAGGCTTTTGGGGGGGAACGGTAGGTTTTTCATGTCATTATGGGTTGGGGGGTATTTAAATATAATTTTTTCCAGCAAATTTGCCCATTTTAGCGGTATCCAAATGATTGATATTTTAGGAGAATCTATCTAAATCTTTATATTTACTAAAACATATTCCTAAAATGAACATCACTGATAAGGGATCAATTTTCATTGTAAGCCTGTTTTACATCATTACACTGGCGAGTGGGTATATGATTCACGAGAACCAAATGATTGGTCAAAAAAATGAAGTAGAGCGATTAATCATCACCATCAACAGTAACGAGATCAACACCGAGAACAATAGCACCATCGTTTATGAAGATGTTGGCAGACCTCAGCCCATACAAAAAGTCTATGCTGCAGGTTCGGTTGTGGCTATTTCCTCCATTTATGAGCAAAAAGGATATGAACTGGATCACATTACGGAGTTTTTGAAAAAAGTGGTGGATCAGGAGGTGGTGATTACCCGAATATGGTTTTCAAAAAAGAATTGAGTGGGATACTTTTTAAAAAACATTATAGTCTATACAGCCATCGTTTTTTTAGTCTTTTTGGCATATAAGGCCATCAAAGACATGAAAAAATAGTTTCCTTTCTGCCAAAAAAATACCAAAGGTTTTGAAACTCACTATCTTTGCAAAAAAATTGAGTTGAAAAAGAAAAAACCAGATAGCGTTGTATGGGACGAGGAGCAGGAGGAATACATTGCCCGCTTACTGCCCTATGCTTCCCAAGCCAGTGGGCCTGTCATCAAAATTCCCAATGTAGATGCCTTCAAGCAAAAGGGCGTAGAAAAGGTGTCCAAACAATTTCAAACAGAACTGGAGGAACTGAAAGATAAAATCAAAGATTTTGTAAAAACCGCCAGTGATACTCAAAAGGTATATACCGCCAAATTTAAATTCGAACCCCTGGTGGGGGAAACCTATTTTCTCTACGAAGGGGAAAAGGAAGATTACCTTTCGTTGATCGCTCCGGACCAATGGAAGAAAAAATTCTTAGGGGCTTACCGTCTCAGTTCTGAATACAAATGGGAACGCTTAGAATGGTAAGTTAGCGAAAGTTTTGGGTACCAAAACCCATCCCCTTTTCATCAAAATACAAGCCAACCCCCAAATGGGTATAATCCCCCAAAATGTTTTTGTAATGAGGCGGACTGTTTTTCCAGCCTGTAACCATACATTGGGCTAAATCTTCCTCGGTTCTGGTATCTCCACAACCTCTTACGTTTTCAAACCAAGGGGTTTGAGCAATGTTTTCGGCAATACCCGTAAAACGATTTCCCTTCCTGACCCATGCCTTGACATTATATTTTTCCGCCCGCTCTACAGGGTTTCGCCCCAAATGATCTAAATGGGCATAAAAATCGTGGTTGACCATATTCTCACTGTGCAACTGAGCCAGATCCATTAGGGAGTCCAAGCGTTCCAATTTGGGCAAACCCTTTTCGGCACGAAGTGCATTGGTTTTTTCAAAGATCAACTGGCGCATTCGCTCCAAGTCGCGCTGAGCAAAACAAGAGTTAAGGCTAAAAGCGATCCATAGGACGATTAAAAATACGTTTGTACTGCTGTTTCTCATGGTCTCAAAAATAATAATTATCAATTGGAATCCCTACTTTTGTCCATTATGGGTACGGAAGAAACACCAAGACAAAAAAAAGTAGCCACGGCAATACAGCAGGAGCTGGCTGCCATGCTTCAAGAAGCCATCAGGAATCAAGGGGCTTCCAATCTGGTGCTTTCCATCACCAAGGTCAACGTAACCATTGATATGGCTTTGGCCAAAGTCTATCTGAGCATTTTTCCACAAGACAAGGCCGATACTTACCTGAAAGGCATTAAAGAAAACAGCTATCAGATACGGCATGATATGTCCCAAAGAATGAAAAACCAATTGCGACGCATGCCCGAATTTTCGTTTTATATAGACGATTCACTGGACTATGTGGACGCCATAGAAAAAGCCTTGAATCAACCTGACAACCCCATTGAGGATACTAAGGGGCTCCCCAAAAGACAAAAAAAATAAAACATGCCGGTTGTTCTCAAAATCGCGTGGCGTTACTTTTTCTCTAAAAGCGGACAAACCGTAATCAACAGGATCAACTCCATTGCACTACTAGTCATTGTAGTGGCTACCGCTGCGCTAATGATTGTGTTGAGTGCCTTTTCGGGACTGAAAGATTTCGGATTGTCTTTCTCAAATATTTTTGACCCCGACTTTCGGGTGGTGGCCAAACAAGGGAAAACAATAAGGCTGGACAACTGCCAAATTCATCGACTGGAGTCCACTGATGAGATCAAAGCCTTTAGCCCCATTCTGGAGGAAAAAGTTTTCCTCTACTTTAAAGAAAAAGACCAAGTGGCCTACCTCAAAGGGGTGGGGCCGGATTACCTAAACGTCATTCCCGCAGATTCCTTGATCGCGGTTGGGGAATGGTTGATTCCCGATTCCAATGCCATTGTTGCAGGCTATGGAATTGGCGCAGGTATGGATCTGGGCGTATACGACTATGGCTCTTTTCTCAACATCAGCATTCCCCGAAAAAACCTAAAAAGCACCCTAAGACAAAACCCTTTTTACACCCAGCAGGCCGTTACCATAGGCTTGTATCAAATCAGCGAAGACATTGACCAGAAATATATCTTCAGCACTTTGGATTTTGCAAGAAATTTGTTGCAATACCCCCAAAATGTTTTCTCCTCTATTGAAATCAAAGCTGCACCCGAAACCCCTTCCAAAGATTTGAAAAAGATAATTCAGGAAATCATGGGAGATTCGGTCGAAATCAAAGACCGAGCCCAACTCAATACTGCCCTCTACAAAATGCTCAACACAGAACATTTGGCCATCTATCTCATCTTTACTTTGGTACTGATCATTGCACTTTTCAATGTAGTCGGTGCTTTGGTGATGATGATTTTGGACAAAAAACCTCAGATGACTATTTTAAAAGCCATGGGGATTACCCAACAACAGTTGCGTCAAACCTTTTTCTCCCTGGGCATGTTGATCATCTTATTCGGGGGAGGGATCGGACTGGCCTTGTCCTCAATTGTGATCTTGATTCAACAATGGTCTCCCTTTATCAATGTTCCGGGAACCAGTCTGCCCTATCCGGTGCAGTGGGAAATAGGAAATTTACTTTTGGTGATGGGGACGCTCCTGTTTTTGGGCAGTATGGCTTCGGCTTGGGCGAGTCGTGGGGTAAAACGATAGATTTAAACCCAGGCCGGCTCTGTTACCTCCTCCAAAACGCGGTTGAGGGTGTCAAAAACCTCGTTGGGATCATTGGCCGTGACCATTGCTGTTCTGTAGGGTTTAAAATTGGGAAAGCCTTTAAAATAATTGGTATAATGGCGTCGGGTTTCCAAAACGCCCAAAACTTCCCCTTTCCATGCAATGGACATTTCCAGATGTCTTTTGGCAACCTCTACTCGATCCTTTAAAGTGGGGGGTTCGCAATGCGTTCCTTTTTCAAAGTAGTGTTTTACTTGGTTAAAAAACCAAGGATTTCCAATACTGGCCCTCCCGATCATGGCACCATCCAAACCATAACGGTCACGCATCTCCATAGCCCGTTCGGGGCTGCCCACATCTCCGTTTCCAAAAACAGGAATGTGCATTCTGGGATTGTTCTTAACCGCAGCAATGGGTTTCCAATCGGCATCGCCCTTATACATTTGAGCCCGTGTTCTTCCGTGGATTGAAATGGCTTTGGCTCCGGCATCCTGCAATCGCTCAGCCACCTCCACGATCTTAATAGAGTCGTGATCCCAACCCAAACGCGTTTTGACCGTCAAAGGCAATGAAGTGTGTTTGGCCATTTCGGCCGTCAATTTTACCATCAGTGGAATGTCTCTTAAAATTCCCGCTCCGGCCCCTTTGCTCACGACCTTTTTTACGGGGCAACCAAAGTTGATGTCAATGATATCGGGCTTAGACGCCTCGACAATTTCAACAGAACGCAACATGGAGTCCAGATTGGCCCCAAAAATTTGTATCCCTACAGGGCGTTCTTTTTCGTAAATGTCTAATTTCTGAACGCTTTTTGCGGCATCGCGGATCAAGCCCTCACTGGAAATAAACTCGGTATAGACCACATCGGCCCCATTTTCCTTACACAAGGCACGGAAAGGAGGGTCGCTAACGTCCTCCATAGGAGCCAACAATAAAGGGAAATACCCGACCGATATGTCGCCAATTTTGACCACTTTAAATTTTTTACAAAAGTAGCAAAATCCATTGCGATTCTAGGCCATTATTCCAAGCCAAAAGTTTTTATGATATTTTGGTAGAAATCCGCATCCCAAATTTCAGCCACCTTACCATTGTTAAGATAATAGATCCTCGGCGGAGAATCTCCTATCAAATCAAAAAAAGTGTTGACCTCAATAAAGGCATAGGGAGAAGAAGATCGCGTGATGCTTTCAAAACCTTGGACGGTAGTAGCGCCTTCCTGATAGAAAAGCACGTAGAGTTCCGGAAAGTTCTCGTGTTGCCTTTGCAATTCGCCCAACTCTGTAGCCGCCTCCTGACAATGTTCACAATCCAAATTGAAAATAGCGATCAGCTTTTCTCCGGAGGAAAGATCAACTCTTCCTTTGGGTTCAAAGTGCGTAAAGTTATCGAAGGGGAAATCTTCATGGTTGGGCATGGGCAAAAACAACCACATGCTGATTATGGTTGCCACTGTAAAGCCCAAAGGAATGACTTTGGAAATGTGTCGGGTTTGAGCGGTTTTGAAAATCACAAAAGCCACAGCCAGCATGACCAAGTTTTTGAGGATGGATTGTTCGGGGGTCATGGAGATCATCTCACCAAAACAACCACAATTTTCGGTATCACCGATCGACCAAAGGTAGATCAAATGAACCGTAAAGCCCCCCAACATTAAAAAGGTGATTTTCATCAATAGCTTGATGTAAAAAGGTAAAAGCATCAATAGCCCCAAGGCAAACTCCAGGCCGATAAAAAACCGGGCCATATGGCCGGCAAAAACCCTCCCGGGAGCCAAACCCTGATCCATCAAAGTGATTTCAAAAAAACCCGGGCCAATCGCTTTGGTGTAGGCTGAAAATATAAAAGTGACGGCCAAAAGCAGTTGAAGTGTTTTTGAGAGGTATTTCATGCGTTTAAATCTATGTTAACTAACTGATATTTAATCATTCCTGTCTGCCGACAGGTAGGTCCTTTTAATGAGAAATTTTTCTTGGCTGTTTTAAATCCCTCCATGAGGGTTTCATTTCAAAAATTTTAGTGAATTTAATGAAAAAAAAACCTAAAAACCTTCTTTGAAGTTATTCCAGTCTATATCAAAAGGGAGGGTTTTAAAATCATCCAAAGTTTTGTATTCCAATGATCTTTTTATTCTGACGTTATTGTGTGGGTGAGACATTAAAAACTCTATTTTCTCATTATAATTGAGGTTTCCTATGTCGAGTTTTCTAAAAGGGTGCAATAACCCTAGGGGAGATCCCGGCTTTTTCTAGCAGTTGCATCGCATACTCGTCTGACTCTTTTTCCTGTTTACGATCAAAGGATGAAGAAATTGTCGTTTTCCAAAGTTCCGAAAGCAAAACAGTATCACTGCCACTAATTATACCAAACAAAAGCGATACCATAAATTCTTTTAAAATTCTTTAAACCGTATGTCTTTTTTCAACATGGGCGATTTCGTGGGTGAGTACTGCTACCAATTATTCGGGAGATTCGCAAAATGAAATTAATGCTTTGCTGATAAAGATCTTACCCCCAGGAATTGTATAGGCATTTACCATTTCACTTTCAATGATTTTGATCATATAGTCATATTCTGAAATGGGGATGTTTCTTTTTAATCTGCTAGTTATTTCCCACATAGCAGAGTCTATTGGCCTGTTGTTTAATAAGTCAATTTCTCGTTCTTTCAAGACATACTCCTCAATGATTTCCCCTAATTAAATCACTTTTTCATAGAACAGTAAATGGGTGTTGTTATCATAGAGCAACCAAATGGAGTTTGAGGTTTCTGCCAAGAGTAGAAAACCCAAGTAAATGATCAGAAAAAGCCCTCCAAAGAGCAGTAATAATTTGATGAGATCCTTCTGAATTTTTCCTATCATTAGCACGGAGGTTTGTTCATCCTGACCCCGCCAGCCTTTTTTTCTTCATTATTGTATTGCAATGGATTTAACCGGGAATAAACCCTTTTGTAGGCATAGGGCCTGAAGAAAATAAAATAATAGAAATTTCCTTTTCGTGATTTGACTGCAGCAACAATACTGAAGATGACATAGATCAAATTGGCAATGATAACCAAAACAACGTGGGCAAAGAAAAAATGGTTTTCTGTATGATGGTGAAACAAATAAATTTGGAGAACCCAATAAAGCAAGTCCCAATTCAACAATGTTGTAGGAATTTACGACAGAAAAGATTGCAAACAGTGGAAATGAATGAACCTTGATTTTTTTCTATTGATAAAATAATAAATCATTGCTGCGATCAGATTAACCGCGGGTAAGGGTAAGCCAACGGCAAAAGCAGCAAACATCATGAGATAGGCTCCCATCCCATCTTCTTTCTCCCTTTCCGTCAATTGATCCGGCTGGGGGAGGTCTACAAATTCCTCTGAATTCATTTTTAAAAGTTTAATCCGTTACTCCCTGCTTGAAAAAGGAGGGTAAGTATCCGTCATATAAGACAAATACAGCAATACTCTTGCATTCCAGCGCATGGTTCCAACAATAAACTCATGCCAGCTTACCGGAAATTTTTTGGTAAACAGGACCGAAATCCAAGCCAAAAGGGTCAGTATACTGCCCCAAATCGTTCTGAAAAAAAGAAAGATCATATGCGGTAGAACAACATAAATTATTCCAAAGAAGAACCTTAATAATAACAATGACCTGCTGATTCTTTCGGGATATGGCATCTCAAAAGTCACGTGCTCATCGGTTGCCGTTAGTCCAAATGGCAGGTAATCATCCGCCAAATTGGCAATTCTGGCATTGACTCTTAGCCGCCACCTCATCAACTGAACTTGATATTCAAACATACTCTCAGGATAGCGTCCCGAGAATAGAACCCCCCAAAATGCAACGATGGCTAAAATGCCTCCCCAAATGGTCAGAAAGATAAAATAAAAGCATGGGGCAAGACAATGTAAAAAGTGCCAAAAAGGGTTCTCAAAATCAATTCTGTCCTTAAGTAAGACTCTTGGTGAATAATAGTTAATTTCATAAAAAAGTAAGATTTGGTTTAATCACAACTTAACAAAAAACTACAAATTGAAAATTATCCCAAAAAGGAAAAAAGCAAGCATTCAAAATAAGTATCTTTGCCATTATAGAGGAAAATGCGCTGATGAAACCCATTAGAAATTTTTGCATCATAGCCCATATCGACCATGGCAAAAGCACCCTTGCGGATCGTTTGCTGGATTTTACCGGTGCGGTAAGCTCTAGGGAAAAGCAAGATCAATTGTTGGACAATATGGATTTGGAAAGGGAAAGAGGGATCACCATCAAATCCCACGCCATCCAAATGGAATATGAATACCAAGGGGAGCAGTATATCTTAAATTTGATCGACACCCCCGGCCATGTGGATTTCTCTTACGAAGTATCACGATCCATCGCTGCCTGTGAAGGTGCCCTACTGGTTGTAGATGCCGCACAAAGCATTCAGGCGCAAACCATTTCCAACCTCTACCTTGCCTTGGAAAATGACTTGGAGATCATTCCTGTTTTGAATAAAGTAGATCTTCCCTCCGCCAATCCCGAGGAAGTCACCGATGATATCGTTGACTTGTTGGGCTGCAATGACGAAGAGATCATTCCCGCTTCCGCCAAAACCGGACTGGGAATCGAGGACATTTTAACCGCCATCATTGAACGCATTCCTGCCCCCAAAGGAATGGTTGATGCTCCCCTACAAGCCTTGATCTTTGACTCGGTCTATAACCCTTTTCGGGGTGTGGAAACTTACTTCAGGGTCATCAACGGTGAGATCAGAAAGGGACAAAAAATACAATTTATCGCTACGGGAAAAACCTATTTCGCCGACGAAATTGGAACGCTAAAGCTAAAACAAGAACCCAAAAAAGTCATTGCCGCAGGTGATGTAGGCTACCTCATCACAGGCATCAAAGAAGCCAAAGACGTAAAAGTGGGAGATACGCTGACAGGAGCGGACAACCCCACCCAAGAAATCATTGAGGGTTTTGAAGAAGTAAAGCCCATGGTCTTTGCCGGAATTTATCCTGTGGATACCGAAGACTATGAAGAGTTGCGCGCCAGTATGGAAAAATTGCAGTTGAATGATGCCTCACTGGTCTTTGTCCCCGAAAGCTCGGCAGCACTGGGGTTTGGCTTTCGTTGTGGATTTTTAGGCATGCTCCACCTGGAAATCATTCAAGAGCGACTGGAACGGGAATTCAACATGACAGTGATAACCACGGTTCCCAATGTCTCCTACCGCGCCTATACCAAGAAAAAACCCAATGAGATTGTCATGGTCAACAATCCTTCTGATTTGCCCGATCCTTCTTTTTTGGATCGTGTGGAAGAGCCTTTTATCAAAGCTTCCATCATTACAAAATCCGATTTTGTTGGCAATGTCATGTCCCTTTGTATCGAAAAAAGAGGAGTCATTACCAATCAAACTTACCTCACCACAGAAAGGGTAGAATTGAATTTTGACATGCCGCTGGCCGAGATCGTTTTTGATTTCTACGACCGATTAAAAACCGTATCCAAAGGCTATGCCTCGTTTGACTATTCCCCCATTGGAATGCGTCCCTCCAAACTAGTAAAGGTAGATATCTTGCTCAACGCCAATCCTGTTGATGCTCTTTCTGCCCTCATTCATGCCGACAACGCCTATACCATCGGTAAAAAAATGTGTGAAAAGCTAAGAGAGTTAATCCCAAGGCAACAATTTGACATTCCGATCCAGGCAGCCATTGGCGCCAAGATCATTTCTCGAGAAACCATTAAGGCACTGCGAAAAGACGTTACCGCCAAATGTTATGGGGGAGACATTACCCGTAAACGTAAACTGCTCGAAAAACAGAAAAAAGGGAAAAAGAAAATGCGCCAAGTGGGGAGTGTGGAAATTCCTCAGCAAGCTTTTATGGCAGTTTTAAAGTTAAATGATTAAACCTCTTCACCCCCCCCCTTGAAATCTTTTTTTAGCTACTCATTACTGATCTTGTTCCTGACATCTCTCGTCCGCCCCCGTCTTTCCGGTTGTGGATTATATGGTCAACTTCGATTATATCGCAGAGTTGCTGTGTATTAAAAAAGAAGTGCCCGGAAAGTAGCGTCCCAAAAACCCAATGGGAAATCCAACTTTTATCACTTCATCAACTAATGTCTTAAGTTTTGTTTTTTAAAGAATCCAAAAGGAAATTAGTTTTTAGCTCTTCTCCGATTTCTTTCAAAACCTATGATTTGCCCCCCGACACTCCCCCTCCCCAACAAAAAAGTAACTCCGCCCAAGCTTGATCCTCAAGCAAAACACTTTTTTGTTTTACATAAACGCCTAACATGAAAAAAATTACAGTATGCCGCTATGGCCTTTTAATGCTGTGGTCTCAATGGATTTCTGCTCAAGAAAATCAGTGGACCTCAAACAGACCCGATGGACATTTTCCCATTAATGTTATGGGAGATCGCTACCACAAAAAAGGAGAGTGGATGATCTCCTACCGTTTGATGACCATGGGAATGGAGGGTACCCGTTCCGGCACCAAGGACATGGGCAGCAGTAGTATTCACCAAAATTATATGGTTGCCCCGAAAAAATGAATATGCAAATGTTGGGTATGATGTATGCCTATTCTGATGGCCTTACTTTGATGTTGATAGGGAATTATTCTGCCCTTTCAATGGACTTAGTAAGTCGAATGAATGCTGCTTTTTCCACCGAGTCAAAAGGGTTCGGAGACCTGTCTTTGATGGCATTGGTAAAGCTTTACAATCAAAATTGAAAATCAATTCATCTACAAGCCGGAGTTTCCATTCCAACGGGAAGCATCGATCAAAAAGACGATACGTCAATGATGTCCAATGCCCCCTTGGCCTATCCCATGCAATTGGGCAGTGGAACTTGGGACCCCGAGATAGGCCTTACCTATCTGGGGCAATCTTCCCTTTTGTCTTGGGGTTGGCAAGCCAATTATAAACTCCGCACCGGAAAAAACGACAATGCTTCCCGACTGGGAAATACATTTTAAACCTTGGGTTGGGTAGCGGTAAAATTGCCCCAAAGGTGGATCTTGGCTACCCAAATCAAGTACATTGATCGCTCAGAGATAAAAGGACTGTATTCTGCTCTCAATCCGATGATTATGCCTCTATTTGACGCAAAAAACTCGGGAGGAAGTCAATGGAATCTCAGTTATAGTAACAACTGGTGTTTTCCCGATGGCCCTCTAAAGAAATTCGTTTGGGGGCCAACTACGTAATCCCTGTATCCTAGAAACTTGAGGGAATTCAAGTGAAAACCAAAAGCCTTCTGACCTTCGGAGTTCAATACAGTTTTAAAGCCAAAAAAGAAAAGGAGGAATAGCCGGTTTCTCACTCAATTCACCCCTGTAATAAGTGATTTTATCGCTCTTTTCAGGGGTGATTTTGATTTGATGTTTTAAAAAGATACATTCGTGGGAAACCCATTCTATGAATCGTGTCTTAATTTCATTCTGCATCGCTTCCCTTTTTTGTTGGGGTTGTGATTATCCTTCGGGAATTGCACCAAAAAGCCCGAACATCGTTTTTCTTTTGGCCGATGATATGGGTTATGGAGACTTTGAGAGGATCGGAGGATCAACAAAAACTCCCAACCTGAACCGTCTGGCGGATGAAGGAATCTTTTTCGATAATTTTTATGCTGCGGGGCCCAACTGCTCCCCTTCCAGAACAGGACTTATGACCGGTAAAAGTCCTACCAAGGCAGGTATGTACAGCTACAGACCTCCACATCATCCTTTGCACCTTCCCCACCAAGAGATTACACTGGCAGAATTGCTGAAAACCAAAGGTTATCAAACAGCCCATATCGGGAAATGGCATCTGGGAGAATTGACCGAAAATCCTGAGTTCGATCATCCACAACCCCATGACCAGGGTTTTGATTATTCACTGGGGACAGAAAACAATGCGGAACCTTCTCATCGCAACCCCATCAACTTTATCCGAAATGGCAAAGCACTCGGTCTTGTAGAGGGGTATTCTTGCCAAATCGTTGCCCAAGAATGCATGGATTGGATCAGTCAAAAAAGTGATGACCCTTTCTTTTTGTATGTGGCTTTTCACGAACCTCATACAAAAGTCGCCTCTCCGCCTGAATTGGTTGAAAAATACAAAACTCTGCCCCTAAAAGATGCTGAATATCTTGCCAATATTGACCATCTGGATAGGGCCATTGGACGGATATTGAATTATCTGGAGCAACACAACTTGATGAACAATACGATCATCATGTTCAGCTCAGACAACGGCTCCTATCGTTTGGCTTCCAACGCGGGTTTAAAAGCCGTTAAAAGCTATTTGTATGACGGTGGAATCCGGGTTCCGGGAATTGTCAAGTGGCCGGGAATTAAAACCACTAAAAAAATAATTGACACCCCCACGGGTTTGGTTGATGTACTCCCCACCCTTTGTGAAATTGTAGGAATTGATCCCCCGGAAGACATGGATGGAACCAGTTTTTTACCCCTTTTGGAAGGAAAACCTTTCCGGCGCAAACGTCCGCTTTACTGGTTTTTTTACCGCACCAGCCCTGAAATTGCCATGCGTGTTGGGGATCATATGATTTTAGGTTTGGATCATGATACCATTCCCCGCCCCCACCAATTTTCTCAAGACGACTACGAGTATCTTAAAACCATTTCTCTAAAAGATTACGAACTGTATGATCTGAGACATGACTTTTCACAAGAAAACAACCTTTTTGATACCCACCCCAAAAAAGACTCCCTAAAAGCTTTGATCGATCATCAATTGACTGAAATAAAAAACAACCGCTACCCCTGGAAGGAACTACCTCTTAAATTAGAACGGCGGAAAAAGAAAACCAATTGGGTTCGATACTAACAACTGTTTATTGTTTGGCCCATTCCTTTAATTTAGCTTGACACAAGGCTTTGGTATAAGTATTGGCTGGAATTTCAATAAACTTTTCCAAATCCACTTTTGCTTTTTGAATTTTTCCCAACAATTCATAGGCAAAAGCACGGTTAAAATAAGCTTGTTCCATTTTCGGTGTTAAAAAGCTGACAATTGTCAACTAATAAAAAATTTGGTTGGTGAAAATTGAATTTTTATATTGCCATAATGAGTACAGTCGCTTTCAAAAAAATCTTGGTAGGGTTTGCCTTCTCGCCCAACCTAAAGGCCAATGTGTATGAATCTTTGAGGATGGCTCATTATTTTGGGGGGGAATTGATCTTTGTCCACGTAGGAAGTAAAACCCCCGAAAAAGAATCTCGTTTTAAGGAAATTGTTGCTTCCAGTCCGGTTCAGTCGGAGAAAATCACCATCGAATGGAGAGTAGGTAATCCTGTCAATACACTGTTAAAAGCCAGCGAGGAGTTCAATGTAGATCTGATTCTCTTAGGAGCATTAAAAAGAGAAAATGTCGTAAAGTTTTATTTGGGTTCAATTGCCAGAAAAATTACCCGTAAGGCCAAGTGTTCTGTATTGTTATTGATCAACCCTTCTGTGGAAAGACAGCCCTGCCAACACATTGTCGTCAATGGATTTGACAGTCCACAAACCAGAGATACCATCGAGGCCTCATTTATGATTGCAAAGGCTTTGGGGTCGAAAAAAATATCCCTGGTGGAAGAGATCAGTCGATCGAAAGTCGCTGTCGCAGTAGATGACGACAGAAGTTTGAGACGGGCCACCCTAAAAAAAGAAAAACTCAGACGACAGGAGCAAACAAGAGTAAAAGACGTTGTTAAAAAACTTCCCGCCAAATTGACCAGCGATATCAATTGGACCACCCAGAGCATCTTTGGAAGAAGAGGATACTCCATTGGACATTATGCCAGAGTGGTTCGAGCCGATTTATTGGTGATGAATGCCCAAGAGAATCTCAGTTTTATCGACCGGCTGATTACCAGAGATATAGAACATATTTTAGCCGAATTGCCCACAGATGTTTTTATCATAAACTCAAAAGGAGATGAATAATACCACACCTTTAAATCAGTTTTTAGGGGACTTACCCAAGAATATTTTTTCAGGTTTTGTCGTTTCCCTCATTGCTTTGCCATTGGGACTGGGCTTGGCCATTGCTTCTGAGGCGCCGCCCATTGCAGGTATCATTGCCGCGATTGCCGGGGGGATGGTGGTTTCTCTATTGGGTGGATCACACCTCACCATAACCGGTCCTGGAAATGGTCTGGTTATTGTAATTCTGTCCGCCATTATTGGATTAGGAGAGGGAGAAACCTATAAAGAAATTATCGCCTCTGGCTATTTGTTCACCTTGGCGGCCATCATGCTCTCTGGTCTTTTGCTTTTTCTATTCGGGCTTTTCCGCTTGGGTGCCTTGAGTGAATTTTTTCCTTCTTCCGCACTGCAAGGTATGTTAGCTGCCATTGGGGTAGGTATTCTGGCCAAACAATTTCATGTGATGCTTGGCTTCACTGATGTCAAAGGCAATACGATCAACCAATTGGTTCTGATTCCCAATTCCATCAAAAATTTACTGAGCAACCCTTCGAGCGATATTATTCTGGCAAGTGCCATAGGGGTGTTGAGTTTGGCCTTTTTATTTCTCTATGCCCGAGTCAGAAATTCTGTTTTTCAGTTGATCCCCGCTCCCATGTGGGTGGTAATTGTCTCCATAGGTGTAATTTATTATAATGATCTGGTATTAAAAACCCCTGAGGTATTGGGATCTAATCTTATGATCACACTGCCCGACAACTTGATGGCTTCCTTGCCTAACCCCGACTTTGGTAAAATCTTAACCTCTGATTTTATGGGGTACACCCTATCCATCACCCTGGTGGCTGTGATTGAGTCTTTACTGAGTATCAAAGCCGTAGATAAGCTAGATCCACTGAAGAGAAGATCAAACATCAATAAGGATCTGAGGGCATTGGGAATCGCAACGGGTATTAGTGGTTTTTTTGGAGGACTCAATGTAGTAACTGTTATTGCTAGAAGCTCCGTAAACGTAAACAACGGAGGAAATAATCGTTCTGCCAACTTTTTTCATGCTGCCTTTTTGGTTGTTTTCATACTGTTATTTGCCAAACAAATTCAAAAAATCCCCATGCCTGCCCTGGCGGCAATTTTGGTGTATACAGGATACCGACTGGCTACACCCGAAAACTTGTTGCGGATTTATAAGGTAGGAAAAGAGCAAGCCATCATCTTTCTTACCACCTTGGTCGCAACTCTAATGACCAGTCTTACCACGGGTATTCTACTGGGCATATTGACCACGCTCCTGGTGCATATTGTCCTCAACAAAAGTGGAGTTTTGTTCTCCCGCAATTGGCTTAAGCCCAATGTACTGATGTACTTGGAGGAAGAGACTGGAAATTATTATGTCAGCGTAAAGAATTTTTGCAGCTTCCTGAACTTTTTTAAGCTCAAAGCAAAGTTAGACGAGATCCCCCCCAGTGCTCACGCCATTATTGATTTTTCACTTTGTGAATTTGTAGATCATACTGTCATGGAAGGACTAAACGATTACAGCCGAAGCTTTTCCCGTCAGGGTGGATTTTTCGAAATCATCGGGCTTGACGTTCACGAAGCCAAAACAGAACATCCGTTTGCGATCCGCAAAAGCTTGCCTGAATCCTCTCTTTTAAATTTTCAAATTTCATTGACCAAAAGACAAAAGCTTTTACAAAAATTGTCTACTATTCTAGACTGGAATTACCTGCCTGATCCCATCTCAAATTATGATGACTTAGAACGGTTTTTTTATTTCAAAACCAAATGGATCAACTATCGTTACAACAATCTGGAAAGTAAAAACAAGGATTTTTTACTGTTTGACCTGTCCTATAGCGAAGGTGCATTTATTGCTAAAGAAGATTTAAGGTCGACCTTTTTGCAAATCAAAGTACCGAAGAAAATGCCTGTGTTTACTCTGGACAAAGAAAACTTTATGACCACCATACTGCAATTGTCAGGGTTGGAAGATATTGATTTTAAAAAACATCCCGATTTCTCGAGAAGGTTTTACCTTAGAGGTGAAGATGTAAAATCCATACGAGCTTTTTTTACAGATGATCTCATTTATTTCTTCGAAAGCCATCCCACTTACTACTTGGAATCCAACGGAGAGAGCCTTTTGATTCGCAGCAAAGAGCGACTGGCAAGCATACAAGAAATAAAGCAAATTTTGGCTTTTGCTGAAGAACTTCTAAAGATTTTGGAGAATAAATAAAATTTTCTCTTAATTTATACTATATGGGTAGCCCTATTTTTGTTTAATTTCAAAACCTGAAACCATGAAACTTAAAATTTTTGTATTTTTTGCAATATGCTTTTTTACCTACTCGAGTGCGCAACAAAAAAGAACCATTGGTTCCGTTGAGCGATTACATCCTGAGATGAACCGGTTCGTTGCTCCAGAGGCCGAAATCGAGATCCTAGCCGAGGGATTTGGCTGGTCGGAAGGGCCCGTTTGGGTCGATCGACTCGATGCCCTTTTGTTTTCTGATGTCCCCGCCAATAAAGTCTATCAATGGGACGAAAAAAACGGGCTGAGTATCTTTCTCGATCCCAGTGGCTATACCGGAATTGCTCCCCGAGAAAAAAAGGGAAGTAAAAATGCTATGAACCGAGACGAGAGTGGTTCCAACGGTTTGGTCTTGGATGATAATGGCCAACTCATCATCTGCATGCACGGAGACAGAAGAGTCGCCAAATTAGACGATTGGGAAAAGAAAAGTTTTTCAACCATTGTCGGTAAATATCAAGGAAAGTATTTCAACAGCCCCAATGATCTGGTATACGCTAAAAATGGGGATCTGTATTTTACTGATCCCCCCTACGGTTTGAAAAATGGGGACAAGGACGCATTGAAAGAATTGGACTTTAACGGCGTTTTTAAACTTACTCCTTCTGGAGAAATTACTCTGATAATTGACGACCTGACCCGGCCCAATGGGATCGCCGTTTCCAATGATCAAAAGACATTATACGTAGCCATTTCTGATCCAAAAGACCGGAGAATTATGGCTTATGACATTACCCCCAACGGAGTTGAGAATGCCAGAGTGTTTTTTAACGATGATGAGCTGGCAAAAGAAAGCCGGGGCAACTTTGACGGTCTGAAGATTCACCCTTCAGGGACAATTTTCTCTACCGGACCCGGAGGGGTTTTGATCATTACCCCCCAGGGAAAACATCTGGGTACCATTAAAACGCATGAGAAAACTGCCAATTGCGCTTTTGACGCCAAGCACAAATACCTCTACATGACCACTCATATGTACCTTACACGAATCAAATTATAAACTGTTGGAATTACACTCCATAGCCTGTGGGAATTTTAAGTTGGACGGTGGTGCCATGTTTGGTGTTGTCCCCAAGCTTCTTTGGCAGAAAACCAATCCTGCCGACGCCAACAACCGTATCGAGATGTGCAGTCGATCTTTGTTGATTGAAGATAGCAACCGACTGATTTTGATCGATACGGGAATGGGCAACAAGCAAAGTGAAAAGTTTTTTAGCCATTATGACCGATGGGGGGATGAAAACTTAGACCAGTCTCTCCGTCAGAAAGGATTCCACAGAGACGATATTACTGATGTGTTTTTAACCCACCTCCACTTTGACCACTGTGGCGATGCGATAATAAGAAAAAAGAATGGGGTGCTTGAGCCTGCCTTTAAAAATGCTGTTTTTTGGTCTCATGAAAATCATTGGCAATGGGCCACCCGGCCCAACCCCAGGGAAAAGGCTTCTTTTTTATCTGAAAATATTCTACCCATCGAGGAGAGTGGTCAGCTTCAGCTTCTAAAGGGAGAGGGCTTTTTAGTGGAGAATACCCCTTTGGGTTTTGATATCATTCTTGTAAACGGGCATACAGAAAAGCAGATGTTACCGCTATTGAAGCATCAAGGTAAAACATTGGTTTTTACCGCCGACCTTATCCCCACCGTAGGCCATTTGCCCATTCCCTATGTAATGGGATATGATACCCGGCCCCTGATGACCATGGAGGAAAAAAGCCACTTTTTAAAATTGGCATGCGAAAAAGATTTCTTATTATTTTTAGAACATGACCCATACAACGAATTGATCTCTCTAAAGCAGATTGAGAAAGGCATAGGGATGGGTCAAAAACATATTTTAGCCAACTTTTTTTAATGAAAAGACTCTTTTATATACTCCTCTGCCCCTTAGTGATTTCCTGTAGTACCATCAAATTCGTGGGCAACCCTATAACTGCACCCTTGGTTAAGTACAACAAAAAGGACGCCCTCGTCGAATACGAAAAAAGATTCTGGCATTTGATGGACCTCCGCAGCGACAGTATTGCGGGTATGAGTGTGGATCGTGCCCACGACGAATTAATCAAAGACCAAAAAGGAGAGACGGTAATTGTCGCTGTTATCGACTCCGGGGTAGATATTGATCATCCTGAGCTAAAAGAAGCCATCTGGGTAAACGATGACGAAATTCCCAACAACCGCATCGATGACGACCAAAATGGCTATGTCGACGACGTCCATGGATGGAATTTTTTGGGTGAGTCCGAACTGGAAAACATGGAGTCTGTGCGATTACAAAGGAAAGAAACGCCCAGTTCTGAAGCTTTTGAGAAGTTTGAAAAAGAACGCCTGAAAAATATTCAAAACAAAAAAGAAGAACTGGCTAGTATTGAGAGCATGATCCAGAAGTATCATGAGTCAGACAGTATCATCAAGCTTGTCCTTGGAAAGGAAAAATATTCCCTCCAAGAGGTTGAAGATTTTTCTCCTAAGACTTTTTCGCTAATGGAAGCCATCATTTTCAAACGATTTCTCAATGAGAATCAACTGACAAAGTCCAAGCTTGAAGTCTACCTAAAAGGGGCGCAAAGGGGGATTGATGGCCACTACAATATCGATTTTGACGGTAGGGCCATCGTCGGGGATGATCCTGACGACTTCGAAGACCAAGGTTATGGAAATGGAAATGTAATCGGCCCAAAAAAAGACGGTGCCAACCACGGTACCCATGTATCCGGGATCATTGCTGCCAACCGAGGCAATGGCAATGGCAACAGAGGAGTTTTTGATCGCGCAAAAATAATGGTGCTTAGGGCCGTTCCCGATGGTGACGAATACGACAAGGATATTGCTTTGGCGATACGATATGCCGTTGACAATGGTGCCAAGGTGATCAATACCAGCTTTGGAAAGGGCTATTCTCCTCACAAGGAATGGGTTTGGGACGCCCTAAAACACGCCGAGAAAAATGATGTTTTGATTGTGAATGCAGCCGGAAACAGCGGTGCCAACATTAACCCGGGTAAGAAAAAAACTTATGTAACCGATGAAGTAAACGGTAAAGAAATTGTTTCAAATTTTCTAACGGTAGGGGCCGTTGGTTTTTCCTACGATGAAGAGCAGGTCGCCTCTTTTTCAAACTTCGGTTCGGTAAACGTAGACGTTTTTGCTCCTGGATCAAAAATTTGGTCATCGGTTCCCAACGGAAAATATGAGTACTACAGTGGCACCTCCATGGCTGCGCCCAATGCCGCCGGGGTGGCTGCAGTTATACGATCCTTTTTTCCCAAATTGAAAGCCCGGCAGGTTAAAAAAGTACTCATGAATTCCGGCATGCCTCTTTATCCAACAATAGAAAATCCTGATACAAGTGAATTGGTTAGCTCCAAATCCCTATCCAGATCAGGAAAAATGGTTAATTTGTACAATGCCCTAATTTATGCCTCAAAATAAAAGCTGCAAAAAATGAGAAAAAAAGCCTATCTTATACTATTACTCGCCTTAAGTTCAACAACTTATGCACAGAACTACTGGCAACAAGCCGTTGATTACAATATGGACGTCGATATGGACGTAAAGACTTTTCAATATTCCGGAAAACAAGAATTGTTGTATACCAACAATTCTCCGGACAGTCTAAAAAAAGTTTTTTACCACCTCTACTTTAATGCCTTTCAACCGGGAAGTGAAATGGCGGTAAGGGTCAAAACCGGAAAGGACAAAAACACCCGCTTTCGTGTTGATATTGATTCGCTAAAGCCCGATGAAGTTGGTTATTTAAAGGTTTCTAATTTAAAACAAAATGGAGTTGTATTGAAGTATGAGCTTTCAGAAACCATCTTAGAGGTATTATTGTCTGATCCGCTTGGCCCGGGAGAAAGTGCACGGTTGACTTTAGATTTTGAGGGTCAAGTGCCAAAGTTGGTGCGTAGAGCCGGTAGAGATTCTGCGGAGGGTGTCGCACTTTCTATGGCACAGTGGTATCCCAAAATAGCAGAATATGACTACGAAGGCTGGAATGCTGAGCCTTATTTGGGAAGGGAGTTTCATGGCGTTTGGGGAGATTTTGATGTCACCCTGACTCTGGATAGAAAATATGTGGTTGCAGCCAGCGGATATCTGCAAAACCACGATGAAGTGGGCCATGGTTACAGCGAAAAAAAGGGGAAGTCAAAAAGAGGGAAGCTTAAATGGCATTTTTTAGCGCCAAGGGTACATGATTTTACTTGGTCTGCCGATCCCGATTATATTCACGACACCCACAAGGGGCCTAATGATGTACTCCTGCATTTCTTCTATAAGGACAACCCTAAATACAACGAAAACTGGAAAAATCTTCAGCCCAAGACTGCCGAGTTGATGCGCTTTTTCAATCAAACCATTGGTGAGTATCCTTACCGTCAATATACCGTGGCTCAAGGGGGCGATGGAGGAATGGAATATGCCATGCTTACCCTGATTACCGGTAATAGAAGTTTTGAGAGCTTAGTAGGCGTAACAGCACATGAGTTGGCTCACTCTTGGTTTCAACATGTTTTGGCGACCAATGAGATGAAATACGAGTGGATGGACGAAGGTTTTACATCTTATATTTCCACTTTGGCCGAGGATAAAATTCTGAACCAAAACAACTTTTTCCCACTGCAAAGATCCTACGACAGTTATCTCTATTTGGCACGATCCGGAAAGGAGCAGCCACAACAAACTAACGCAAACCGCTATGATTACAATTTGGCCTATGAGATCTCCGCCTACAGCAAGGGAGCGGTTTTTTTGAGTCAGTTGGGATATATCATTGGGGAGGACAAATTGGCCAAAACCCTAAAAGAGTACTATCGACTGCATCAGTTCAAACACCCTGTGCCCAACGACTTTAGACGAATAGCAGAGCGGGTATCGGGCATTCAATTGAGATGGTATTTGACCGATTGGACGCAGACCACAAACACCATTGACTACGCTATAAAATCTGTAGAAGGGGATGGTACAAAAACAGTGGTAAAAATTGAAAGAATTGGATCTATGCCCATGCCTTTGGAAATATTGGTTAATTTCAATGATGGCCCTTCCGAAGTTCATTACATTCCCATTCCACTCATGAGGGGAGAGAAGGAAAACCCTTATGCGATGAAATGGAAGGTTCACAAGGATTGGCCCTGGGCCCGACCGGAATATGAATTGATCATCAATCATCCCAAAAGTAAAATCGTAGATATATTCATTGATCCATCTTATTATATGGCCGATGTCGATCGCGATAATAATACTTATTTCAAACAACCGTGACCCGTAAAGGTGGCTTAGTAAAACTCAAAAGTAAAACTCAAATTGACCTTGTTTTTAAAAAGGGAAAGGCGGTACGCTCCGGAGCTTTGGTCATGCATTTTGTTCACCCCAAAGAGGAGGTAAAAAAAACCTATATTGGGGTGAGCGTATCCAAAAGGTCTGTAATGCTGGCTTGCCGACGCAATCGTATAAAGAGGCAAATTAAAGCAGTAATTCAAAAACAAAAGGAAGAAGTACTCCGTTCGCTATCGCCGGGTTTTTATATGGTTTTGTATATGGGAAAGCTTGGTGTTGCTTCTGAAAGCCTTTCGCGCGATTTTGAAGGCCTAATAAAGCACTTTACCGGCTGTGATTGAAATACATAGCACAGTGGGGTATTCCGTCCTCCAGATAAGTTTTGCCCTTTTCAACAAAGCCACATTGAGTATAGAATTTTATTAGATAAACTTGTGCAGAAATTTTAATGGTTTGCTGGCCGAAATGATCTTTACAAAACGCAATACTTTTTTTTACCAAAGTATAGCCGATACCCTTTCCCCTGTTTTGTTTATGAGTGACAATTCTGCCAATCTTCGCATATTTTTTTTCAAATGCTCCGGGGCGGAAAATTCGAGAATATGCAATGAGTTTGTTTTTTTGATAACCCAGTAAATGGGTTGCCTTGGGGTCATTTCCATCCAGGTCTTGGTAGGCACAGTCCTGCTCTACCACAAAAACTTTAGCCCTTAATTCTAAAAGATCGTAAAGCTCATTTAGTTTTAGCTCATCATATGCCCTGAGTGACCATTCCATTGTTTATATACAAGGTATTTTATGAATTCTTTTTTGGTGTCTTCCGCCTTCAAAAGGAGTGGTGATAAATATGTCTACCATTTCCAGGGCCTGTTCAAGATTAACAAACCTGGCGGGAATGCTGAGGATGTTTGCATCGTTGTGTTGCCTTGATAATTTGGATATTTCTCCCGACCAACAAAGCGCTGCCCTGATTTTTTGATGTTTATTGGCAGTCATTGCTGCTCCATTTCCACTTCCACAAACAATAATTCCCAATTCCGACTTTTTATCTTCTACATCCTGAGCCACAGGATGAATAAAGTCTGCATAGTCAACACTGTCCTCGCTGTTAGTTCCGTGGTTGTATAACTGATACCCTTTTTGCTCTAAATGTGAAACGATCGCCTCTTTTATATCTACCCCAGCGTGGTCGTTTCCTATTGATATGTTCATTTTACTTTTTTTATAAAGTTAAAACTTTCCCTTTTTGTGTTGGTTGTTCTATTGATTAATTGTTGATAAGATTATCTTAATTTTTCCCTGTTTACTGGCGATAATTATAAATAAAAAAATCTTAGATATATTCAACTATAATTTTCATAATTAGTCATCCGTTTATCAAATCAATTTTCTTTCTTCTTAACGTTAAATGTAAGCTTAAATCATAAAAGTGATTAACATATAAGGGTTTTTAACTGTTGTTCATATCTGTACTAAGTCCTTCATTCACATAATTTTAATATTAAATTGATGATTCATAAAGCGTTTAAAGTTTTATATTATTGGATTTTGGGTTCGTTTACAATTAAACTTATTATACCTATTCACAACCCATAATAAGCATCAATGTTTCTTTAAATTTTTAAAAACAAAATATTATTATTGTTAAGGGTTTTGATAAGTTAATTCATTGACAAGAAAAGAAAACCTAAATTTGCTGTAGATTAAATCTTGATGTCAAAAAAGAAAAAAACGGATAGAAATATTCGAGTGAGAGTTCTTTCGGTTTTTAAAGAGCATCCTAGCAAGTCTTTCAACTACAAACAAATTGCAGCAAAGCTTAACATAAGCGATTCCCAAAAGAGAAACGCCATAATCAAAGTATTGGGTCAACTCAATGCTCAAAAAATAATCAAACAAACAGACCCGGGCAAATATGTCCTATTGGTAAATAAAAAGGATTACATAGAAGGAACCTTAGAGATGACCACCACCGGCAACGCCTATCTTCTGATGCCCGAAGATGAAGAAGACATTTTCATTGCCAGAAAAAATACCAATAGAGCGTTGGATGGAGACCGGGTTTTGGTCTATCAAATCAGAAAAAGAAACAACGGAAAAAGAGAAGGAGAAGTTGTGGAAATATTAGAACGTGCTTCTCAAGATTACATCGGTATCCTTGACAAGAAAAAAGATTTTGGTTTTGTCAACACTCGGGCTTCTAGGATTTTTATTGGTTTTTTTATTGAAAAGGAAGAGTTAATAAACTACGAACACGGAGACAAGGTCATTGTAAATTTCAAAGATTGGCCCAGAGGAGCATCATCTCCCTTTGGTACGATCATAAAATCTTTTGGAAAACAGGGAGAACTCAATACAGAGATGCACACCATTATGTTTGAATATGGATTTGCGGATGTTTTCCCTCCCGAAGTTGAATCCTTTGCACAGCAGTTGGATCTGGGAATTGATCCAAAAGAGATTTCAAAAAGAAAGGATTTTAGAAATAAAACCACTTTTACCATTGATCCAATCACGGCAAAAGACTTTGATGATGCCCTTTCATTTACTCCACTGAGTAATGGAAAAACAGAAATAGGCATTCATATTGCAGATGTATCCCATTATGTTCAACCCAACAGTATTCTCGATGAGGAAGCCTATGAAAGAGCGACTTCCGTCTATTTGGTTGATAGGGTAGTTCCTATGTTGCCGGAGATTTTGTCTAATGGAGCTTGTTCTTTGAGACCTCAAGAACAAAAATATACTTTTTCCGCTGTTTTTACGGTCAATGATAAAATGCAAATTGAAAAAGAATGGTTCGGTAAAACTGTGATACTCTCAGATCATAGATTTTCCTATGAAGAAGTTCAATACATTTTGGACAGTGGAGAACCAACGGTAAGCCAGGAAGTTTCCTTAAATAAAAAAGAATACAAGGTATCGAAAAAGATATTTACTGCTCTTAATAAGTTAGATACTTTTGCTAAAATATTAAGAAAGAAAAGAATGTCAAATGGTGCGCTTTCTTTTGACCGGGTCGAAGTTAAATTTAATTTGGATCAGGAAAAAAATCCCGAAAGTATATTCTTTAAGAGTTCAAGAGATGCCCACAAATTGGTAGAAGAATTCATGCTTTTAGCGAACAGAAGAGTTGCTGAATTTATAGGAAAACAAAAACCAAAAAAACCTTTTGTTTACAGGGTTCACGATTTACCCGATGAAGATAAATTGGCCAACTTAAAAACCATTGCAAACAACCTGGGGTATCAATTCAATTTGGAAACCAAAAAGGTAAATAACTCCCTCAACAATTTGCTTAAAGAAACACATGGACAAAAGGAACAAGAGCTTATAGATACACTAACCATTAGGTGTATGAGTAAGGCTGTTTACACCATTGACAACATAGGGCACTATGGTTTAGCTTTTGATTATTATACCCATTTTACCTCCCCCATAAGAAGGTATCCTGATGTTTTAGTTCATAGGCTATTAGAGTTCTATATGCAGGGTCACAAAAAAACAAATCCGGTAGAATTAGAGGAGGCCTGTACTCACTCTTCAAATAGAGAGCAACTGGCCACAAAAGCAGAGAGAGATTCTATCAAATACATGCAGGTGAAATTCATGCAAGACAAAATCGACCAAGGTTTTGATGGCCTAATTTCCGGAGTTACCGATCGAGGAATGTATGTTGAGATCATAGAGAACAAATGTGAAGGACTGGTAAAGGTTTCTGAAATCAAAGGAGATTATTTCACCTATCATGAAAAGTCCCATAGTCTCGTTGGAGACAGAACAAAAAAAATTTATCAATTGGGTGATCCTGTCAGGGTGATTGTAAAAAAGGCAAATCTTATCAAAAGACAATTGGATTTTATTTTAGAGGAACAAAAAGAATAATTAGTTAATTTTGATTAAACTTAACCCAATGAATATGTTTCGCCATTTTTTATGTTCCATTTGTTTGGTGGTTTTTTCTGTCTCAATTTCCGCACAAGAACAAGAGCCACAAACAGATACCAGTTACGAAAGACAACTCAATGTGAGAGAATTCATCAACCTAAAAGTATATTCAGGCATAGAAGTTAAACTCATACCTGCCAATGAAAACAAGTTGTTGATTAACGGAGAAGACCGTATGGATGTAGTCGCTAAGATCAAGGGGCAAACTCTTAAAATTAGGCACTCCCTAGAACACATACTCAACCCAACGTTTACTTATGTAGAATTATATCACACAGGATTGCTGGACGAAATCATATTGTATCAAGGATCCAGTCTCAAGGTAGACAGTACCTATAAACAGACCAGTATTTCCCTTAAGGTACAAGAAGGAGCTACTATGAATTTCAAATTTGAGGGCGAAAAACTCACTTCTATTGTAAGTACGGGAGGTAAGCTTTTTCTTTCAGGAAAAGTAACCAACCACCAATCATCTGTAAGCAGTGGAGGTGCTTGTGAAGGAGAAATTTTTGAAACCGAACAGACCAAGGTCAACGTTACAGCAGGTGGAATGTCTTATGTCTATGCAACCGAACTTTTGGAAGCAAGAGTAACTGCGGGAGGCATTATTAGAATCTACGGAAATCCCAAAAAAATTGTGACCAAAAAGACCATTGGAGGCCAAATTTTCGAAATGAAATAAAAAAAATCCCGTTGGATTAACGGGATATAGAGGCATCGAGCGGATTCGAACCGCTGTACAAGCTTTTGCAGAGCTCTGCCTAGCCACTCGGCCACGATGCCATGCGGCAAAAATAATAAATTTTATGCTTTATAGGCTGCTGCCTTAACCTTTTAAACGAACACACACTTCTCCAACATCTCCACCGATGGGTGGGTTCTGCTTGGCCACAGAGACCGTTACGCCCTCTACCTCGGGAAATTGTTTCAAAATCCTGTCCATGATTCGCTGCGCAACATGCTCCAATAACCGGGATCGAATAGACATCTCTTCTTTTACAATGGTATTGAGACTCACATAGTCCACCGCATCCTCAAGCAAATCCGATTTTGACGGCTGAATCATATCTGTTTCTACCTCTAGGTTGACGATATAATCACTCCCAATTCGCTCTTCTTCATCCATGCACCCATGAAATGCGTAAATTCTGATATTGTCTATTATTATTTGTCCCATTGTTCGGCTTTTAACAAATATATAATATCAGCGTAATTATATTCAAAGAATTAAGCTTTTAATATCTTTGACAAAATTTCAGATGTCAGAAAAGACCCTCAATTTTATTGAACACATCATAGAGGAAGACCTTAGCTCTGGGCTTTCTTCCGACTTGCTTAGGTTTAGGTTTCCTCCCGAGCCCAACGGCTATCTCCATATTGGCCACGTCAAGGCCATTTGCCTCAATTTTAATTTAGGAAATAGGTACAAAGCTCCGGTAAACCTCAGGTTTGACGATACCAATCCTGCCAAAGAAGAAACGCAGTATGTACAAGCCATCAAATATGACATCGAATGGCTGGGTTTTCAGTGGGACAAAGAGTGCTATGCCTCAGACTATTTCCCTCAACTTTTTGAATGGTCTAAAGAGTTAATTATCAAGGGATTAGCATATGTTGACTCTCAATCTTCCCAGCAAATATCCGAACAAAAGGGCACACCGACACAACCCGGCAAACCCAGTCCTTTTCGCAATCGCTCTAAAGAAGAAAATTTATCACTCTTTCAAGAGATGAAGGACGGAAAACACCAAGAAGGAGATCATGTACTTAGAGCTAAAATCGATATGGCTGCTCCCAATATGCTTTTGAGGGATCCCGTTATGTATAGAGTGTTATACAAAACCCACCATCGAACGGGAGACGACTGGTGTATTTACCCCATGTATGATTGGACTCATGGGGAGTCGGATTACATTGAACAGATCTCTCACTCATTGTGTTCTTTGGAATTCAAGCCGCATCGTGAACTCTATGATTGGTTTTTAGATGCACTATCCCCCTTGGATACCATCCGACCCAAACAAAGGGAATTTGCCAGGCTGAATCTTTCCTACACAGTCATGAGTAAGAGAAAACTAAAAGCGCTGGTTGACCAATCTCATGTGTCGGGATGGGATGATCCCAGAATGCCCACCATAAGCGGATTGAGAAGAAGAGGTTACACTCCCGAATCCCTACAAAACTTTGCAAATACGGCCGGGGTCGCAAAAAGAGACAACATCATAGATGTATCGCTTTTGGAGTTTTGTGTCCGTGATCATCTAAACAAAATTGCTCCAAGGGTAATGGCGGTTCTAAATCCGGTTAAGCTAACTATAAAGAATTATCCCGATGGACAAACCGAAATGCTCAAAGCCGAAAACAATCCCGAAGATGAAAAGGCAGGCTTTAGAGAAGTTCCTTTTTCCGGAAGTTTATACATTGAAAGAGAGGACTTTAAGGAGGAAGCCAACAGAAAGTTTTTTAGGTTGACCCTTGGCAAAGAAGTACGCCTCAAAAACGCATACATCATCAAAGGAGAAGAGGTGGTAAAAGATGCTCAAGGCAACATTACAGAAATCATTTGTAGCTATGATCCCTTGAGTAAGAGTGGTTCCGATACAGAGGAAAGCCAAAGAAAAGTCAAAGGAACCCTACACTGGGTCTCCAGAGCACACGCTCACCCAATCAAGGTGAATATGTATGACCGTTTGTTTACCGTCGAAGAGCCTGACAAAAATAAAGACGAAAACCCGGCCCGGTTCATCAATCCAGAATCATTCAGTCAAGTCCGAGGTTATATTGAACCCGCAGTGGTCAGTGCAGCTGCAGGTGAGAAATTCCAATTCCAACGATTGGGTTATTTCATTCTAGAAAATAAAACCGATGAACATTTGGTCTTTAACAAGACCGTTGGCCTAAGAGATAACTGGAAAAAAAGTTAGTCTATTCCCCCTCCGTTTTTCCTTTACTCTGCTTTTTTTGATTCTCTACTTTCATTGCTTCACCGATCTGGTTACTCGCCGTGAAGGAGGCTACCATATTATTCAGCATATCACTGCCGGCCTGTGGTGAATTGGGCAATAAAATCAGATTGCTGTTGGTCTCCTCACCGATGGACTGTAGGGTGTCGTAGTGTTGGGTAACAACAATAAGGGCTGACGCCTCTTGAGAGTTGATTCCTACATTGTTAAGCACATCAACGGATTCCTCAAGCCCTCTTGCGATCTCTCTTCTTTGATCAGCAATCCCTTGTCCTTGAAGTCTTTTGCTTTCTGCCTCTGCCTTGGCTTTTTCCACAATCAATATCCTTGCAGCATCACCTTCGTACTGAGCAGCGATCTTTTGTCGCTCAGCGGCATTGATCCGGTTCATGGCTGTTTTTACCTCTCCGTCGGGGTCGATATCCGTTACCAAAGCTTTGATGATATCATAACCATAGTTGATCATTGCATCATTTAATTCTCCTTTTACTGCATTGGCGATTTCATCCTTTTTCTCGAAAACATCGTCAAGCCTCATCTTAGGGACAACAGCCCTAACCACATCAAAGACATAGGAAGTAATCTGGTCTTGAGGAAAGTCTAGTTTATAAAAGGCATCGTAAACATTATCGGGCAGTATCTTGTATTGAACAGAGACCTTCAGTTTTACAAAAACATCATCTTTGGTTTTGGTTTCGACAATCACATCCAATTGAAGAATCCTTAAGCTTACTCTTCCCGCGATTTTGTCAATAACGGGAATTTTAAAGTGAAGGCCCGGTTTACGAATGGCAATGAATTTACCAAATCGTTCGATCACTGCCGAAGTCTGTTGTTTTACAACAAACACCCCAGAGATCAAAAAGAGTACGATTAAAAAAATAATTACATAAGTAGATAGGTCCATGATTTATTTATTCTGGTGATTAAAAAATTTTTCAAGTCTTCTTAAAGTTATCTTATTTCCCAATATCTTGCAAATACTAAAAATATCGGGTCCACTCAAATTGCCCACGATGGCTAATCTTAAACTTTGCATGATTGCTCCAAATGGGAGTCCTTCCTTTTCATTCCACTCCTGAATTTTGGATTTCCATCTTTGTACATCAACATCTTCTTTTATCATTTTGCAATATTGTTCGATAATTTTTTTGGGTTGATACTTTCGAATTTTATTCATCACCTTCTCATCGTAATCAACAGGGTCTTCCAAAAACAGCTCAGATTGGGTTTTTAGCTCTTCGAGCAAAAACAATCGATCTCTTAGGAGGGTATAGACGTCGTTTCTCTTTTTTTGAGACCACGTATTCGGAAGGCATTCCAAAAACTCCGGAAAATGCTCGAAAATGATTTTTTCATCCGTAAATCCCAAAAATTTGTGATTAATCCACCTTGCTTTTTCAAAATCGAACTTCGCTCCTCCCTTTTGAATCTTTTCGGTATCAAAAATTTTTACCAAGGCATCGATTTTAAAAAGCTCTTCATCGGTTCCGGGGTTCCATCCCAAAAGTGCCAAATAGTTCATTAGCGCCTCGGGCAAAAATCCTCTATCTTTAAATCCTTTTGACCCCTCCCATGACAAAGGAAAAACAGGGAAACCCATTTTGTCTCCATCTCTTTTGGAAAGTTTCCCTTTTCCTTGGGGGTTTAATATGAGGGGCAAATGCATAAACTCGGGAGCGCTCCATTCAAATGCATCATAGATCAGTTGGTGCAATGCAAGTGATGGCAACCACTCCTCCCCACGAATCACATGCGTTATCTCCATCAGATGATCGTCAACAACATTGGCAAAGTGATAGGTCGGCATGCCGTCTGCTTTCATCAATATTTTATCATCAATTTCCTCACTTTGTACCTCAATGAATCCCCTTATTCCGTCTTTAACCTTTACGCTCTTCCCGGCACTCACTTTTAGCCTTACTACATATGGCAAGGTTTTTAGTAATTCTTCGGTAGTTTCACCGGACAGGCTTAGTGCATTTTGGAGCTCCATTCGATTATGGGCGCCATATTTAAAGGTCTTCTTTTGCTGTTCGTGTTCTGTTCTAATAACAGATAGTTCCTCGGCTGTATCAAAAGCATAATAGGCCTGCCCTTTGTCAATCAGTTCCTCAATATGTTTTTGATAGATGTCTTTCCTTTCACTTTGTCGGTAAGGCCCCAACTCCCCGGGTGTTAATGGACTTTCATCGGGTTGAAGACCACTCCAATTCAATGCCTCTATAATATATTCCTCTGCTTGCTCCACCCTACGGTTCTGGTCGGTGTCTTCAATTCTTAAGATAAATTCTCCCTTGTTCTTTTTGGCAAAGAGGTAGTTATACAGTGCTGTTCTTAACCCTCCAATGTGAAGGGCGCCTGTAGGACTGGGGGCAAATCTAACGCGAACACTCATTCTTTTTTTTGTCAAAGATAACATCAAGCTTTACCCTAATGAAATTATTTGTTTTTTCTTTGTTCTATATTTGCAAAAAAAAGCTTGATTCGGTTTAATCACGATAAATTTCTATCCTTGCCTGAGGAGGACTTGGCGCTTTGGCTCAACAGCATTGTGGAGCGGGAGGGTTATACTGTCGAAGAATTGGAATACAATTTTGTTGATACAGATACCATGCTGTCGCTCAACCAAGAATACCTCAATCACAATACCGATACTGACATTATTACTTTTGACTACACCGAATCCAAGGCGATCAAGGCAGAAGCCTACATTTCGCGCGATGCTTTGAAAAAAAACGCTAAAATACACGCACAAACTATTGAAAGTGAGAGTCTTAGGTTGCTTTCTCACGCCTTACTCCACTGTTTGGGCTATAATGACAAGACAAATGAGCAAAAAGAATTAATGCGCTTGAAGGAAGAAGATTGTATAAATTTGTTCCACGTGAAACACTGATATGTTTGAAGGGGTATATGATGTAGTAGTAGTGGGCGGTGGTCATGCAGGAGCCGAAGCCGCTGCGGCAGCAGCCAATATGGGATCGCGAACCCTTTTGGTGACCATGAATTTACAAACCATTGGTCAGATGTCCTGCAACCCAGCCATGGGAGGAATTGCCAAAGGTCAAATCGTGAGAGAAATCGACGCCCTCGGGGGATACAGTGGAATTGTCTCAGACGAATCCGCCATACAGTTCAAAATGCTCAACCAATCCAAAGGGCCTGCCATGTGGAGTCCAAGGGTACAGTCCGATAGAATGCTCTTTGCCAAAAAATGGAGGGAGCTTTTGGAACAAACCCAAAACCTGGACTTTTATCAAGACATGATCAAAGACATCATTGTAAAAGATGGCAAGATCGAAGGTGTGGTCACCTCTTTGGGAATTCCCATTCGCTCCAAAAGTGTGGTTTTGACTAACGGCACTTTTCTGAATGGTCTTATTCATATCGGAGAAAAAAACTACGGTGGTGGCCGTGCGGGTGAAAAAGCCTCTACCGGTTTAACCCACAGTCTGGAAAAGCTCGGTTTTGAGTCGGGTCGAATGAAAACGGGAACCCCTCCCCGGGTCGATGGTCGTTCTTTGAATTACAATGTCATGGAAGAACAAGCCGGGGACGAAAACCCTGCAAAATTCAGCTTTATCTCCACCACTCCACTAAATCATCAACGCAGCTGTTATATTACCCATACCAGTTCCCAGGTCCATGACCTCCTACGAGAGGGTTTTGATCGTTCACCCTTGTTTAATGGTAACATTCAGAGTACGGGACCGCGCTATTGCCCATCTATCGAAGATAAGATCAATCGTTTTGCAGACAAATCCCGGCATCAAATTTTTGTAGAGCCCGAGGGTTGGGACACTGTGGAGGTCTATGTCAACGGTTTTTCTACCTCTTTACCTGAGGACATTCAATACCAGGCACTACGTTCTGTTAACGGTTTTGAAAACGTAAAATTCTTCCGGCCCGGCTATGCAATTGAATACGACTACTTCCCTCCCACGCAGCTAAAAAACAGCTTGGAGACCAAGCTGGTTTCGGGATTGTTTTTTGCGGGGCAAATCAATGGAACCACCGGTTATGAAGAAGCGGCATCCCAGGGACTGATGGCAGGAATCAACGCTCATCTTAAAATCAATCAAAAAGACCCTTTTGTTCTTAAAAGAAACCAAGCCTATATCGGTGTATTGATCGATGATCTGATCACAAAAGGTACGGAGGAGCCGTATAGAATGTTTACCTCCAGGGCAGAGTACCGTACCCTTTTGCGCCAAGACAATGCCGACTTAAGGCTCACCCCTTTGTCTTATGATCTGGGATTGGCCAAAAAGGACCGTCTGGAGGCTGTAGAAGAAAAAGCGACTAAAACCAAGGAACTGGTTCACTTTTTCAAAACCCAAAGTTATGTCCCGGAAGAAGTCAACCCCATACTTGAGAAAAAGGACTCCGCACAGGTAAAACAATCCGACAAACTCCGTAAAATTTTGTCTCGCCCCCGATTGAGCAGAAAGGACCTGGCACACATCCCCTCTGTTAGGACATTCATCAAGGAACAAGAGATCACGGATGAGGTTTATGAGCAAGCGGAAATTCAGATCAAATATTCGGGATATATTGAAAAGGAAATGGCCAATGCAGAAAAGCTCAATCGTTTGGATCACATAAAAATTCCCGATGATTTTGATTACGATATACTTGCTTCGCTTTCCCACGAAGCCAAGGAAAAACTAAATTACATCAAGCCCACCAACCTATCTCAGGCTTCAAGGATCAGCGGGATCAATCCTAGCGACATCAGTGTGCTTTTGGTCAAATTGGGCCGATAATTGTTCCACGTGGAACTTATTATGAGCAAAGCAAAAAAAAACAAGATAATAGAAGCCACGGATCATCTGGTCAGCGGAGAGTCCTTTTTAATTCACTGGGATCCAATTCACCTCAGGGCCTGGACAGCGGTTGATCATTTGGACTCACTCGACACCTATTACGAATCTTCGGACTACATTTCTCATCGCTCAAAACCCGATTCACTCATTTCTCTCTTATACGTTTGGGCCAGAGGCTTTATGTTGACCTATAAATATGCCCTTCTCAAAAAGCACCTTCAACCCAATGGACGTTTGCTGGACATTGGCTGTGGTACGGGTTCTTTTTTGGCCTTTATGAAGAAAAAAGGATGTAAAGTCTCCGGCATCGAAAGCAATGCCAAAGCAAGAAACATTTGCCTTGAAAACAATATAGAGGTTCAAGCGACAGAGGCGGAATTGCCTCCCGAAAGTTTTGACACCATTTCCCTTTGGCACGTTCTGGAACATTTACCCCATCCCGAAAACAGCATAAACACATATAGAGATTTACTCAAACCGACCGGCCTTTTGGTTGTTGCGGTTCCCAATTTTGAAAGTCACGACCGCAACCATTATGAACAAGATTGGGCCGCTTTGGATGTGCCAAGACATTTGTGGCACTTCACCGCCAAAGGCCTGATAAAAACCGCTCAGGGCATTGGCTTTGATCTGATTAAAAAAAGAGCATTAGGATTAGATGTTTTTTATATATGCTATCTTTCTGAAAAACACAGGGGGAAATCATTCCCTTTCCTCAGGGGAATCCTAAAGGGCTCATGGTTTTCGCTTAAAGCCTTTTTTACTGGCAAGCATTCTTCTTGTGTTTATGTTTTTAGGAAACGGCTTCCTTAGCGTTTAAAAAACGCGTCATTGCCAAGGCAAAGTGACTGAAAAGAATTTTAGGATTGGCATTGCGTCCCAAATGATAGTAGGCGTCCTCCAGCAACCTTACCATAGAAGGCAAATTGGAACTGTGGACATAAGGAGCAAATTTTCGAATGTCAAACTCAGAATGAATTTTAAGATCATACAAGGCTTCAGATTGATATGAGACCAGCATGGCCTGACGGATAAACTCCAGGGCATAAACCAAAAAAGCTTTTTGTTGTTCCCGTTCAAGGTCAGCAAGCTGATCTGCCCATTGGATCAAATCGATGACAATGGCTTTATCTGCCCGCGCCTTAAATGCTGACCTCAGACATTGAATCCAAAGTTTTTCAAAATTAAGCGTGTGATCCGGAGTGTTCAGCTCCTCTAAAACCTTACGCCAACTTCCTCTGCTCGAAGACAATGTTTGAGGTGCACCCGAATCGGATTTCAGTTTTTGAAGTCCACTTTTGATGTCCTCCGGAGTCAAAGGCGTCAATTTTACCTCCTGACAACGAGAGACCAAGGTGGGCAACATTCCTTCTGTTTGATCACAAACCAGCAGAAAAAAGCTGTTTTTCGGAGGTTCCTCCAGCAGCTTTAATAATTTATTGGAAGCATTTTCTGATAATTTATCAGCACCAAAGAGAACCATTACTTTGTTTCCACCATTGTGTGCCTTTAGGTACATCTTGTGATGCATCTTTGCGACTTCCTCTACTCCAATCATCCCTTGTTTGTTTCCGGCTTCCAATTGACGAATCCAGTCTTGAGGAGATCCATAGGGTTGGTGAACGACAAAATCATCCCAAGTGGCTTTGTAATCATCCGAAACGGCTTTAGTGCCGCCCAATCTTTTATTGACCACCGGATATACAAAATTTAAATCGGGATGCTCCAATAACTTTTTCGATGGAGTTCTGTTATTTTCTGCAGTTTCAAGAGCGTCGAAGCCATGCAGTAAAGCCAAAGCACTGAAAAGGGCCAAAGGGAGACCCCCATAGCCTTTTGAGTCTATAAACAATTGACAATGATGCATTTGACCCTCACAGACCATCTGTTTTAATTGATTCTTCAATTGCTTTTGCCCGATGATTTCACTTGAATACATGCTGATTCTGATCCTAAAAAAGATAAAAATAATCAATCCATTTGAATTTCACTTTCTTCCCAAAAATTATGTTTTCAATACGGTCAAAACCTTTTGCCCAACGGTATAAAAAAGGTATTTTTGATAAAAATTTTAGCATGCGAACCCTAGCAAATCAAGACTTTTCAAATCGTAGAGCCATTGTCAGAGTAGACTTTAACGTTCCGATTGACAATCAATTTCAAGTGACCGATTCTACAAGGATCACAGCGGCCAAAGAAACCATAGATTACATTCTCAATCAAGGCGGTAGTTGTGTCTTGATCTCGCACTTGGGACGACCTAAGGGCAAAGACCCAAAATTTTCATTGTCTCACATTGTCAGTAAAGTTGAAGAAATTCTCCAAGTTCCGGTTAGTTTTTTCGGCGACTGTGTTAGCAGGGCGGCAGAGCAAGCTGCGGCTTCCATTGCGCCGGGAGGTGTTATTCTTATGGAAAACCTACGTTTCTATAAAGAAGAAACCACGGGAGATTTGGACTTTGCGGAAGGCCTGTCCAAACTTGGGGACTGTTATGTCAACGATGCTTTTGGAACAGGACACAGGGCCCACGCCTCTACCACCATCATGGCCCAATTTTTTAAGGAAGATAAATTCTTTGGCAGACTGCTCGAAAAGGAGGTCAAGGCCATAGAAAAAGTCATGAAGTCGGGAGAAAAGCCTGTTCTTGCAATTTTGGGTGGAGCTAAGGTTTCTTCCAAAATTACCATCATTGAGAACATGTTAGATAAGATTGATCACTTGATCATCGGAGGTGGCATGGTATATACTTTTGCCAAAGCACAAGGTGGAAGCGTAGGTCAATCGATTTGTGAGGATGACTATTGTGATTACGCCTTGGAACTCTTGGAAAAAGCCAAAGCAAAAGGGGTGGAAGTGCATTTGCCAAAAGATGTAATTATTGCAGATGATTTTTCTAATGATGCTAACCGAAAGGTTTGTAAAGTAGGTCAAATTCCAGACGATTGGGAAGGCTTGGACGCTGGCCCTGAGACCCTAAAAAATTTCGAGCATGTGGTAATGCAGTCCAAAACCATACTGTGGAATGGGCCCCTTGGCGTGTTTGAATTTGAAAATTTTTCGGCAGGAACCATCGCTCTGGGAGAGCATATTGCCAAAAGTACAGCAGCAGGAGCTTTTTCTTTGGTCGGTGGAGGAGACTCCGTGGCAGCGGTAAAACAATTTGGATTTGAGCACAAAATGAGCTATATTTCAACTGGCGGCGGTGCCATGTTAGAAAGCCTTGAAGGGAAAACTTTGCCCGGGATTGCTGCCTTATTGGAATAAGCCTCAACATCATGAAAAAAGTGGCATTTTCTGTTTTTATCATCTTCGTTACATCTTGTAAGGAACAAAAAACCAAGTTGAGGTATTTACCCGACTCCAACGCCAAGATCAACCATTTGACGGTGGTAATGCCCGAAAAAAGTTGGGCGGGAGCTTTGGGAAATAAAACCCGCACACTATTGGAAAGCCCCTATGAGGGTTTGCCCTTTGATGAGCCCCAGTTTACACTCAAGTATTTACCCCCTAAGGTGTTTTCGGGCTTTGCCAGAAACAGCCGAAATATATTGTGGTTTGTCAAAGACACCCTTGCCCGATTCCAATTGTCGGAGGATATGATGGCCCAACCCCAGACAGTGGCCAAGGTAAGCGGGGAGGACGATGACGTACAAGCGCATTTCTTGGATGAAAACATCGACCTTTTTAAAGCCGTATTGACCCAAAAAGAACGCAAAGAAAAAATCAGAAGGATCAAAAAATCCCCTACCAAAGTCCGCGATTTACAAAAGCGATTTAACATATCGCTGGTTTATCCGACTGCATACAAGACGGTAAAGGACACCACCAATTTTGTCTGGATTCAAAAAGACATCCCCAAGGGACATATGAATTTGATCGCCTACAGCCTTCCATTTTCAGGATTGAAGGGAAATGTAAAAAAACGCATCCCCGAAATCAGGGATTCTATAGGAAAAGCCTATATACCCGGTAGGCTCAAAGGTTCTTATATGATCACCGAAAAGGCTTACCGCCCCTATTACTACAAGACCCAAAAGCAGGGTAGGTTAACCTATTTGACCAAAGGAACTTGGGAAGTTGCCAATGATTTTATGGCAGGACCTTTTGTGAACTACATGATAAAAGATACCTTAAGAAAGAGATGGATGGTGATCGAGGGCTTTGTTTTTGCGCCTGCCTCTAGCAAAAGGGATCAGATGTTCGAACTCAATACCATTTTAGATGCAGTAGCTTTTGAGTAGACTACTTCTTGTCTATTTTTGAGTCAGAACTATCCTCGTCTTCTTTGGTAGCGTTTTTAAATTCTTTGATACCGCTTCCCAACCCCCTCATCAATTCAGGAATTTTTCTCCCGCCGAACAACAAAAGGACAACAACGACAATGAGAATGATTTGTGGTGCACCGATCATGCCTAAAGAATAGATCATTGAATACATGGTTTTTTAATTTTAATCAAATGTAAATAATTATTCGATGTAATCTAAATTTCTTTACTTGGCCAACAATTTATTTTTAAGGGTAAACACTATCTTTGTTACTGATGGCAAAAGAAAATAAGAACAAACGTCTTTGGATTCAAAACTTATTGAATCGTTATCGAATGGTGGTTATCAATGAAACCACCTTTGAAGAAAAATTTTTTGTTAGAATTTCTCAATTCAACATCATTGTATTGGTTCTGCTGTTTGTTACCCTTACTGCCATAGGATCTTTTTTCTTGATAGCCTACACCCCGCTTAAGGAATTTATCCCGGGCTATACCAGCTTAACGATCAGAAAAGAGGCCATTAGAAACAGTTTTTTACTGGATTCTCTCACGCTTGAATTTGAAAAACAAGACCGTTTTATAAGCTCCATCAAAAGTGCTTTAACCGGAGAGATAAATTGGGAAGAAAATTCTTTAATCGATGATCAAAGTCAGTCGCCAGAGGTGCTCAATTCGGACAATGCAATGTCTGAGGCAGACTCCTTGTTGCGATTAGAAGTCATACAAGAAGACAAATACAATGTAATTCCCAATGACTTGAGCAATGTAAAGTATCTCCTTTATCCTCCCGCTGTTGGTCCCATCTCTCAGAAGTATGATACAGATAAAAGGCACTTTGCTGTAGATATTGCACTGAAAGAGAATGCTCCGATTATGGCTGTTGCCCACGGAACGGTTATCTTTTCCGAATGGACTACCGAAACAGGACACGTGATCATCGTCAAACACGACTATGGGTTACTGTCTGTATACAAACACAACTCCTCTTTGGAAAAACATCAGGGGGACTTGGTTAGAGCGGGAGAAGTAATTGCCAAGGCGGGTGATACAGGAGAACTGTCCACAGGCTGGCACCTTCATTTTGAACTTTGGATCAATGGATTTTCAGCAGACCCCACCGATTTTATTGACTTTTCCCAGGCCTTATGATAAAAAAATTTGCAGCAAAAATTTTTGCCAACCACATTCATAACAAAAACCAAAAGTGGATCAATAACCCCCTTTCTGCCCAACAAAAAACATTTGATTATCTGATCCAAAAGGCCAAAACGACAGATTTTGGACAAGACCACGGATTTGATAATATTAAGGATTATAAAGATTTCCAATCTTCCGTACCGGTTCGGGATTACGAGGGACACAGGGCCTATGTCGATAAAATGCTGGAGGGCAAAAACTCCGTATTATGGCCCGGGAAACCCCTTTATTACGCCAAAACCAGTGGTACCACTTCCGGTGCCAAATACATCCCACTCACCAAAGAGTCCATGCCCACCCACATCACGGCAGCTCGAGATGCACTGCTGAACTACATTCACGAGACAGGAAACACCGATTTTGTTAATGGCAAACAAATTTTTTTGCAAGGCAGTCCTACGCTTAACAGAAAAGACGGTAATATCATCGGGAGATTGTCGGGGATCGTTGCCCATTATGTGCCCAAATACCTACAAAAAAACAGGATGCCTTCTTGGAACACAAACTGCATAGAGGACTGGGAAACCAAGGTGGATGCCATCGTATCGGAAACCTTGCCGGAAAACATGAGCTTAATTGCGGGGATCCCCTCATGGGTGCAAATGTATTTTGAGAAACTGATAGAGCAAACGGGTAAGGTCGTGGGTAAAACATTTCCTAATTTCTCCCTTTTCGTTTATGGCGGGGTCAACTATGAGCCCTACCGTCCCATGTTTGAAAAACTCATTGGCAGAAAAGTAGACAGTGTTGAACTTTTTCCCGCATCCGAAGGGTTTTTTGCCTACCAAGACCAACAAGGAGATAAGGGGTTGCTGTTGTTGTTGAATAATGAGATCTTTTATGAATTCATTAAAGCCGATGAATTTGGGGAGCAAAACCCCAAAAGGTACACATTGGGAGAAGTCGCATTAGGGGTCAACTATGTTTTGATCCTTTCCACCAGTGCTGGCTTGTGGGCCTACAATATAGGCGACACGGTTCGTTTTGTTTCCCTGGAACCCTATCGCTTGGTGGTCACGGGTAGAATCAAACACTTTATATCTGCATTTGGAGAACACGTGATCGGAAAAGAAGTAGAAACGGCCATGCAAGAGGCTTGTCAAGACAGTCAGGTGCAAGTCAAAGAATTTACCGTAGCCCCACAAATTGATCCGCAAGAGGGGCTTCCATTCCACCAATGGTTTATCGAATTTGAAAACCCCCCTCATAACATGGAGGATTTTGCTCAAAAACTCGATCAATCCATGCAGGAACAAAATGTGTATTACGAAGACCTGTTAAAAGGGAGTGTTTTGAGAACCTTAGTCATCAGTTCCGTTGCCGATGGAGGTTTCCAACAATACATGAAAAGCATTGGAAAGCTTGGAGGACAAAACAAAGTCCCCCGTTTGTCCAATGACAGAAAAATTGTCGATAAACTCCCCTTAAAGTAATCCATGTACGCCAACAATTCCCACCATAAGCGATTTCAAAAGACCCTGGATTTTTTGAACCAACACATTGATCAGGGCGCATCCATACTGGATTTGGGGGTAGAAAACCCACTGTCGGAATTGATGAAAGCCCATGGCCATAAAGTAGAAAACACCCAAGGGGAAGACTTGGACGAAAATCAGAAGGTATTGGTCAATTCCAAGGCCGAAGTGGTCACCGCTTTTGAAATATTGGAACATTTGCTTTCCCCTTATCAAGTTTTAAAAAGCATAAAAGCCCAAAAATTATTGGTCAGCGTTCCTTTAAAACTTTGGTTTTCAAGCGCTTATAGAAGTAAAACTGATCTGAGAGACCGTCACTTTCACGAATTTGAAGATTGGCAGTTCGATTGGCTTTTGGAGAAAACAGGCTGGAAAATTGTAGCAAGCGAAAAATGGATCAATCCACCGGAATCATTTGGAGTCCGATCCTTATTGAGGTACTTTACCCCCAGGCACTATATCGTTTATGCAGAAAAAACTAACGGATAAATCTTGAAAATTTACATTGTCATACCTGCCCATAACGAGGAAGATTACATTGCAAAAACCCTCGAGTCGCTAGTCAATCAGCAGTTGAAACCTGCTCAAGTGGTTGTGGTCAATGACAATTCTACCGATCGAACAGAAGAAATCGTCAATGATCTTACCCAACAATACGCTTGGATACAGCAGGTTCACAAAAAATCATCTGAGGAACATCTCCCCGGAGCAAAAATTGTAGAAGCTTTTTATGAAGGCTATGGGAAATTGGATGAGGATTATGACATCATCTGCAAGTACGATGCAGATATGGTTTTCGAGCCAAACTATCTGCTAAAGCTATCACAGCACTTTAAAGAAAACAACCGATTGGGCATGGCTGCGGGGCAGTGCTATATTAAAAAGGGCGATCAATGGGCAGTGGAAAACCTCAACAAAGAGGATCACATCAGAGGATCACTAAAGGCCTATCGAAAAGCGTGTTTTCTGGAAATGGGCAAAATTGCCAAATCGATTGGTTGGGATACGCTGGATGAGTTGATGGCTCAATATCATGGATGGGAGTTAAAAGTAGACCCTACGCTTAAAGTAAAACACCTGAAACCTACAGGTTTTAATTACAGTCCTGGCGCTGCTCGGCTCCAAGGCGTAGCCACCTATCGCATGAGATTGGGTCTGATTTTGACCCTGATCATTGGGTTAAAAAGGGCTTGGGTCAAGCGTGAAGCAAGAATTTTTTTCAGCTATATCAAAGGATTTTTGGAAACTAAAAGAAAGGGCACCCCATTTATTGTCGACCCAAAACAGGGGAAGTTCCTGAGAAACTTTAGATGGAAAGGGATTTTTCAAATGTTTAAATCAAAATAAGACACACTTAAGTATATTTGTTCCCGATGAAACTCTCATGGAGGGATTTAAACCGCCAAGATAAATTCCCCAACAAAAGGAAAGGAATAAATATCAGCGAATTAACAAAGACCTAAACGTGTGAAAAAATTGAACATACTGGTATTGGGCAGCGGAGGTAGAGAACACACCTTTTGTTGGAAACTCGCCCAAAGCAAAACGATCGATCAACTTTTTGTAGCACCAGGAAACGCCGGTACAGCTGCATTGGCCACCAACCTTGAGATAGGCGTTAACGACTTTGACGCTCTGAAAAATGCAGTCATTCAAAACAACATAGACCTTGTGGTGGTCGGCCCTGAGGATCCATTGGTCAACGGCATCCACGATTTCTTTCTCGATGACCCTCAATTGAACAACATTCCCCTTATCGGGCCGCAAAAGCTGGGGGCTAAACTAGAAGGAAGCAAAGAGTTTGCCAAGGCCTTTATGAGTCGACACAACATACCTACGGCTCAATACGGAAGTTTTACCCCCGAAAAGATACAAGAAGGCTACGCCTTTTTAGAGCAAATGAAAGCCCCCTACGTACTTAAAGCAGATGGTTTAGCCGCAGGCAAAGGAGTTCTCATTATCAATGACTTAGCAACAGCCAAAAAAGAGCTTTCCAACATGCTTTTAGACCAAAAATTTGGAAAGGCTTCTTCCAAGGTCGTTATCGAAGAATTTTTGAGCGGGATAGAACTGTCCTGCTTTGTTTTGACCGACGGTTTAAACTATGTCACTTTTCCAATGGCCAAGGACTACAAGCGCATTGGCGAGGGAGATACCGGTTTAAATACTGGAGGAATGGGCGCTGTATCTCCGGTTCCTTTTGCCGATGAAAAATTCTATAAGGCCATCCAAAAAACCATCGTCCAACCTACCATAGACGGACTTAAAAAAGACAAAATCCCTTATGTTGGCTTTGTGTTTATAGGATTGATTCGGGTCGAAGATGCCCCTTATGTCATAGAATACAATGTCAGAATGGGTGATCCCGAAACCCAAGTCGTTTTGCCCAGAATAAAAAACGATCTGGCAGAAATGCTCTACGCTACGGCAACGGGCAAACTCGACCAAATTGAACTTTTGGTCGAAGACCAAAGCGCCACCACAGTGGTTGCAGTTTCCGGCGGATATCCAGAGGCCTACAAAAAAAGAAAAACAATAAAAGGCTTGCCGTCTTCATCCAACAGCACTGTATTTCACGCGGGGACAACCCTCCAAGAGGGTGAAATATTGACCGATGGTGGGCGCGTATTAGCAGTCACCTCCTTGGGGGACAACCATAAAGATGCACTATTACAGTCATACCAACTTTTGGAAGAAATCAACTTTGAAGGGATGTACTACAGAAAAGATATCGGATTCGATCTATAAAAATGAATGCGCAGAGGGGTCTTTGTTTTCCTCTCCACTTTGGTCGAATTTCCGCAATTGGTTGATCCAATAAACGGCGGCAACAGATCCAACTGCTAAAAAAAGAAAACTCATTCCATTGGCCAACCACCAACTAAAAGGTTCTAGTTGGGTCAGTAATTGATAGGGAAGGAACAATAGGTCTTCAAACAAACTGGCAATGGCTTCGAAATTTTTTTTCATTAACGGCTCTTTAATTATATTGCAAAAGTAATAAAATCGGATATGATAGTAAAGATTTTCAAGACAATTGGTCCTAGAACCTATCTTACTTCCATATTTCTTATCATATCTACGGTTTTGTTTTCTTTTCTATTGGAGAAAAACGGAGCCCACCTATTGGATCAATGGCCCAGGATTACTGCCAAAGCCATCCTTATGATCGCTTTCATTACGATGATTACCCTACTGGAAACTCGAATCAAAGGTAGGAAATTCGATGGCATTCACTGGATTGCTTTTCCCACGATTTTTCTCTTTTCCCCCAACTTTTACGACATAAAAACCATACCCATTCTTCAGGTAATTCTATTGACCTACGGCCAATATGTTTTTATTAAAATCCGTCATTCCAAAAACAAAGAAAAGTGGATACTGGACCTGTCCCTGATTATATCCATCATCGTACAATTCAACTATGTTTTTGCGGCTTTTTATTTGCTTCCTCTTTTTATTCTTTTCCGTAGGAGATTAAAAGACGTCAAACACCTTTTGGCTTTACTGTTGCCTGTTCTAATCATCCCTTTTACGTTCAATAGCCTTTCGATAATCTTGCCTTCCAAAACCTTTGCCCTTCTAAATCCCCCTGTCCAGAGGAAGCTGTTGAACATTCAACTGCTCTCCAACGCTGATATGGTTTGGTTGATCACCTTGCTGCTTACGGTTTTGATTTGTGCCCTTCAGTTGCCACGAGGTTATAGAAAATTTTCCTATCCCGAGCTTTTTTCAGGCTTCCTTTACATGACTTTTTGGTTGTTCTTTAGCATTGCTTTTGGATTGTTGGGCCTACAAACATCCTCAGAGCGTTGGTTCATCAGCGTTATTCCCGTAGCGTATTTTTTTGGTGGATTTATCGAAAATATCAAATCGGATTTATTAAAAAATATTTTGTTTACGACCCTTTTTTTTGGCATTGTGATCTTCAAACTTTTTGACCACGGAATCATATCTTTAGAATTGCCTTTTCGAAACTGAGAAAATTGGTCATCAAATTGTATCTTCGTTCCAACGAAAATTACAGACATGAGCCAAGATTCTAACAGCCAACTTTCCATTAATATCTTTAGAGAAAGCATTGATAAATACCACCTTATCGACGAGGTGGACCAAGCTTTCGAAAATCCTTATCCGGCCGATACCTTAGAGCATTTACTCTTCCGAAAAAATTGGATCGACACCGTTCAATGGCACTATGAAGACCTCATCAGAGACCCTGAGATCGACCCCGTTGAGGGAATGAAACTCAAAAGATTGATTGATGCTTCCAACCAAGACAGAACCGATACGGTAGAATACATCGACAGTTTTTTTCTCAATCAGTTCAAAGACGTAGAGGTCCAAAAGGGAGCCACAACAAACTCGGAAAGCCCTGCATGGGCTTTGGATCGTTTGTCCATTTTGGAATTGAAGATTTACCATATGGAAGAAGAGGCCAACCGAAAGGAAGCCCGTGAATCGCATCGCGAAAAATGTAACGCCAAGCTTCAAGTATTGCTCACCCAAAGAGAGAATTTAGGTTCCTCAATTGATGACCTCCTCAAAGACATCGCAAGCGGGTCAAAATACATGAAGGTTTACAAACAAATGAAAATGTACAACGACGAGGACACCAACCCCGTTTTGTACAAGGACAATTCCTAGTCATCTATGAAAGACCCTCACCTGCTGTTGATTCGACTTTCCGCCTTGGGAGATGTAGCCATGACAGTTCCGGTGATCCGTTGCTTATATAAAACCTATCCACAACTTAAAATAACTTTTGTCAGCCGACCTCATGTCGCTCCACTTTTTCAGGAGTTTAAAAACTTTAATTTCTATCCCACAGATTTCGACGGTCGGCACAAGGGCATAAAAGGTTTGTGGACACTGTTCCAAGAACTCAAAACCATTCCTTTTTCTGCTGTTGTCGATTTGCACAGCGTATTGCGAGTCTACCTACTTAAAGTCTTTTTTAGGCTGTGTGGCTACAAGGTCAAGTCCATCGACAAAGGCCGATTGGAAAAAAAGGCGCTTACCCGAGCGAAAAATAAAAAGTTTCAACCGCTTACCCCCACCAGTTATCGCTATGCAGATGTTTTCAGAAAATTGGACTTCCCCATTTCATTCGAACAACACGAATTTCCCGAAAAAAACGAACTCCCTCCCTCCTTATTACCCCTCTACCAGGCCAGTGAAAAAAAATGGATAGGAATTGCTCCTTTTGCCGCGCATGCGGGAAAAATGTATCCCTTAGACCTTATGCAACAACTCATCAATTATTTACAAAAAGATCATCAGATTTTTCTTTTTGGTGCGGGAGAAAAAGAAAAGGAACGCCTTGAAGTGTGGGAAAAAGCCTACACAAATGTTTACAGCACCGCGGGAAAAATCAACCTTAGAAAACAACTCGATCTTATGGCCTATTTGGATTTGATGATCTCCATGGATTCTGCCAATGGGCATATGGCCGCCAATATGGGAACCAAGGTGCTTACCCTATGGGGAATGACCCATCCTTTTTGTGGGTTTGCTCCATTTAATCAACCTTTGGATCACGCCCTCACCTTGGACAGAACCCAATATCCTTTGATTCCCACATCCGTGTATGGAACCGATCTTCCCCAAGACTATAAGGACGCATTCAGATCTTTAGATCCTAAAACGGTTATTGAAAAAACCTTGGAATTACTAAAGCGGTAACGGCCTATACATCGTCGTAATCCACCACCAAATGATTGCTGGTAGCATGTGCTTGGCAGGTCAAAACCAACCCTTCTTGGACTTCTTCATCGGTCAGGATTTGATTGGTCACCATTTCTGCCGTTCCCGATTTGACCCTCGCGATACAGCTGGAGCAAACGCCTCCTTGGCAGGAGTAGGGAACATCCAACTTATTTTGAAGAGCAGCATCCAATACACTTTTTCCTTCGGTGTTTTCAATTTTATGCGTCAGTTCATCATAGATGATTTCCAATGAAGCCCCATCGGTTTTTCCTTCGATTTGATCTGTTTGGGTTGATGCGCTAAACAATTCAAATAGAATGGCCTCTTCTTCCACTCCATTGGTGGACAAAGTTTCCGATACGGTTTCAATCATACTTTCAGGGCCGCAGAGGTAGAACTTATCGGCAACTTCTCCCATCTGTTTTATGGCACTTTTGGCCACGGAGGCTTCAACACGACCAAAGAGACTTCCAGCTATATTGGCTCGGCTGAAGACCCATTGAATGGAAAGCCGTCCTTCAAACTCTTTTTCAAAACCCTTCAATTCATCGTAGAACATGCTGTCTTCGGGCGTCTTATTCCCATAAACCAAATGAAAACGATTGTCGGGATGATCCAAAAGAGCTGTTTTTAGAATTGACATGATGGGGGTAATCCCACTTCCTGCTGCAAACCCGGCCAGGCTTTGGGCTTGGGTGGAAGAGACATATTGAAAGCGCCCTTGGGGAGGTGCGACCATGATATGGTCATCCTCATACATTGATTGATTGGCATGGGTCGAAAAAACCCCATCGGGAACTTGCTTGATCCCTACCTGAAGCCCTTCATCTACACCACTACAGATGGAGTAAGAACGTCTTACTGATTTTTCATTTATCTTTGTTTCAAGAGTCAGGTATTGCCCCGCTTCAAATTGAAACTTTTCTTTTTCCTCTTCAGGAACCCTAAAAGAAATCAAAACAGCGTTTGGAGTATTTCTGGTGATTTTTGAAATCATTAGGGGATACATTTCTGGCATAGCGTGTTTTTGTTTGCAAAGTTATTTTAAAAAAAAACAATAACAATATCAAAGTTTTGGCAACTGTCGATCAAGGCCTTTTTTAGAGCTCTTCAAAGGGAAGCAGCCATTATCGCTAAAATTTTCTTAGGCTTATTTGCAGTCTATATGTTTGCCTCTATTTTGGTCATGGGGGGAGGGATTTACTACATCATTGAAAAAGTGTTTCTTGATAAATCGACCATTGACGTGATCAATCAGGGGATTTTCTTTATGTTTTTGATCGAGTTCATAGGGCGATTCTTTTTTTAGCACCCTCCTTCAGCTCAAGTTCAGTCATGGATACTCTTGCCGACAAAAAAGAGTAAAATCCTCAATGATATGTTGCTCAGTTCCTTGTTGAACCCCTTCAACTTTTCTCCATGGTTATTGTACTTTCCCATTGCCTTAGTGAGAGTGATTGAAGGGGCTCCTTGGACATCATCGCTTATTTGGTTTTTCCACCTACTATGCACTACCCTGATCCTGAACTATTTGATTTTTTTGGTCAATAAAAGCCAACGGTTTTTTATTTCTACTTTGGTTTTGGTGGCTTTGGGCTTGAGCTTAGAGCTCTATACCGACTTTTCGTTCTATAAAACTTTTGCTGCCTGATTGAATTGGTTGGAGCAAAACCCAATGCCATTGTTAATCACAGCCGGCCTCCTGCTTCTTATTTATAAACTGACGTATCAATTTCTAAAGTCACGTTTTTATTTGGACATGGGTCTGGCCAAAAAATCTGAAAAAATTCTTCGTTTGGGTTTTACCTTTTTGGGAGGTTATTGAAGATTAGGGGGCTTTCTTAAAAAACGATTTGAGGCTTCTTCTGCGTAACGCAAGGCCCAAACAGGTTCTCCTAATTACATTTATGTTCCTTTTTACGGTCTACTCTTTTTTTCGGTGGAGTTGTACAGTAATAACGCCATTATATTGGTTTTTGCGGCCATCATCATTACGGGGTGATTTTCCCTCAGTTATGGCCCACAAGTTCCCTCATGGGATAGCGAATATTACCCTTTGCTGATGACCCAAAACCTAACCTATCGGGAATATTTGGATTCCAAATGGTAGCTCATGTTCAGTTCCGTGCTAATCTCTTTGATCCTTTCTACTTTCTATCTTGTTTTTGGGTGGAAAATTTATCTCTATCTTTCGGCCGGAGCAATTTTCAATCTGGGCATAGGGTCTTTCATCAATCTTTATTTCGGAGCTTTCTACAGTATACCCATCAAACTCAACGTCAAGGCCAAGGCCTTTAGTTTGACACAGCTGTTGTTTACCATACCAAAACTGGGTTTACCGGTATTGGTCTTTTTTGTAACCGATTTCTTTATCGGCGTATACGCAGGTTGGTTGGCATTGATGGCATTGGGTCTTTTAGGGGTTGCCATCAGAAAGGTTGTACTCAATCACATCGCTAAAATTTACCGCAAGCGTAAATGCAAGAACATTGATGCGTTCACAAAAAAATAAGTCCATGATTAGCATTGAAAATCTCACCAAAAAATACTAAAACAAGGAGGGCTTAAACATCGATCAACTGAACATCAAAAAAGGAGAAAGGTTTGGTCTGGTCGTCAATAACGGAGCCGGTAAAACGACACTCTTTAATTTGATCCTGGATTTGGTAAAGCCCAACACTGGACAAGTACTCAACAATAATGTTCTTGTCCACAAAAGTGAAGATTGGAAAAAACATACCGCAGCCTTTATCGACGAGGGATTTCTTATAGGTTATCTCACACCTGAGGAATACTTCTATTTCGTAGGGGAACTCAGAGGGCTCAACGAATCTTAGGTCGACAGCTGGCTGGAGGAATTTGAAGTCTTTTTCAATAGCGAAGTATTAGGGCAAAAAAAATACATTCTAAACCTTTCCAATGGAAACCAAAAAAAGGTTGGTTTGGTGGCTGCTTTTTTGGGCAACCCCCAATGTGTGATATTGGACGAGCCTTTTGCCAATCTTGACCCCAATTCCCAAATTCGATTTAAGGAAATCGTCAAAAAGCAAATTGAAAACCGAGCAACTACTTTTTTGATCTCCAGCCATGACCTGAACCACATTACCGAGGTTTGTGAAAGGATCATTTTACTGGAAAAAGGACTGTTCATTAAAGACCTTACAACCGATTCTGAGAACTTTGCTCAATTGGAGCCCTATTTTAAGGCTTAGTTATACTAAATTGAATTTTTTACAGTTATATAAATAAACGCTTTCCATTGAAAAAATCAGTGCATTTTTTGGCGGTTGGAACAGGCATCATGCTTATGATATGGGGCTGTTCTACCCAAAAAAACAAAATGCTTAACAGAGGATACCATTCCCTAAACACCCAATACAACGTACTTTTTAATGGAAAGGAAGCTTTTAAAGTGGGGCAATCCATTTTGGAGCAAGCCAACGATGACAACTTTTTCGAATTTTTAGAGGTGGAACCCATCGCCCTCAACGGGGAGCGCATGGATCAAACCACGGTTGTCCCCGGTTTTGATCGTGCCGAGGAAAAAGCCGTAAAAGCCATTCAAAAATACTCCATGAACATCAATGGCATTCAGCGCAATAACAAAATTGATGAGGCCTATTTGCTTTTGGGCAAAGCCCGCTATTACGACCGACGTTTTTTCCCCGCCATGGAAGCTTTTAATTACTTGTTGGAAAACTACGCCGACCCTAAAACCTATGTCGAAGGGAGAATATGGCTTGAAAAAACCAACATTCGGATGCGCAACAACGAGCTTGCCATAAAAAACCTCAGGAGTTTGGCCCGATCCATAACCCCAAGCAGTAAATTCCGCAGCCCGGCCAATGCCGCCATATCCCAAGCCTTTATCAACATCAAAGAGTTAGATTCCGCGACTTACTACATCAGAAACGCTGCGCTTACTGCCAAAGACAACCGCGATAAAGGGCGTTATTATTTCCTGTCCGGCCAACTCTATGAAAGCCTCAAAAAGCCCGACTCTGCCCTTTGGGCCTTTGAACAAGTCGTGGGACTCAACAGAAAAACCCCCCGAAAATACTGGATCAATGCCCAGATTAAAAGACTACAAATCAGAAGCTTGCGCGATAGCTTGGATCCCATGGAGTCCTATGAAAAGCTCGCCAAAAATTATGAAAACTACATTTTTGATCACTGGATCAATCGCGCCATAGGCATTCATTATTTTCAGCAACAGCAAGACAGCCTGGGGGAATATTACCTCGGTCAATCTTTAAAATCTGAAAACCTGGATTTACCCACCAAAAAAGCGAATTATAGGGATCTGGCCAATTTCAATTTTGCCGGAGGCAAATACGTACTTACCGGAGCTTATCTCGACAGCCTGCTCAGCACCCTGCCCGAAGAAACACTGGACAAAAGAAGAATACAAAGAGAAAGGGACAACCTCAATGCTGTGATCAAATACGAAAACATCGTCCAAATTACTGACAGCCTGCTTTACCTCAGCGGACTGAGCAAAGCGGATCAAATGGAGTACTTTCAAAAACACATTGAAGAGAAAGAAGCCCAGGCATTGGCAAAAATTAAGACAGAGGAAAAAGGAATTTTCCCATTTTTCAGCAAAGGCGCTCAAGCCAACGCCTTTTATTTCTACAATCCCAAACTGGTAGTTCAGGGTCAACAAAAATTCCAGTCCACATGGGGTGACCGACCCAATTCAGACAATTGGGCAATAGCATCGGCCATCAGTTCAATCCGTGAGGAATCTCCCGGAATCAACGAAGAAGAACAGACCAAAAACGAAACTTTTTTTGTTGAAAAACCCGAGAATTATGTCAATGCATTGCCCCAGTCCAAAGTAGAAATCGACAGCATCAAAAAGCTAAATCAAAATGCCTATTTACAATTGGGTATGATTTACAAGGAGAGTTTTAAAAACTTCGCTTTGGCACAAGACCGATTGGAGCATTTGCTTCGGCTCAATCCTCCGGGAGAGACCGCAGCCCCCGCACTCTATCACCTTTATAAAATCGACGAAAAAGTATTGACTCAAAAAGCAAAGCAATACTATAACCGTATAGTAACAAACCATCCGGATTCGCCCTACGCCAAAATTCTCGCCAACCCGGAGGAATTTGGCCAGTCTGATATACAAACCCCTGAAAAAGTTTATGAGAGTTTGGTCAAAATCTATCAAAAAGGAGATTTTGATCAATTGGAAGAAAAAGCGAAATCTTTTCGAGTGCTGCTCAGTGGAACTGCTGTTCAGCCAAAATTCGATCTGTTAATGGCCAATTTTGAAGGCCGTTTAAAAGGAAGGCAGCAGTGGGAAGAGGCATTATTAAACGTCGCACAAAAATACCCCGAATCGCCCGAGGCTATCAAAGCTCTAGAGATGATCCAGCAAATCAAAGGGACGGATTCCATTCAAAAAAAGAATGTAGTATATCTCAATTACAAATGGATTTTTACCTTTAGAGTCAAGGATACCGCATCTCTAAAAAAGACGAAAAACAAACTCCAAGACGCTTTAGAGGAAACCCCAGATACACGATGGTTTTTGTCTGAGGATCGATTCGATCAAGATCAAACCTATTTGGTTTTGCACGGAATTCGAAACAGAAAAAAACTCAATGAGTGGAAAAAGAGGGTTGATGGGCTTGAGCAAGAAATTTTAGGTACAAATAATTTTGTAGTTTTATCGGCCGATTACAAAAAAATGTTTTTAAACAAAATACAATTTACCAATGAAAAACAATGAGATTAACGGCCACTACAGTCGTATAGAAAGTTCTACCAAAGTAAAAGGAGAAATTCTGTCTGATGGAGATTTCAGAATAGATGGAACACTTGAAGGATCCATCAAGACCAAAGGCAAAGTTGTGGTGGGTAAAGAGGGCAGTATAAAAGGGGCATTGAGTTGTTCCAATGCTGATGTTGAAGGAAAAATCAACGGAAACCTGTTTGTATCCCAAACCCTAAGCCTCAGATCGACAAGCGTCATCGACGGTGATGTTGTGATTGGAAAATTGATCGTAGAGTCCGGCGCCACCTTTAACGCCTCCTGTTCCATGAACAAGGAGAGTAAAAAGGCAGATTTTAAGGTGGTAAAAAAATCCGACGACACCCATGAAAAAACAGCCTAGAAATTGGCTGATCTTTTCCGGGCTTGCTTTTCAAATAGGCACAGTCATGTACATAATGATTTATTTGGGAGGCTGGATACAAGAAAAATGGGACATCTCTTCCAAATGGCCCACCCTGGTCACCTCATCCATAGGATTGGTTTTGGTGTTACTCATCATCATCAAGCAAGGCAATAGAAGCTGAATCGGTGATTTCTACTTTAGTCAAGTTTTCCGTTAAGCTCTTTCTGTTAATGATCGGCCTGTTTTGGCTTCATACTTTTACCATTAATCAGTTGGGATTTTCGGTTCAAGACGATCATTTAAGGGTTTGCTATCTCTTCAACACCATTATTGCGCTGGTTTTTCTCTTTTTGTTGCTTTTTGTTTCAAAACACGACCCCTCTATATTGGGATGGGTTTTTCTCCTCAGCAGTGGACTAAAGTTTTTACTGTTTTTTGCATTGATTTACCCGAGTTTTCAGGGTACTGGGCTGTCACCAAAGCAGGATTTTTTGACTTTTTTCATTCCTTATGCCGCTGCTTTGACCCTTGAAATTTATCAATTGATAAAAATTTTAAATCGGGAGAATTAACCTTTTCCCCAAACCACAAAAATATATTTTAAAAAGTATTTTATTTAAAGGTCGAATGACTTACATTTGCACCACAATTAAACGATTAGTTTAGTGGTTATTATGCCGAAAGGACTGCACCTATATTTAGCAACATTTTTACTGATTTCGTTCAGTACTCTAAGCGCAAAAGAATCTAACTCAAAAGAAGGTGAGCTAACCGGTGATCTCAAGTCTGAGATTAAGGCTTACATTCTCCACCACCTGGAAGACTCTCACGACTTCAATCTCCTTTCCTACAAAGACAAAACCAGCAATGAAAAGGTCTATGTTGGCATGCCCTTGCCCGTGATCCTATGGGACAATGGATTGAAGGTGTTTTCTTCTTCCCAACTCAAGCACGGCAAAAAAGTCGTACAGTTGGGGGAGGATCACTACAAGCTCTACCACGGTAAAATCTATAAAACTGATGCTCAGGGAAAGATCACCTATGACGACCATCACCATCCTACCAATATAAAGCCGATTGATTTTTCGATTACCAAAAATGTAATATCCATCTTGTTTACGTCACTGTTGATGTTTGTTTTGTTCAGAGGGTTGGCGCAATCCTATAAAAAGAACGGCATGATCGCAAAAGGGGTAGGACGCTTTTTTGAACCCATTGTCCTTTACGTCAGAGACGAAATAGCCATCCCCAACATTGGCGAAAAACACCACAGGAGGTTTATGGGCTATTTGTTGACCCTGTTTTTCTTTATATGGTTTTTAAACCTTTTGGGATTAACGCCTCTGGGGATTAACGTAACCGGAAACATTGCCATCACCTTTTGTTTGGCACTGATCACCTTTGTCATCACCACTTTGGTTGGAAAGAAATATTATTGGAAGCACATCTTTTGGATGCCCGGTGTGCCATGGCCCATGAAAATTATCTTGGCACCCATAGAACTTTTAGGGCTGATCATCAAACCCTTCTCGTTGATGATTCGATTATATGCCAACATATCGGCAGGACATATCGTATTGATGAGTCTGATCGCCCTTATTTTTATTTTCAAAAACTGGATTGGATCCAGTCTGTCATTTGTATTGGCTTTTTCCATCTCCATCATCGAAATATTGGTGGCCCTTTTGCAGGCCTATATCTTTACGGTTTTGTCGGCTTTGTATTTTGGCTTTGCCGTTGAAGAACACGATGAAAACGACGATCATTAAAATAATATGTATAATTTAAATCAATAATTAATTATGGAAATTCCAGCAATAGTAGGAGCAGGTTTAGTAGTAATTGGAGTAGGGATCGGTATTGGGTCCATCGGAAGAGGAGCCATGGAGGCCATCGGACGTCAACCAGATGCTACTGGAAAAATTCAAACAGTAATGCTTATTGCAGCAGCCTTGGTCGAAGGAATCGGTTTTGCCGCATTGTTTGCAGTTTAATCAGCATTATTTATCAGCCCATATTTTGGGTTAAAATCTTTTAAGGATGGAAAAATTAATCAATGAATTCTCATTTGGTCTGTTTTTTTGGCAGCTGTTTATTTTTATTGGGCTTGTCTTACTTTTGAGGAAGTTTGCTTGGAAACCCATTTTGGATGCGGTCAACGAAAGAGAGATTTCTATCAAAGACGCCATGAATTCGGCCGAGGAGGCCAAAAAAGAAATGGCTTCCATACAAGAAGACAACCAAAAAGTTCTAAAAGAAGCCCGAGCCGAGCGTGAAGCCCTTTTAAAGGAAGCCCTCACCAACGGTGCCGATATTGTTGCCAAAGCCAAAGCCGAGGCCAAAGCCGAAGCCGATAAAATCATCGCTCAGGCACAAGAATCTATTCAAAACGAAAAACGCGCCGCACTCAATGAACTCAAAAATCAAGTGGCACAAATTTCTTTGGACATAGCCGAAAAGGTTATTGACTCCGAACTGGACAGCAAAGACAAACAGTCCAAATTGGTCAACCAACTCATTAAAGATGCTTCTTTATAATTAGACTATGAAAGCAGGGAGAGCTTCTATCCGATACGCAAAGGCACTTTTGGAATTCGCTGTTGAAAACCAAAAGGAAAAAGCCGTCGTTGAAGAAATGCAAAACATCCTTAGCGTTGTGGAAAGCAGCCCTGAGTTGGACGATGCACTGAACAGCCCTGTTTTGCCCGGTTTACAAAAAAGAAAGATCATCGATGGAGTTTTTCCCAAAGCATCAAAAATTGTTCAAAGACTTTTTGACCTGTTATCACAAAACGGTCGCGAAGGGATTCTTGGGGGAGTAGCTCATCATTACATCGAACTGTTCGATAAAAATCAAGGTAAAGTTGCCGCAACCGTTACCACTGCAGTTCCCCTAAGCGCGGATTTGGAAAAAGAGGTGCTCAAAAAAGCAGCCACTCTGACTCCTTTAAAGATTGAACTTAAAAACACCGTAGATCCCACCATCAAAGGAGGGTTTATCCTTAGGGTTGGAGATTTACAATACAACGCCAGCATAGCGGATCGCTTGGAAGCATTAAAAAGAGAATTGATTACATCCTAATACTGAAAAAAAGAAAAAATGGCAGACGTTAAGCCCGCTGAAGTTTCAGCAATATTAAAAAATCAATTGGCAGGATTTGAAGCCACCGCTTCCCTCGACGAAGTGGGAACCGTCCTCCAGGTAGGAGATGGTATTGCCAGAGTATATGGTCTTACCCATGCCGAATATGGCGAACTGGTCACTTTCGAAAATGGAATGGACGGTATGGTCTTGAACCTCGAAGAAGACAATGTTGGAGTAGTATTATTAGGGCCTTCCAAAGAAATCAAAGAAGGAAATACTGTTAAGCGGACCAAAAAAATTGCCTCCATCAATGTAGGGGAAGGCATTGTAGGACGTGTGGTCGACACCTTGGGAACACCCATTGATGGGAAGGGGCCCATCGAGGGAGAAACCTATCAGATGCCTTTGGAGCGAAAAGCCCCCGGGGTAATCTTTAGGCAACCTGTAAACGAACCCCTTCAAACAGGAGTAAAGTCTATCGATGCCATGATCCCTGTGGGTAGAGGTCAAAGAGAATTGGTTATCGGTGACCGTCAAACTGGAAAAACCACGGTTTGTATCGATACCATCCTCAATCAAAAAGAATTTTTCGATGCCGGCGAACCGGTATACTGTATCTATGTTGCTGTAGGGCAAAAAGCCTCTACCGTAGCCGGGATTGCCAAAATATTAGAAGATAAAGGTGCTTTGGCTTACACCACCATTGTAGCTGCCAATGCCTCCGACCCCGCTCCCATGCAGGTATATGCTCCTTTTGCCGGAGCTGCCATTGGAGAGTACTTTAGAGACACGGGTCGTCCTGCATTGATCATCTATGATGACCTGTCCAAACAAGCAGTTGCCTATCGTGAGGTATCCCTGTTGCTTCGTCGTCCTCCGGGGCGTGAGGCTTATCCCGGAGATGTATTCTACCTTCACTCCAGATTGCTGGAACGTGCCGCAAAAGTCATTACCGATGACGATATCGCCAAAGGCATGAACGACCTGCCCGAGTCCCTTAAAGACAAAGTAAAAGGAGGAGGTTCACTCACGGCGCTGCCCATTATTGAAACCCAAGCCGGAGATGTCTCCGCCTATATTCCGACCAACGTAATTTCGATTACTGATGGACAAATATTTTTGGAGTCCGACCTTTTCAATTCTGGGGTCCGACCTGCGATCAACGTAGGGATCTCTGTATCCAGGGTAGGGGGATCGGCACAGATCAAGTCCATGAAAAAAGTCGCCGGAACCTTAAAACTTGACCAAGCCCAGTTCCGTGAGTTGGAAGCCTTTGCCAAGTTTGGTTCCGACCTTGATGCTGCTACGCTCAATGTGATTGAAAAAGGACGACGAAATGTTGAAATTCTCAAACAAGCCCAAAACGATCCCTATACCGTAGAAGAGCAAGTTGCCATCATCTATGCCGGGTCAAAAAACTTGTTGAGAAATGTTCCCGTGGAAAAGGTCAAAGAATTCGAAACAGCCTTTTTAACTACCCTAAAAAAGAAACACAAAAAGGCTTTGGCAGAACTTAAGTCAGGGAAGTTGACCGACAATGCGCTCGACACCCTCAATGAAGTAGCTCAAGAAACTTCCAAAGCATTTGAATAGATGGCCAACCTAAAAGAAATACGGAACCGTATTGCCTCGGTCTCTTCGACCATGCAAATCACCAGTGCCATGAAAATGGTATCGGCGGCAAAGTTGAAGAAAGCCCAGGACGCCATTACTGCCATGCGGCCCTACGCCAACAAGTTGACCGAGCTCATTCAAAACCTCTCTGGAAGCTTGGACGGGGAGGGGCAAAACCCCTATACCGCTCAACGTGCCCAAGAGAAAATCCTCATTATTGCCATTACTTCCAACAGAGGATTGTGTGGGGCTTTTAATACCAATATCATTAAAGAAACCCTCCGACTGGCCAAGGAAGATTATGCCGGTAAAACCGTTGAGGTCATGGGAATTGGTAAAAAAGGAGGGGACATCCTTTCCAAAACCCTACCCATCAACAGCCGTCACGATGCCATTTATGACGATCTGAATTTTGGCAACACTGCCGAAGTTGCCCTAGAGGCGATGGATGCTTTTGCCGAAGCTCAATACGACAAAGTTTTGGTGGTTTACAACCTTTTTAAAAATGCGGCGACACAAGTCGTTACCACAGAACAATTCCTCCCCATAGTGGCTGAGGAAGGCAGTACACAATCCTTTGCGGCCGATTACATCTATGAACCCTCTCAGTCGGCCATTATTGACGAACTGTTGCCCAAATCCCTTAAAATGCAACTCTTTAAAGCCGTCAGAGATTCCTTTGCCAGTGAACACGGCGCCCGTATGACCGCCATGCACAAGGCGACCGACAATGCTACAGAACTTAGGGATCAACTCAAACTTACCTATAACAAAGCACGACAAGCGGCCATCACCAATGAGATCCTCGAAATTGTGGGCGGGGCAGAGGCTTTGAACAACTAGGAAAACCTCATCGGCACCCTTTCGTTTTGTTAACTAAAATGGATTTTACCTTATAAATTCAAATTTTCACTACTTTTAGTAGGATATAAATCCCAAAATGCCAGGATTTATCCTCTATGGTTTAGCCCCTTACACCGGGAATTATCAACAATTAATCGCAGTCATTGGAGGCTTTGCCCTTCTTTATCTTTTACTATGGTATATGAAACACTTAAAATCAGACTGGCTTTAACAATAAGCCTCTTTTCCTTTGGAGTAAGCCCTGCCCAGGAACTTGATTTTATAGATCTTTTTCCCCAAAAGGAGCGCATTGCCTGCTATAGAATCCCCTCCATCGTCACCGCACCCAACGGAGACCTTATCACTGCTATTGATGAAAGAGTTCCTTCTTGTGCCGATTTACGGGACAACAAAAACATCAACCTGGTCATCAGAAGAAGCACCGACAACGGCAAAAGCTGGACCCCCATCCAAAGGGTGGTAGATTACCCCTGGGGGCAATCGGCCTCTGACCCCTCCATGATCGTTGATCGGGTCACCAATATCATCTTTATGTTCTTTAACTATATGAACTTAGAACATGAATCACAAATTTATTATCTGAAGTACATCAAAAGCCAAGACAACGGTAATAGCTGGTCGGACCCGGTGGACATCACCGCCCAAATATCCAAACCCCAATGGCACAAAGACTTTAAATTCATCACTTCCGGAAGGGGCATTCAAACCTGCAAGGGAATCCTTTTACACACCTTGGTCAACCTCGATCATGGACTGCATCTTTTTAAAAGTGAAGATCACGGCAACCGTTGGCAGTTGATCGATAGCCCGCTAATTCCTGGGGACGAATCCAAAGTCGTTGAACTCAGCGACGGCAGTTGGATGGTCAACTCTAGGCTCAACCGAAAGGGATACCGACAAACCTTTACCTCCAGCGATGAAGGCAAAACATGGGCCTCACGTCCCGACCATAGCCTTGTTGACCCCGGTTGCAATGCCGGGATCATCCGCTACAGTCCAAAAAAACCAACGCCCCAAAAGGGAATTTTACTATTTGTCAATGCCAACCACAAGACAGATAGGAAAAATCTTACCCTTAAAATCAGTAAAGATGATGGGAAAAGCTGGTCGGCCGAGAAAACCATTTATGAAGGCCCGGCGGCCTATGCCGCCATCACACGGCTTGAAAATGCTGACTTGGGGATTGTTTTCGAAAAAGACGATTACACCCAAAACACCTTTGTCCGAATTTCTCATGAGCAAATACTCGCCCTGCTTGATTGAAAATCATTAATTTTCCACCCAACCGTTCCTCCTGCCATAGTGGTAGAGTGGACAAAGCCCCAAACCCATGTCCGTCAAATTTTGGATTTATAAAATCAAGACTTTTAAAAACCCTACGGTAAAAAGCTTGTAATCTTTTCCATAGCAGAGGTTTTACTGGTAATGCTCAGCATACTGCTCGCCTTGGAAGTCGACAACTGGAAAGAGACCAAAAAGATGATTAGAGCGAAAAAAACCACCCTTATAGGCCTCCACGCCGATCTCAGTCAAAACCTCAACAAAATTCAAACCATTATCCGAAAGGATTCCCTTAGAATCATAGGAAATCAAAAGATCATTGCCCTTATAAAAGACCCTAATTCCACCTATCAAAGACACTATGACTCCCTGTTTGGAAAAGCTTTGGAATACGATGTTTTCTTCAGTCAAAGACTGACCTATGAAAGCATAGACAACAACGGAATCGTGGTGATCAGAAATGATCAACTCCGCACCAAAATCGCTTACCTCTATGACTAAATCCTCAATGAATTGGAGCGACAAGGCAACCGCAGCAAACAACTCATGGCGTCGCAATCAGATCCGATACTTTTCCGTCACCTTGAAACCAGTGAAAACATCGGATCAAGGTTTCCCAACGACTTTCAAGGCGTAAAAAAAGAGCGAGAATTCATGAATCATTTCACCAGTGCCACCGCCCATCAGAAGATGTTTATGCAATATTTTAAAGGCAGTATACCCGAAATCCAAAGGGTGATGTTGGAAATTGAAAAAGAGTTGGCATCCCTTGAGAATTGATGATTTCGTTGATATAATCCAAACGGTCTGTCAAAAAAAGAGCAATTTTCATAAAAAAATATTAACTCGGAGGGGAGAAACAACTGTTTCAGGGTGCTTTTTGTATTTTTACATAAACAAAAAAAATGGTTGAGATTCCAGCTCTCTTTTCCGGCAAGGGAGATTTGCCACATTATGCTACTCCATTTGCTGCAGGTATGGACTTACGTGCCCATATCGAAGCCCCCATCACCCTCAAGACCCTGGAGCGAAAGATCATCCCCACCGGACTGTCTATCGCCCTACCGGAAGGCTATGAGGCCCAAGTTCGCCCCCGCAGTGGACTGGCCGCCAAACACGGCATCAGTGTGCTCAATGCTCCGGGAACCATCGATGCCGATTATCGAGGAGACATAGGGGTCATATTGATCAACCTTTCCCAAGAGGACTTTACCGTTGCCCCACAGGACAGAATTGCTCAATTGGTCATCGCCCAATACAGCCAAGTGCAATGGCAGATCGTAACTGCCCTACCGGACTCTGAAAGAGGCAGTGGAGGTTTTGGAAGCACTGGAAAAAAATAGATTAAATTGCTTGTTTAATATATAATATATAAAATATTGAAAATTATTGTCCCCATGGCCGGAAGAGGCTCAAGACTCAGGCCCCACAGCCTTACGGTACCCAAACCGATGTTGCCCGTAGCCGGATCGCCCGTAGTGGCCCAATTGGTCAACGAAATCGCAAGAGTAGTGGCTCAACCCATAGAGGAGGTTGCCTATATTTTGGGAGACCCCGCTTTTTTTGGCTCCACCATAGAGGAGGAACTTAAACAAGTGGCGCACGACCTAGGGGCCAAGGCCACCATTTACCGACAATTGGAACCCATGGGTACCGGACATGCCGTAATGTGTGCTGCCGACTCCCTTTCAGGCCCTATTATCGTCGCCTATGCCGATACGCTTATTCGTACCGATTTATCCCTTGATCCTTCAGTGGAGGGGATGATATGGGTTAAAAAAGTCGAAAACCCAAAAGCCTATGGCGTGGTTAAAATAAATCAAGACAATCACATTACCGCTTTGGTCGAAAAGCCTCAGGAGTTTGTATCAGATCTGGCGGTTATAGGCATTTATTATTTTAAAGAAGGGGAAACCATTAAGGCTGAATTGGAAAAAACCATGGCACAGCCAAGAGCCGAAGGGGAGGAGTTTCTGTTAAATGAAGGCATATTGGCCATGATGGAAAAAGGAGCGGTATTCACCCCTGGAGCGGTCAAAGAGTGGATGGACTGTGGCAATCCTAAAATTACCCTCCAGACCAATACCAAAATGTTGAACATACTTACCGCCGAAGGCAATAAACTCGTGGCTGAGGATGTTATAATAGAGAACAGTGAGATCATTCCCCCCTGTTATATCGGGTCGGGGGTGGTATTAAAAAACACTTCAGTGGGCCCTCATACCGCCATAGGGGAAGGCACTCAAATTGAAAACAGCATCATCAGCAAAAGCTTGATACAAAAACATTCGCTCATCCAAAACGCTCATCTCGAAGGGGCCATGATCGGGAACCATGTCAAATACGACGGAAAATTCAGTTTTGTCTCCATCGGCGATTATTCAGAATTATCATAGCCATGAAATACCACAGCAGCAGATTTCACCTCGTGACCATCTTATTGTTGGGATGGATACTGCTGTTTGCAGCCTGTAAATCACCGGCATTGCCCTACAGCAGAACCCCAATGAAAGACATTCAAGCAAAGAATTTGACCAAATCCATTGCCAAAAATCAACTGGATTACAAGAAATTTCGTTCTCGAGTCAAGACCACCTATGACAATGGCAAGCGAAAACAACAGATCATCATCAACCTGAGGATGGAAAAATCCAAATCCATATGGATGAGTGCCAACATGATCGTCCCGATTGCCAAACTATTGGTGACTCCGGAAAGGGTTTCCTTTTATGAAAAATTTCAAAAAACCTTTTTCGAGGGGGATGTCTCTTTTATCAACCAACAATTTGACACCAGTTTTGAATTTAAAGATTTACAAAATCTATTGATGGGCCTTCCCCTGACCAAGATCAACAGAGGTCGATGGGAAACCATTTCGCATCCCAAATATTATATTTTGACTCCAAAGTCCAACAAACTGCGCTTTCGCCCCACCTTCTTTTTTGACCCCAATAACTTTCTGTTACTCGAGCAGCGTTTTATCGTGCCGGGCACCCAACAGTCGTTGACCGTCAAATACCTCAATCACCAAAAACTGGATGGGGAATTTATCCCTGGAGAGGTGCAAATTTCACTTTTTAACGGTTCAGAATTAACGAGAATCAAACTGGAATATACCCGTGCCGATTTTCCCGACCGTTTGAGTATCCCCTTTGACATTCCTGCAGGTTACGAACCAATAGAAATGTAATGTATCGCATACGACAGTTCTGTATGGTCTTTTTTCTCTTCCTTACATCTTTGGGGATGGCCCAGACCAATGCGGCTCGACAGAAGACACTGGAAAATCAAAAAAAGCGACTTCAGGCAGAGATCAAACAAATCAACACCCTGCTTTTTAAAAATACCAAAAAGGAAAAGTCCCTGCTTTCTCAGGTAGAGGATCTCAACGTCAAAATATCCGTTAGAAATGATCTGGTCAAGGTCAACAACCAACAGGCCAATCTTTTGACCCAGCAGATCAACGTCAATCAAAGGAACATTACCGACCTGAGGAAAGAACTGCAAACCTTAAAGAAAGACTATGCCGAAATGATTCAAAAATCCTATAAAAGTAAATCTTCCCAAAACCGATTGATGTTTTTGTTTTCCTCCGAGGATTTTTTACAGGCCTACAAGCGGGTTCAATACATGAAACAGTATGCCAAGTTCAGGAAAAAACAAGGGGAGGAGATCGCAGAAAAAACCAAAACCCTACAATCCCTCAACAAAACCCTTTTGGAGCAAAAGGCCCAAAAAGATGCTTTGGTGATAGAGAATCGAATGGCACAACAGCAATTGCAGCAGGAGCGTAAATCACAGCAACGACTGATCCGGGGATTGAAAAGCAAATCGCGCTCGTTGAGCAGTGAGATCAGACAAAAGCAACGTAAAGCGGTAGCGATCGATCGGGAAATTGAACGTTTGATTCGAGAGGCCATTGCCTCCTCGAACAAAGCCGCGGGAAAAAAATCCAAAAATGCCTTTGCCCTCACGCCCGAGGCCAAGCAACTGGCGGCCAATTTTGTCGCCAACAAAGGCAAGCTGCCCTGGCCCGTAGAAAAAGGAATCGTCATCCAGCGTTTTGGTACCCAACCCCATCCGGTGGTTAAGACCACCATGATCAAAAGCAATGGGGTCACCATTGCCACCTCCCCCAAATCTGAAGCACGGGCGGTGTTTGAAGGGCAGGTCATGACCATACTCAGCTTTAAAGGCAGTAACCCCACCATACTGATCAAGCATGGGAACTTTATTACGACCTATAAAAACATGGGCAAGGTCTATGTCAAAAAAGGAGATAGGGTCAAGGCAAAACAGCCCATAGGGGAGATCTTTACCCATCCGCAAACGGGTAAAACGACCCTGCAATTCAGCGTTTTTAACGAATTAAAACCTCAAAATCCAAAAAGTTGGATTTATAGGATGTAGCCTAGTTTTCCTCAAGGTACCAGGCTTCCTCCTTAAGAGCGAAGCGAATGTAATTGTGCAAGTTTAAGGCCTCACGCTTAGAAGTAAATCGACCGTAGGCCACACGATTAAGGCCTTCGGGATTGACTTCGGTAAAAGCTGCATCAAAACCTTCGGCTTGTAACTGCGCCAACTTCTTTTCGGCATTTTCCATAGATCGATAAGTGCCTGCTATTACACTGTAATAAGTTTGTGCCAAAGGAGTGTCTTCGATCACCTCGGGATTGGCCTCTAGGGTCAAATCCACTTCGGACAATGCACCCAAGTCAAAAGTCGCTTTTTGAACGTTGCTCTTGATTTTCTTTTGTGCCATTTCTGTCGCCTTGGCCTTTTCATCGGCAATGTATTGATTACCGAAATAATAGACTGCGCCAATTAGGGAAATTCCAATGACACCGATAATGGCATATCGCATAATAGGAGATCGCTTGTTTTCATTTCCTGCTGGGGTGAACATCAGGTCGTCTTTGTTTTCGTTTTCCATGATGGTAATGGGTTTAGTTTCTTCTGTGTGAAGGGGCGGGGTAAAGATAGGTTTTCTAATAAAACTAATGAGCCCAAAAGAGCTCAGGTCAAAATTAATTGATCCAAATGGAGAAAAACTAATTTTCTTTTGCGGGTTGAGGCGCATTTCGCCTATACCTGCAAAAGTCAAATGCTGGGTATTTAGCCTTTGTTTCCAAACAATTACCTCTTTTTCAATTTTCCTTAAGGCTTGTTCATAAGAAACATTTTCTTTATGAGCCATATAATGGGCCAGTATACCGTCGTTGCTTTTCAGCAGATGGTTAAAACTCACTTCTTTCCTTGGGGGGGTAAAAACCCCTGTATCCATTTGGATCAATACATGAATCGAACGGGTGAGAAAAGCACCGAAATTGGGTACCGTAACACACTCGTGTCGGTAGAGCAATTCTTTGATGTACTGTTGCAACTGCATTCCCAAATATACTAATATTTACTCCTTTTAATAACGATGAATATTGATGTTAGTATATTTAGGGGCACCAAAATTTTACTTTTTCTTCCGTGAATCGACTACAGGCCTGTCTTTTTTTGCGTTTTATTCCCAGATTTGGGAACATCCGTGCCAAAAGATTATGGAAGTTTTGCAGCAGTCCTGGGGCCATTTTTGAGCGATCTCCGGTGGATTTCTAAACCCTAGAGGGCACAGGGACAGCTCATATTCAACTCTTTAAAAGCTGGGAAAACTATTCCGACACTGTTTACAAAGCCGAAGAAAAACTTTATAAAAACTACATCAAAACCTTGTTTTTGGGCGATGACGACTACCCCAAAACACTTGCTTTTTGTCCCGATGCCCCCTTGGTTTTGTTTTACAAGGGAAACCTCAATTTTGGTCAGCCTAAGCTCTTCAGCATCGTTGGTACCCGATCCGGTGATGCTCAAGGGGAAAAGATTTGTCGAGAACTGGTCGCTGGTCTGCGGGAGTTTGATCCGATTATCGTCTCGGGTTTTGCACGAGGTATCGATATCATTGCACACAATCAAGCCCTTAAATCCGATTTGACCACCATTGTTTGAATGGCCCACGGAGGATCAAATTTACTCTCCCGAACAAAAGGTTTTTTCTAATAAAATTGAGGAGGAAGGAGGTTTTATTTCTGAGTTCACCACCGAAGAAAAGTTTGACCGTAAACATTTTTTGATTCGCAACCGCATCATTGCAGGTTTGTCGCATGCCACGGTGGTCATTCAATTCCAATCTAATGGCTGTAGTATGATCACCGCCAACTTTGCCCACCAATACAATCGGGAGCTTTTTGCCTTCCCGGGCGAGGTAGGCGATCCCCTTCATCAAGGCTGTCACGAAATGATCCGCAGTCAAAAAGCCCAACTGATTACCAGTGCGGAGAATCTTGTCAAAGGGATGGGCTGGGAGTCCGAACCCGTCAGCTCGGGGGTCCAAAAAAATTTATTCATTGAACTTGATTAAGTGTAAAAAGCCATATTTGAGTGTCTTAAATCCGTTCCCTGTGAAAGTTTGGACAACATCACTACCGCTTCGGGTTTCCCCATCGGGAAGACCATGTCTTTATTGTTGAAATTGGAGATGAAAGGATGTGTAAAACCGCTGCCCAGCAAGTTTTTTGAATAGGTCTAAAACCCCAGTTTACGCCTTACCCTGAGGAGTACTTCGTCTGCAATTTTACTGGCTTTTATCGCTCCTTTGGCCAACGCAACTTCTACCTCTTCGGGATGGTCTTGGAAGTAGTTGAACTTTTCCCGTTCTTTTTTGAATTTTTTCATCATTAACTCAAACAAAACCTGTTTGGCGTGACCATAGCCCATGCCTCCGGCAAAATATTGTTTCCTCAGGTCTTCGATGGACTCGGGCGATGCCAAGAGTGAATAGATTTTAAACACATTGCAGCTTTCTGGGTCTTTGGGCTCTTCGACAGTTTTGCTGTCGGTTTTTATGCCCATGATCTGTTTGCGCAGAGCTTTATCGGGCAGAAAAATATTGATGATGTTGTTTTTAGATTTGGACATCTTATTGCCATCGGTTCCAATGATGTATTGGGTGTTCTCCTCAATTTTTTCTTTGGGCAACACAAAAGTTTCCCCCATTTGGTGGTTGAATCGCCCGGCCACATCACGGGTCATTTCGAGGTGTTGTAATTGGTCTTTTCCCACGGGCACCAGGTCGGCGTCGTAGATCAAAATATCGGCGGCCATCAACATGGGATAGGTAAACAAACCGGCGTTGACATCTTCCAGCTCATCGGCCTTGTCTTTAAAAGAATGGCCAAGGGTAAGCCGCTGGTAGGGAAAAAAGCAACTCAGGAACCAAGCCAGTTCTGTGACCTGACTTACATCGCTTTGGCGGTAAAAGATGGTTTTTTCTCCATCCAAACCACAAGCCAACCAGGCCGCGGCCGTGGCAAAAGTGTTTTTGGACAACTGTTCCCCTTCCTTGATCTGTGTGATGGAGTGCAGGTCAGCGATAAACAAAAAAGATTCGTTGTTGGGGGTATTCGCCATTTCGATGGCCGGAAGCACTGCCCCCAGTAAATTGCCCAAATGAGGAACGCCTGTCGATTGTACTCCGGTCAAAATTCTTGCCATAACGGGGGGGTCAATGATTCCCTGCAAAGATATTTTTTTTCGACGGTTGCACAAAGTTTGCCCCATTTCCTTATTGCTCCATTTACAGAAAATGTATTTTTACCGTCTGATGAGGTTTTTGATCGTTCTTTGGCGTATTTGGTTTTACTTATTGTCTGCCGTTACGGTAGTGGTATTGTTCCCATTGTTGGCATTGCTATTGGTCTTACCCAATGGCTACCGTCCTTTTTTTTGGATCGCCCGCAACATCTGGTCGCGCTTTGTGTTGTTGGGGACGGGTTTTTGGGTGATTAAAAAATCTAAGACCGCTTTAGATCCCAACAAGAGTTATTTGTTGGTGGCCAACCATTCCAGTTATATCGATATCATGTTGATGTTTGCCACGGCTCCCAATCCTTTTGTCTTTGTCGGAAAAAAAGAGTTGGTCAAGATCCCTTTTTTTGGTCATCTCTTCAAACGTGCGGCCATAATGGTGGATCGCTGCAGTTCCAAAAGTCGTTATGGGGTTTATAGCCGGGCCAGAAAGATTTTAGAAAAGGGCTACAGTGTTTGTATTTTTCCCGAAAAAGAATATTTAGACGAAACCATTTTACTTAATCCTTTTAAGCAAGGTGCTTTTAAAATCGCCATCGAGCACCAGTTGCCCATATGTCCAATCGTCTTTTTGGACTGTAAAAGAAAATTCCCTTGGTACACTACCCACGGCTATCCCGGGGTGCTTCGTGTAGACATTCACACGCCTCTGCCTACGGTCGGGCTTACGGGGGACCATATCCCTGAGTTACAGCAAAAAACCTATGACCTCATTCATTCCGAATTACAAAACGACCCTCAGCAAACGGCAGTCGATGCCATTGAAGCATGGAAAAAAGCGACTAAAACCGTTTAATACATCAATCGGTTGATGGGAATCATCGATTGATTCATGTCCCTTAGGGCGTTGATCAGTTTTAGCCCTTGAAACTTTTTAAGGTCTTCCACCCCCAGTTGGGCTTCCTTAATCCTCCCTTGATCCAAAAGCCGGGCACGACAGGTTCCCTTCAGCAAGGGATCTTTTGGGGTCCACCAGTCTTTACAATCAAAAAAAACCACATTGGCATAGGAGCTGTCAGTAATCTTTCCCTTTTTGACGATCAATACATCATCGCAATTGCCCCTTTGGGCAAAGAGCCCCTCCAATTTTTCTCGCTTACTATACTTATGAGAATAATCTATTTCCTCCGTATAGACCAATCGAAGGCTTTGGATTTTTTGGATTTGGTAGTGTTCAAAATGGAAATTTCGACCCTTATGGTTGTATCGAATCCGGAGTTTTACTCTGCCTTGGGCAAATTCAGCCGGGATGTTGAGACCTTGCAAGAGATCAAAAGGATTCGAGTGGCCGTAACAATGCCGGTAGGTTTTTTCAAACCGCAAACGATGCCATTGGGCGTGGAGCAGTTGACCGTCTTGTAAACAAAGGGATTCAAACAACGGGTACATAGATCTTTTCTATGAGTTCGTTGTATTCGGATTCCAGATCGCTAAGAAAGGTAATGCCACCGCCACTCCGGTAGAGCAGTTGGCCGTCCTTTTTTTCAAGGTAGCGGATGTTGACGGCACTGTCGAGGTTTTCTCCGTCAAAATACCCAAAGATTCCGGTATAATAGCCCCGTGGGCCTTGTTCCACTTCTTGGATGATGGAGACGGTTTTGGCTTTGGGCGCCCCGCAAATGGAACCGGCCGGAAGCATGCCCAAGAGGATATCGGGCAACTGGCTTTTCCAATCGTGGGAGAGTTTGCCTTTAATCTCGGAGCTGGTGTGGTAGATCTCTTTTTTTTGGGTTTTGATCTTGTCGAGATAGCGGAAGCGGGTGACTTGCACTTGCTTGGCTACTTTGGAGAGATCGTTGCGGATCAGATCCACGATGGTATTGTGCTCGTTGATCTCTTTGGGGTCGGTTTCCAGTTTCTTTTTTGCTTCGTGCAATTGGGCATCGATGGTGCCTTTCATGGGATAGGAATAGATATGGCCGTCTTTGATTTTGACAAAACACTCGGGGGAATAGACCACAAAGTGGTTTTGGGACAGTAATTTATAGGGGGCTTTGGCCCAGTGGAAAACGTCTTCCAGATGGAGTGGGGTTTGGATGACCGAGGGAAAGGTCAGGTTGAGCAAAAAGGTATTGCCTTGATAGATTTCGTCCATCACCTTTTGGTAGGCTTGAGCATAAACTGCTTTGGGAACCGGAGCAATGGACAGTGGGGTGGGGGAGGGTTTCCGGTCCTGGGGATCGAAATTGCGAAAGCCTTTTACTTCGAATTCAAAGCCCAGATTTTGAGCCTCTTCCAAATGACAGATCATGGGTTTTTGCAGTTCGAAATCGATCAGGAAAAAAAAGGGCATTTGTGCAGCGGCCAAGGCCGACATTTTTTCTTTAAATGCTGAGAGGTCCAATTCCTTTGCTCTGATTCAAGAATGGATTATTCTATGGCTTTGACGGTTTCCATGATCTTGGTTTCCAACTCTTCCATCAGTTCGATGTTGTCTTCCAGCAGGGATTTGACGGCATCGCGCCCTTGTCCCAATTTGGCATCGCCATAGCTAAACCAAGAACCAGATTTTTTGATGATCTCATAGTTGACCCCCAGGTCGATGATCTCCCCCATTTTGGAGATGCCCACGCCATACATGATGTCAAATTCTGTGGTACGGAAAGGGGGTGCCACTTTGTTTTTGACCACTTTGACGCGGGTTTTGTTTCCCATCACTTCGGCGTCGCCACTTTTGATCTGAGTAGAACGGCGGATGTCCAATCGAACAGAGGCATAGAATTTAAGTGCGTTTCCTCCGGTGGTGGTTTCGGGATTGCCGAACATCACCCCAATTTTTTCCCGCAGTTGGTTGATAAAGAAAACGGTACAATTGGTTTTGCTGATGGAGGCGGTGAGTTTTCGCAGGGCTTGGGACATCAATCGGGCGTGTAGGCCCATTTTGGAGTCGCCCATTTCGCCTTCGATCTCGCTTTTGGGGGTCAAGGCAGCTACAGAGTCCACCACCACAATGTCTATTGCTCCGGAACGGATGAGGTTGTCTGCAATTTCCAGGGCCTGCTCACCGTGGTCGGGTTGGGAGATGATGAGTTCGCTCACATCTACCCCTAGTTTTTCGGCATAGAAGCGGTCAAAGGCATGCTCTGCATCGATAAAGGCCGCGATGCCTCCCGCTTTTTGGCATTCGGCAATGGCATGGAGGGTAAGGGTGGTCTTACCCGAAGATTCCGGACCGTAGATCTCGATCACTCTACCGCGGGGATATCCTCCCACGCCCAGGGCCAAATCCAATCCAATGGAACCCGAAGAAATGGCTTCGACCTCTTCGATGGCCTCATCACCCATTTTCATTACGGCACCTTTGCCGTAGGTCTTGTCCAGCTTGTCTAAGGTAAGCTGTAAGGCTTTCTTTTTTGCTTCATTTGCGTCTGCCATAGTGCACTTTTTTTAACGAATTTACTATTTCTGACCGTGGGGTACAATAGCGTTGGAAAAGGATTATTAACAATGTCAAGCCTTCCTTTTGCAGACAGGGCAGTCGGGTAGGGGGGGAATTTTTAGCTTATTCTTCAAGGACGGTGGTTTTGCGATAGTTTTTGAAGCGGTTTGCGACAATCAATTGGTGATATATCATCAATATTGTAACTTAGATGAGCTCCTGGTGTTGACCCGGTCGTGATTGACTTTGTTACGGATCGTGTTAACGCTTAAAGATCCAGTTAACAATAATAAAAAGCATGGCAAAAGGAGCTACTAAAATAATAACAAGACGAGTGAAATTAAAAAATTGGAAAATCAAAATATAAAACAAAACAATGGGAATTGCTTAACTTTACCACACAACACTGAAACGTTTATAGCATGCAACTGTACAACAAATTAAGTGCTGAAGAACGACGCCTAGTGATTGCCGAAGCCGGAACAGAACGGCTTACCCTATCGTTTTATCAGTACCACCAAGTCAAAAATCCACAGATATTAAGAGATCATTTGTTCCTGCACTGGAACGAAATGGACGTATTGGGCCGAATCTATGTGGCCCATGAAGGTATCAACGCCCAGTTGTCGGTTCCGGCACCCCGCTTTGATGACTTTAAAAACTTTTTGGACGGGATCCGTTTTTTAAAAGGGGTACGGCTCAACTTTGCCGTGGAGCAAGACAATGAGTCCTTTTTAAAACTCACCGTCAAAGTGCGGGACAAGATCGTGGCCGATGGGCTGGACGATGCCACCTTCGACGTAACCCAAAAGGGTACCCACCTCAATGCCGAAAAGTTTAACGCCCTTTTGGCCGAGCCCGACACCGTTTGTGTGGACATGCGCAACCACTATGAAAGTGAGATCGGTCATTTTAAAGGAGCAGTCACTCCCGATGTAGATACCTTTAGAGAATCCCTGCCATTGATCGAACAAGACCTGGCCCATCACAAAGAAGACAAAAAGCTGTTAATGTATTGTACGGGAGGGATCCGATGTGAAAAGGCGAGCGCTTACTTTAAACATAAAGGATTTAAAAATGTTTTTCAATTGGAGGGCGGTATCATCGAATATACCCGTCAGGTCAATGAAAAGGGTTTGGAAAATCAGTTTATCGGTAAAAACTTTGTTTTCGACGAGCGCCGGGAAGAACAAATAAGTGAGCATGTAATCGCTCAATGCCACCAATGCGGTGCCCCCTGCGACAGCCATGTAAATTGTGCCAATGAGGCCTGTCACCTGTTGTTTATCCAATGCGATTCTTGCCAAGAAAAAAGACAAACTTGCTGTTCTGACGACTGCCAAAAGATTGTCAATCTGCCCATCGAAGAACAAAGGAAGCGGCGAAAGGGAAAACACAACAGCAACAAAATCTTTAAAAAAGGCCGATCCGAAGTGTTGAAATTTAAACATTAATTTAGGATTTTGCATTTCCCCTATCCCTCGAATTAACCTTATCTTTAAACGCTAATACAGATCTATGGGTTGCGCATCATGTGCCAGTAACGGAAACGGTTCCCCGCGCGGTTGCAAAAGTAACGGCACCTGCGGGACGGACAGTTGCAATAAACTGACGGTTTTTGACTGGTTGGGCAATATGGAAATGCCCGGCGGCAAGCCGTCCTTTTCCCTGGTGGAGGTGCGGTTTAAAAACAGCCGAAAAGAATTTTTTACCCTGCCCGAGGGCCTGAGTGTGGCGGTTGGTGACCCCGTGATCACCGAGGTAGACAATGGCTATGATCTGGGACTGGTGACCTTGACCGGGGAATTGGTTCGCTTTCAGATGAAAAAGAAAAAGATCGCCCATGACAGTGAGGAGGTCTCCAAAATATTGCGCAAGGCCAGCCAACAGGAAATAGACAAATGGCACGCCCTAAGAGACAAAGAGCCACAAATCCAAAAACGGGCCCGTGAACTGGCTATCGGTTTGGGACTGGAGATGAAACTCTCCGATGTAGAATTTCAAGGGGATGGCAAAAAGGCAACCTTTTACTATACGGCCGACAGTCGGGTGGATTTCCGACAGTTGATCAAGGACATGGCCCAGGCCTTTTCCATTCGGATCGAGATGCGGCAGATCGGTTTGCGCCAAGAGGCTTCGCGTCTTGGAGGCATTGGCTCCTGTGGACGGGAACTGTGTTGCTCCACTTGGTTGACCGACTACCGTTCGGTATCTACCGCTGCCGCCCGCTACCAGCAGTTGTCCCTTAATCCCCTCAAACTGGCGGGTCAATGTGGAAAACTCAAATGCTGTTTGAATTACGAATTGGACGCCTATCGCACTGCGCTTAAAACCTTTCCCAAATCAGAGGTCAAACTCCAAACCGAAAAAGGAGTGGCCGTATTGCAAAAAATGGATATTTTTAAGGAGCAATTGTGGTATGCCTACAAAGGCGAATGGATGAACTGGCATATGCTGACACTGGCATCGGTTCAGGAGATCATCGCCAAAAACAAGAACAAAGAAAAAGTCCCCGGTCTTGAAGAATACTCAGCCGAAGAAACCATTACAGCTTTGGAAAAACCAGATGTGGTATTCGAAAATGTAGTGGGTCAAGACAGTTTGAATCGCTTTGATCGCCCCAAAAGTTCCAAAAACAAAAGGAGAAAAAAACGCAAGCCCAACCGGCGTCAAAACAATGCTTAGCAAGTACCCTATATTTTCGCTGTTGATCTTGAGTATAATTTTTGCTTGTGGCAAGCCCCGGCACTTTATGGATTACCGCAATTTCGAGGGGCATTGGCCCGCCTTGGAAAAAGTGGTTTTTGACATCGATGCTACAAGCGATCAACCGGTCAATATGATGATTTATATCCGAAACAACCGACAATATCCCTTTTCCAATCTGTTTTTGATTGCACGCCTAAAAACGGGAGATTCCCTTTTGCTTTGCGATACACTGGAATACGCCATGGCCAATGCACAAGGCCAGTGGTTGGGGAAAGGATTCCTAGAAGTCAAGGAAAGCAAACTCTGGTGGAAAGAAAATTATGAATTACCCACAGCAGAAAACCTAAATGTTCAATTGGAACACGCATTGCGATTCAATGGCAGTGATCGTGGCATGGATTCCCTGGAGGGAATCGTGGGTGTAGGTTTTGCCGTGGAGGAAATTTTAGAAGATGAGTAAACCCAAAAAGAAAAAATCTAAAAAGAGGAATTACAAAAAGTTCATCTGGGTTTTTTGGTTGCTTTTTCTCACACTGTTATTGTCGGGGGTGTGCATTTTTGGCATTGCGGCTTTGGGCTATATGGGGCCCATGCCTCCACTGGAGCAGTTGGAAAATCCCAAAACCAATTTGGCCACGCAAATCATTTCCTCCGACGGGGTGGTATTGGGAAAATTTTACTTTAACGACAACCGCACACCCATCACCTACGACGAACTGCCGCAAAACATTGTCCAGGCACTGATCGCCACCGAGGACGAACGCTATTATGACCATGCGGGGATCGATTGGCGGGGGACCCTTAGGGCTGTATTTTATTTGGGAAAAAAAGGCGGAGCCAGTACCATTACCCAACAGTTGGCCCGACAGCTTTTTGTCGGGGTGCGCTCCCGCAACAAAAAAGAAGCCCTACTCCAAAAGATCAAAGAATGGGTGCTTTCGGTCCAGCTCGAAAGACGGTACACCAAAAATGAGATCATCGCCATGTACCTCAACATCTATGATTTTGGATACAATGCCGATGGGGTGCGATCGGCAGCAAAAATTTATTTTGATACCACCCCCGAGGCCCTGACATTGGAGCAATCAGCCACCCTGGTGGGGATGCTCAAAAACTCCTCTTTATACAATCCCTTGCGGCGCCCGCAAATGGTTGAGGAAAGACGCAATGTGGTTTTTCAGCAGATGCTCCGTAATGAATTAATCAGCCCGGAGGAAAAAGATTCCCTATCGGCCCTTCCACTGAAAATTGATTTTTCGCCCGAGTCCCACCGCGAAGGTCTGGCCACTTATTTTCGCGCCTATTTGCAAGAGTTTATGAAAAAATGGATTCGGAAAAATCCCAAAGCTGATGGCAAATCCTACAACCTCTACCGCGATGGGTTAAAAATCTATACCACCATCGATTCCCGACTGCAGGCCTTGGGTGAAAATGCTGTTTCGGATCATATGAAGAATTTGCAAAAAGAATTTTTTCTTCAAAACACCCAGGAGCTGAATCCAACCGCACCCTTTTTGGATTTGCGGGAGGGGGAAATCGATACCCTTTTGACCCGAACGGCCTACCGCAGTGAGCGCTGGCGAAAAGGCAAAGTGGCGGGGATGGACGAAGCAGCCCTTTTGGAAAGCTTTTTTAAGCCTGTACCCATGCAGGTCTTCAGTTGGAAAGGTGAAATCGATACCATCATGACCCCGATGGACTCGATTCGCTACTACAAACACTTCCTGCGGGCCGCCATGATGTCGATGGAACCCCAAACGGGTCACGTCAAAGCCTGGGTAGGAGGGTTCAACTACAAGCACTTTCAATACGACCAAGTCAAGCAAGGCCGCCGACAAATTGGCTCCACCTTTAAACCCTTTTTATACGCCACGGCCATCGATCAGCTCAAGCTCTCTCCCTGCGACAAACTGCCCGACGCTTTGTACTGTATCGATGCCATGAGACACGGGAATATGGATCCCTGGTGTCCCAAAAATTCGGGCGACCGTTATGGCCGTACCCGAACCCTCAAAAACGCCCTGGCCAACTCGGTCAATACCATCAGTGCCAGGATCATGGACAAGGTAGGCCCCCGACCGGTGATCGATCTGGTCAGAAAAACAGGAGTAACTACCTATATCCCCAAAGTACCCTCGATCGCATTGGGAACCCCCGACATCAGTCTCTTTGAGTTGGTGGGGGCCTATGGCACCTTTGCCAATCAGGGAATTTATATCCAGCCCATTGTGATCACTAGGATCGAGGATAAAAACGGAATGGCTTTGTTTGAGGTGGTTCCCAAAACTAAAGATGTGATCAGCGAAGAAGCGGCCTATGTTACGGTCAATCTCATGCAAGGGGTAACCGAGCACGGATCGGGGGCCAGATTGCGCCACGCCGGACTGGAAAAAACGAATTATGTATATGAAAAAGTGGTGACAGGCTATCCCTATATTTTTGAAAACCCCATTGCCGGAAAAACCGGGACCACCCAAAATCAAAGTGACGGATGGTTTATGGGCATGGTGCCCAATTTGGTAACAGGAGTCTGGGTAGGCGGGGAGGATCGCTCGATCCACTTTGAGGAAATCGCCTTTGGACAGGGCGCTACCATGGCTTTGCCCATTTGGGCTTTGTACATGAAAGGGGCCTATGAAAATGAGGAATTGGGGATTTCCCAGGAGGAGTTTTTAGTGCCCGAGGTGGTGAACATCCCTCTGGACTGTGAGGAATACGAAAACGATGCGGACCCTACTGTACCGGCCAAACCCAAAGCCGATCTGGATCAATTGGGCTTTTGACCTCTTGTCTTGAAAAGGCATCAAAATATAATTTATATAGACAATTATGATCTACAGACGATTTGGAAGAACCGATTGGAAGTTGAGTGAAATTGGCTATGGCATGTGGGGCATGGGCAGCTGGAAGGCCTCCGACGACGCCCAGTCGATGCAGTCACTGCATCTGGCCGTAGAGGGAGGGGTCAATTTTTTTGATACCGCTTGGGGCTATGGCGAGGGACACAGTGAACGACTGCTGGGCCAGTTGGTAAAAGCACATCCCAACACCCAGCTTTATACTGCCAGTAAGATCCCTCCAATGAATTTTCGGTGGCCGGCCAGACCGCACTATCGCTTTGAGGAGTCCTATCCCGAACAGCACATAAGGGAATACACCGAAAAAACCCTAACCAACTTGGGATTGGAGCAAATCGATTTGATACAATTTCACACCTGGGATGACGGATGGGCCGAAAAAGAGGAATGGCAGCGGCTGGCAGAAGACCTTAAAAAAGAGGGTAAAGTGGCGGCAATGGGAATCAGCATGAACCGTTGGGAACCCGAAAATGGAATTAAAGCCATGGAAACCGGACTGATCGATGCGGTACAGGTCATTTACAATATATTTGACCAATCACCGGAGGACCAGTTGTTTCCTTTTTGCCAAGCCAATGATATCGCGGTCATTGCCCGGGTACCTTTTGACGAAGGTACCCTAACGGGAAACATCACCCGGGAGACTACTTTTCCCGAAGGCGACTGGCGGGGGACTTATTTTGTACCGGAAAACCTCAATTCCAGTGCCGAAAGAGCCGACCTGCTCCGTCCTTTGGTCCCCAACCCTATGGATATGGCCACCATGGCTTTAAGGTTTATTTTGGAAAACAAAATCGTAGGAACTGTGATCCCCGGAATGCGAAAACCCAGAAATGTAAAAGCCAATATCGATTGCAGTGATGGGGTTGCTCTTGATGCAACGCTTTATAAGGCGCTTAAAAAACACCGATGGGATCGAAAACCTACGGAATGGTCTCAGTAAATCGAGCGATTGCTTATTGATCCTCGTTATACCATTCCGCAAAAGCGGTGCCCGTTTCCCGTAGTTTTAAAGAAAACAATTTTAAATGATTGGGTAGTTTGGCCTTAAGCTTTACTGCAAAGTCTAAGATCATCATTTCGCTGGTGGGCTGATAGCCTACTCTTAAGATTTTATGGCCTCTGCTTTCCATTTCGTTGGCGATCTCTACATGAGGGGAGTTGACGTTGAGCACTGTGGCATGGTCAAAGGGGTGGACAATCTCTTTATTGACAATGGTTTTAAGATCACCAAAATCGATGACCATTCCGTTTTTAACGTGTTGGGGGTCTGCAATGGGTTGGCCGATGACGGTTACGTCCAACTTATAACTGTGGCCGTGGACGTTTTTGCACAGTCCGTCGTAGCCGTAGAGTGCATGTCCGGTTTCAAATTTAAATTGTTTGGTGACACGAACTTTTTTATCCATTAGTTAGAGTGATTTGATCTTGTTTTGAGTAAAATCGGATAGGGTCAACTGCGCGGTGATTTTGGCATTTTCGGGCAAAAGGCTGTCCCAGTGTTGGGTGTTTTTCCAGTGAAGTTTTCGCAATGCTCGGCAGGCTTGGGGGGCGTAACCGGTCAGTCTTTCTGCCTTTTGGTTTACAGTTCGGTTCAAGGCTTGTTGATCAGTGACACATTCGGCATAAAGTCCTTTGTCGAGACCCCACTGGGCGCTTTTCCACTGGGCGCTGTCCAGAGACAATTGGGCGAAAGCGGTAGTTCCTATTTTGCGGCTAACAGCGGGTTCGATCACATAGGGCCCCAGACCGATCGACAGTTCGGAGAGTTTGATCAAGGCAGCATCGGTAGCAAAGGCATAGTCACAAGCGGCAACCAATCCTACGCCACCCCCTACGACCTTGCCTTGGACGCTGGCCAATAGAAATTTTGACATTTTTCGGATGGTATTGAGTAAATCGGCAAAGCCCATAAAAAAGGCGGTACCCTGCTCCAGGCTTTCTACCCTTTTTAATTCGCTTAGCGAGGCACCGGCACAAAAGGCATTGCCCTCACTTTCCAAAACGACTACTCCGATATCGGGATCGGCCTCGGCGGTTTCAAGGGCCTTGATCAGCTTTTGCAATAGGGCGAAGGGCAGGCTGTTTCCTTTGGGATGGAAAAACCTGATCCTTCCGATCTTGTTGTTTTTTTCTAAGTGAACGCTTCCTTCCATTTAATTTCAAAAATAGCCAATCTATTTTGTTTTGGGGCGGCTCTGCTCAAATTGAAATCATTTTTGAAGGCAAATTCCAAAAATGATGGTTAAATTCCGACAATATTGACCAATGAAATCTGCTTTTTTGCCTTTATTGATCGCATTGTTGCTCTGTTCGGGCTCGTCATTTGGCCAGCGATACCTCAACCTTGGGGTAGAGAATGACCTTTATTTTGGTCTGGATCGTTACTACTCTAGTGGAATTTTTATCAGTATAGGAGAGCTAAAGCCTAAAGGCGAACTAGAGGAGGCCTATCCCAAAACATACTTGCATTGGACTTTAGGACAGGAAATTTATACCCCTTCTAACCGCTATACCATTGATACAAATAAATTTGATTATCCCTATGGGGGTTGGTTGTTTTTGGAACGCTCTTTTGAGAAATACAAAACCGCCCTTTCGGCATGGGGAGTATCGATAAAGTTGGGGATGACGGGCAAGGCTTCTTTAGCCCCCTATTTTCAAAATTTTTATCATGATAAGGTTTTGGGCTTGCGGGATGTGGCTTGGTTTAAGGCTTTGCCCCAAAGGTTTCACCTCAACCTCAATGTAATGCAAAGAAAGCGATTGCCATTGGGGAATCGATTGGCCTTTTTGTACGAGTTTTTCGGAAATTTAGGGACCCAACGTATGGCTGCCGGAGGGCGTTTGGGGTTTTTGGTGGGGAGCACTCAGGCACTCGCATTCTTGGGTAATCCTTTAGAGATGCAAACCAAAGGATATGGGATCTATCTGGGAACACGACAGGAGTATCGCTTGCACGATTATATGATCTCCGGGAGTTTATTTGACAATCAGGCCCCCTTTGTGCTGAAGAGCATTCGCTATAAAAACGGTCTTGAAGCCGGCTTTGCATTTTACGGCAAAAAATGGAGGTTGCTTACGCTTTGGAGCAGCATTTCCAAAGACAACGAACTTCAGGTTAACGCACGCCATCCCTACCTAAACATTTCAATAGCAAGGTTTTTCTAGTCGCTTTTATTTTGGTTTTTTCTTGGGGTTAAGGACATAAAAATGAACGCCTAAAAGAAAGGCGTCAAAATTATTTTTTTGATCTCTAAGCGGATCTATTTCTTTTTTAAAAAAACGAAACTGAAGGGAGACATCAAATCTTTTCCAAACGTTGTATTGGGTTGCAAAAAGCCAACCAAAAGCATTTTTAAAAACCCCCTTGGGATATTCATTGCTCCGGTTTTTTAGGTCGACGATTTTTGTGTTTTGCGCACTGAGCAGCTGGTTATATAGCAAACCCATTTCAAAATGGATTTTTCTTGAGGGAAAAACCCGCAGGGTCAGGGGGATGCTGAGGTAGGTCAGTTGATCATAGGTTTGATTTTTACGAAGGTTGTATTGATAGCTCAGATTGAAATAATCAGCCCCGGAATTAAGGGCAAATGTTTTTGAAAATTTGAATTGAATATAAGTCCCGACGGAGTAGGTGATTTTACGAACGGTATAGTTTTCCCGCATATTTCCATAAATGATATGAGCGTGGAGGTCAAAATTCCACTTGCGGTAAAAGGCATCCAGATCAGGTCCGCGATTGTATTGCAGTAGTAAATTGGCATCGCCTTGGGCGAAACCCACTGAAAACCATAGCAGTAAAAGCCAAAACCATTTGATTTTTAGTACAGTCATTGTATTAAATATAGCATAATATTGCGCGAATGTTGGAAAGAGGTTTCTAAATTTAAAGCTTTGTTGTATTTTTGATGCCAAGCCAAAACGGGGATGTAGCTCAGCTGGCTAGAGCGCTTGACTGGCAGTCAAGAGGTCGTCGGTTCGAGTCCGATCTTCTCCACCAAACAACCCTCGCATTGTGAGGGTTTTTCTTTTAGATGATTTAACAAATAACTTACTCTAAAGTTACTAATTCTTGGCAACTATTTGGCAACTGACTTAATGCGAAGTATAGGGGGTGATTTTGTGGATTATAATTCAATTAGAAGGATAAACCTAAACCTATATTTCCAATGATTAATCCATTTTCAGATATTCCTGGTATTTCGGGAATATCCTCCGTAGTGGTCTCTGTGTATGATGGGTTCGAGTTATCTGTTGCCTTAAAGGAAACGGTTTGAGGTAAAGTACCCATTCCATAACCCACTTCTAATCTAAAATAGATCCGACCTCCAGTTTTAAGTCCTAGTTTTAAATTAGTTGTATTTAAAGCAATTTCAGCAGTTCCAGATCCAGTTTTTCCAAAGTCCAATGATATGTCATTATAAGTGGCATCAATTTTCAAACTTGATACACCTAAACCTAAATATAGTCCCCTTCCTTTTTCATTAAAAAAATAAGATGCACCAAACTCAGAAAATTTCAAGCTACCCTCCATCTCATCCTCATTATAATTGTATGAAGAGTATTCGAAATAAGGTGCTAGATGATTATTTAGAAATGGAAGTGTGTATTGGACTCCAAGAGAGGCAATATTAGGAACTCCCAACTTAAGACCAATTGAGATCCTTTTAATTTTATAATCTGATTGAATTGAGTCTTGAATATCAATGGTATCTATTGAAGGACTCTCACCAATTGAAATAGGATTTTCAATTTCTTGAGCATTAACAAAACTGCCATAAACAATCATTAATACAAAGAGAATTTTTTTCATATTTTTTATTTCAAGATAGACATTTTAAAATTAGAGACTATATTTTTTTATGAGCGTCCCACTGTCCCATACCCTAGGGGTGGGACAATGGGACACCTGACTACTCTCAAACTTTGATTCGCAATACCCCCTAAAACTCCCCCAGACAAAACCCTTTGTGATTTTAAATCACTTGAGGGTTTTTCTGATTTATATGACTAACAGGTGTTTAAAGAAATTGGTATATTGTGATGTAAATCATTTATATGAAAAAACTGACACTTCTTCTTCTAACTATCCCAATTATTTCTTTTGCGCAATTTAAAATTGAAAGTTGGCCCCCAGAAATAAAAAGTGATCAGATTCATACTTATAAAAAAACAGAAGGTATGGATCTTAATTTATGGGTTTTTAATCCCACAAAAACATAACCTTTCTACCCCAAAACCAGCAATTGTTTTTTTCTTTGGAGGCGGTTGGAGAGGTGGAACACCAAAGCAATTTGAAGAATACTGCAATTATTTAAGTGAAAGAGGAATTGTTGCTATACTTGCTGATTATAGAGTACTATCCAGAAACAATACTAAAGCAATTTATTGTTTAAAAGACGCTAAATCAGCTATAAGATGGGTTAGAAAGAATGCAAAACAATTGGGTGTTGATCCTAATAAAATTATTGCAAGTGGAGGATCTGCAGGAGGTCATTTAGCTGCAGCTACCGGAACCATAAAAATGTTTGATGAGGAAAATGAAGATCAAAAGATAAGTTCAAAGCCCAATGCTATGGTGCTTTTTAATCCTGGAGTGATTACAGCATCAGTTGAAGAATATAAACTAAATGACTCAAGATTCAAAAGAAATATGGAGGTGATAGGCGTTGATCCAAATCTTTTCTCACCTTATAACTATATCGACAAAGAAACACCTCCTACATTAATTTTTCACGGAGACAGTGATACTGTAGTCAGTCCAGAAATGGTGATTTTATTTAATTCTAAAATGAAAATGTTTAACAATTTTTGCAGATTGTTTCTATATGAAGGAGAGGATCACGGTTTTTTTAACTGTAGAAGAAATCACAACGGTGCGTTTATAGATACAGTAAACAAAATGGATGATTTTTTGGTTGAATTAGGATATATTTCAGCCCCTCCAAAATACATCATTAAATAACTTAGATGTTTAGATTACTCCGCTTCGCCATTAAAAACTACCAGTACGCTGTGATGGGTTACTCGTTATTCAAGGCTGCTAAGAGCAAGTACAATAAGAAGAAACATTTCTGATAAATTCAACCTATAGACCTTTAAGGGGCTATTGTGTTTAAGAAGGTAATGTTTTAAGGCTCCCTATTGTTTTTTTTAAAGAGGTAGTTAACTATTAAGAGGTAAAATAAATTCATAAACAGTAACTGTTAACGCTACTCCTCCTATAATAAAAAGTATTCTAAAGCCTTCCAAACCAAGTTTTTTTAATAACCAATAATTAATTTTAAACCTAATAGGTATAGTCCTATCAAGCCACTTTTTTTCAAACTTTACCGTATTTTTCCCCATTTTATTTAAATATTAGATATGCTTAAAAATAGGTATTTCTTGAAATTGGTATATTGTGATGTAAATTAATCACTATGAAAAAGCTAATATAAAAATAAATCAGAACGCTACCCATTAGGGATTGGCAACTGACTTAATGCGAAGTATAGGGGGTGATTGAGGAAGATTGCTTACTGTATTTATTGCGGACAAGTTCCCCATATAGGTTTGTTGGCGTTTGTTAGGGCTGAATTTTTATTA
>CALKCR010000034.1:0-47761 GCA_938082715.1 uncultured Flavobacteriaceae bacterium | reverse complement strand
TTATAGTAATCTTTAAACGCGTCTGATGTCAGTAAGAAAATTAAAGCCAGTAACCCCCGCGCAGCGTTTTAGAGTAGTAAATGGATTTGACGCAATTACTACTGATAAGCCGGAGAAGAGTTTGCTCGTTCCGAAGAAGCGCACTGGAGGAAGAAACAACAAGGGGAAAATGACTGTGCGTCACCGTGGTGGCGGACACAAGAAAAGATATCGTTTGGTTGACTTTAAGCGTAACAAATTTGATGTTGTCGCAGAGGTTAAATCCATAGAATACGATCCCAACCGAACCGCCTTTATCGCCCTATTGGAATACAAAGATGGTGAAAAGCGATACATCATTGCCCAGAATGGTCTTCAAGTGGGACAAAAAATTAGCTCAGGAGAAAAGGCAGCACCCGAGGTGGGCAATGCTTTGTACCTCTCCAATATTCCATTGGGTACCATCATTTCTTGTATAGAATTGAATCCCTGTGGAGGTGCAGTTTTGGCACGAAGTGCCGGAGCATTTGCACAGTTGATGGCCCGAGAAGGGAAATTGGCCACCATCAAGTTGCCCTCTGGTGAGACGCGATCGATTCCTACCAGCTGTATGGCAACCATTGGAGTGGTTTCCAATTCCGATCATCAATTATTGGTTTCCGGTAAAGCAGGTCGATCAAGATGGATCGGCAGAAGACCCAGAACACGTCCTGTAGCCATGAACCCTGTCGATCACCCCATGGGTGGTGGAGAAGGCCGTGCCTCTGGAGGACACCCCAGGTCTAAAAATGGTATTCCTGCTAAAGGATTCAGAACCCGTTCTAAGACTAAAGCGAGTAATAAATTTATCATAGAACGCAGAAAAAAATAATCAATTATGGCTCGTTCATTAAAAAAAGGACCCTTCGTTGCACTTAGCCTTGAAAAAAAGGTTCAGAAAAACGTAGAAGAAAATAAGAAGTCAGTGATCAAAACATGGTCGCGTGCTTCATTGATCACTCCCGACTTTGTAGGCCAAACCATTGGTGTTCACAACGGACGCCAGTTTGTTCCTGTATACATTACAGAAAACATGGTTGGTCACAAGTTAGGAGAATTTTCTCCCACCCGTTCATTTAGAGGACATGCTGGGGCAAAAAATAAAGGAAAAAAATAATTTACGGACATGGGAAAACGTAAAAGAGAATCCGCAGCAGCGATAAAAGAAGCTAACAAAAACATAGCTTTTGCTAAACTCAACAATTGTCCGACTTCGCCTCGTAAAATGAGATTGGTTGCCGATCAAGTGAGAGGAGAAAATGTCAACAAGGCATTGGCTATATTGAAATTCAGTCCAAAAGAGGCTTCCAGAAAATTGGAAAAACTTTTAATGTCTGCCATCTCAAATTGGCAAGCCAAAAACGAAGAGGCTGATGTTGAAAAAGCGGCTTTGTTTGTCAAAGAAATTAAAGTGGATGGTGGAAAGATGCTCAAACGTCTTCGTCCTGCACCACAAGGAAGAGCACACAGAATTAGAAAACGCTCCAATCATGTAACCCTAGTATTGGGAGCCAATAATTTAGAAAATTAATATGGGACAAAAAACCAATCCTATCGGTAATCGTTTGGGAATCATCAGAGGATGGGATTCCAACTGGTTCGGCGGTCGAAACTACGGAGATAAATTGGCTGAAGACGACAAAATCAGAAGATACATTCACGCCCGTTTGGCCAAAGCTAGTGTTTCTAACGTAATCATCGAACGTACCTTAAAACTCATTACCATTACCATTACAACAGCCCGTCCGGGAATCATTATCGGTAAGGCAGGGCAAGAGGTAGACAAGTTGAAAGAGGAGTTGAAAAAGATCACCAATAAGGACATTCAAATCAATATATTTGAAATCAAACGTCCCGAGTTAGACGCACAGTTGGTTGCCGCAAGTGTTGCCCGTCAGATCGAAAGTAGAATTTCTTACCGACGAGCCATCAAAATGGCCATTGCTGCCTCGATGCGTATGAATGCTGAGGGGATCAAAATCCAAATCTCTGGCCGATTGAACGGTGCAGAAATGGCACGATCAGAATCCTACAAAGAGGGAAGGATACCATTGTCAACTTTTAGAGCCGATATTGATTACGCCTTGGTTGAAGCACATACGACTTACGGTCGTTTGGGCATCAAAGTATGGATCATGAAAGGTGAAGTCTTTGGAAAAAGAGAGCTTTCACCCCTGGTAGGTATGTCCAAAAATTCTGGAGGCGGAAACAACAAAGGCGGATCCGGCGGACGTCAGCAAAGAAGAAGAAACAACAATAATAGATAGGTAAAATGTTACAACCTAAAAGAACCAAATTCCGAAAAGCGCAAAAAGGGCGCATGAAGGGGATTTCCCAAAGAGGAAGCCAGTTGTCCAACGGTATGTATGGTATCAAGTCTTTGGATTCAAAATTCATTACCTCCCGACAGATCGAAGCTGCAAGGATCGCTGCTACCCGATATATGAAGAGAGAGGGTCAATTGTGGATCAAAATTTTTCCAGACAAGCCCATTACCAAAAAGCCTTTGGAAGTAAGGATGGGTAAAGGAAAAGGAGCTCCCGAATATTTTGTAGCCGTAGTAAGGCCGGGTCGAATTATGTTTGAGATTGCAGGTGTTCCTTTGGCTGTGGCCAAGGAAGCTTTGAGATTGGCTGCACAAAAATTACCCGTTAAAACAAAGTTTATCATTGCTAGAGATTTTCAAGCTTAATTTTAGAAGAAAATGAAAAAATCAGAAATCGAAAAATTATCTCTTGAGGACTTGCAAGACAAGCTGGTAGAGTTTCAAAAGCAACTCTCCGATTTGAAAATGAATCACGCAGTTAGTCCACTCGAAAATCCTTTGCTGATCAAAACGGTCAGAAAAACAGTAGCCCGATTATTGACAGCCATTGCTGCCAAGCAAAATGAAATTATCGCCTGAGGACATGGAAAATAGAAATTTAAGAAAAGAACGTATTGGTATTGTGACTAGCAATAAAATGGAAAAATCCATCGTTGTATCAGAGGTCAAAAGGGTCAAGCACCCCATGTATGGAAAATTCGTTTTAAAGACCAAAAAATACGTCGCACACGATCACCTCAATGATTGTAACATCGGCGACACCGTTAAGATAATGGAAACCCGTCCTTTGAGTAAATCAAAATGCTGGCGATTGGTTGAAATAATAGAAAGAGCTAAATAATCATGTTACAACAAGAATCCAGATTAAAAGTAGCTGACAATACCGGAGCCAAAGAAGTATTGGCCATTAGGGTATTGGGAGGAACCAAAAGACGATATGCTTCCTTGGGAGACAAGATAGTAGTATCTGTCAAAGAAGCATCTCCTTCAGGAACGGTCAAAAAAGGACAAGTTTCCCAAGCGGTTGTAGTGCGTACCACCAAAGAGGTTCGTCGTGCCGATGGCTCTTATATCCGTTTCGATGACAATGCGTGTGTATTGTTGAATCCTACCGGAGAAATGAGAGGAACACGTGTTTTTGGCCCTGTGGCCAGAGAGCTTCGCGACAAGCAATTTATGAAAATCGTATCATTGGCACCCGAAGTGCTTTAAAAATCATAGTTATGGCTAAGATAAAAATAAAAAGAGACGATAAGGTACTGGTCATTGCCGGAGAACACAAAGGTTCAGAAGGTAAGGTGATCAAGGTGATGCGCGACCAAAATAAGGCCATCATCGAGGGTGTGAATATGATTAAAAAACACGCCAAGCCTAGTGCCCAAAATCCCCAAGGTGGAATTGTTGAAAAAGAAGCGCCGATCCATATTTCTAACCTCTCTTTGACCACTGCCGATGGTGAAGCCACCCGTGTCGGTTATAGAGAAGAAGATGGAAACAAGGTTCGTTTTGCTAAAATAAATAATGAAGTAGTTTAATGAGTTATCAAGCAAGACTTAAGAAAGAATACAACGATCGCATTATTGCTGCGTTGAAAGAAGAATTTGGGTATCCCAATGTAATGCAGGTTCCCAAGCTGCAAAAGATTGTCATCAGTCGTGGAGTAGGTGCCGCTGTGGCCGATAAGAAATTGATCGACTACGCGCTCGACGAACTGACAGGAATCTCTGGACAGAAAGCCATCTCTACCATTTCCAAAAAAGACGTTGCTGCTTTTAAGCTGCGAAAAGGAATGCCTATTGGTGCCAAGGTTACCCTGAGAGGGGAGCGCATGTATGAATTTTTAGACCGTTTGGTCACTTCTGCGCTACCCAGAGTAAGAGATTTTCAGGGAGTGAAAGCCAATGGTTTTGACGGAAGAGGAAATTATAACTTGGGGATAACAGAACAGATCATTTTCCCCGAAATCGATATAGACAAGGTTAACAAAATTTCAGGAATGGACATTTCTTTTGTTACGTCTGCCAAAACAGACAAGGAAGCGAAGTCATTGTTGAGCGAATTGGGATTACCCTTTAAAAAGAGTTAGTTATGGCCAAAGAATCAATGAAAGCTCGCGAGAGAAAAAGAGCGAAAACTGTTGCCAAGTATGCTGCAAAAAGAAAAGCCCTTAGAGAAGCCGGGGATTACGAAGCTTTACAAAAGTTGCCGCGTAATGCATCTCCGGTAAGAATGCACAACCGTTGCAAACTCACTGGCCGTCCCAAAGGATACATTCGTCAGTTTGGAATTTCAAGGGTAACCTTCCGAGAAATGGCCAACAAAGGATTAATTCCAGGGGTAACAAAAGCAAGCTGGTAATTCAATAATAAAAAAATATGTTTACAGATCCTATTGCAGATTATTTGACCCGAATCAGAAACGCCAACTCCGCCGGACACATGGTGGTGGATATTCCTGCGTCAAAATTAAAAAAAGAGATCACCAAAATATTGTATGATCAAGGTTATATCCTGAGTTACAAGTTTGAACAAACCGAAAACCATCAAGGTAATATCAAAATTGCACTCAAGTATAACAATATTACCAAAGAACCTGTGATCAAAAAAATACAAAGAATCAGTACCCCCGGTTTGCGAAAGTATACTTCGGCTGACTGCTACCCAAGAATTTTGAATGGATTAGGGATTTCAATTGTCTCTACGTCCAAGGGAGTGATGACCGGAAAGCAAGCTTCGCTTCAACATGTTGGGGGAGAATTACTGTGTTACGTTTATTAAAAAGAAGTAAAAAGAACAAAAATGTCTAGAATAGGTAACAATCCCATTACTATCCCCGAAGGTGTCAATGTTGACATCCAATCGGATAAAATCGTCGTGAAGGGAAAAATGGGGGAATTAACGCAAGACTATAGTGATGTGATTTTTGAGCTGGACGATAATACTTTAACCGTAAAGCGTCCTACCGACTCTAAAGACCATCGTGCAAAACACGGTTTGTATCGTGCCTTGGTCAATAATATGGTTGAAGGTGTTTCCAAGGGTTTCACCAAAGAATTAGAATTGGTAGGAGTAGGGTACCGAGCAAGCAACCAAGGTCAAAAATTAGATCTGGCACTTGGCTTTTCTCACAATATTCTATTTGATATCGCCCCTGAGGTAAAAGTAGAAACTGTATCAGAAAAAGGTAAAAATCCAATTGTCAAACTGTCCTCTCACGACAAACAATTGTTGGGTTATGTGGCAGCGAAAATTCGATCTTTCAGAAAACCAGAACCTTACAAAGGAAAAGGAGTGAAGTTTGTAGGAGAACAAATTAGAAGAAAAGCAGGTAAATCTGCATAATCATATCATTATGGGATTAACAAAATCAGCCAGAAGAAATAGAATCCACCTAAGGATCAGAAAGACCATTCAGGGAACAGCCGAAAAGCCCCGATTGTCTATTTACAGAAGTAATAAGGAAATCTATGCACAAGTCATCGATGATGTGAATGGAAAGACCCTTGCCGCTGCATCTTCAAGAGATAAAGAAGTGGCAGATGCCAAAGCTGATAACAAAGTTGGCGAAGCCCAGTTGGTTGGAAAACTGGTTGGAGAACGCGCCAAAAAAGCAGGTTTAAGCACCATCGGTTTTGATCGAAGTGGTTATTTATATCATGGCAGAGTCAAGTCATTGGCTGAGGGCGCTCGTGAAGCAGGTTTAAATTTTTAAAAAAAGCATATGTATCAAGATTATAAAAATGTTGAATTGGTAAAACCTGCGGGTCTGGATCTAAAAGACCGTTTGGTAGGTGTTCAGCGTGTAACCAAAGTGACCAAAGGAGGTCGTGCATTTGGTTTTTCTGCCATTGTAGTGGTAGGAGATGAAAATGGTGTTGTAGGTCAGGGGCTAGGAAAGTCAAAAGAAGTTTCTGAGGCCATCTCCAAAGCCGTTGAAGATGCCAAGAAAAATTTGGTTCGTATTCCGATTGCCAAAGGGACATTACCCCACGAGCAAAAAGGGAAATATGGAGGCGCAAGGGTGTTTTTAAAACCAGCTTCCGAGGGTACAGGAGTGATAGCTGGAGGTGCCGTACGTGCTGTACTCGAAGCAGTTGGAGTGCACAATGTTTTGTCCAAATCACAAGGGTCTTCCAACCCTCACAATGTGGTGAAAGCGACTTTCGATGCCCTCCTCCAATTGAGAAGCCCCCAAACCATTGCCAAACAGAGAGGAATCAGTTTGGAAAAAGTTTTTAACGGATAAGAATTCAGATCATGGCTAAGATAAAAGTTACTCAAGTCAAAAGCAGCATCAAAAGAATGCAGTCTCAAAAAAGAACCCTAGAAGCATTGGGTCTTAGAGGGATTGGAAAAGAGGTTACCCATGAGGCAACCCCCAACATTCTTGGAATGATCTATAAAGTAAAACATTTGGTTAAAACCACAGAAGCTTAAAGATGAGTTTAGAAAATTTAAAACCAGCAGAGGGTTCTACCCAAAGACAAGGCAAACGATTGGGCCGTGGTGAAGGTTCCGGAAAAGGTGGAACAGCAGCAAGAGGTCACAAAGGGGCCAAGTCCAGATCGGGATACTCCAAAAAGATTGGCTTTGAAGGAGGTCAGATGCCTTTGCAAAGACGTGTTCCCAAATTTGGGTTTAAAAATATCAATCGAGTAGCCTATAAAGGGATAAACTTGGACACCCTTCAAAATCTTGCACAAGAAAAAAAGGTCTCAAAAGAGGTTACCTTTGATAAATTGGTCGAACTGCGTTTGGCTGGAAAAAACGAATTGGTAAAAATATTAGGCAGGGGAAAATTGGAATCCCCCTTAAAAGTATCTGCTCACAAATTTTCAGCTACTGCAAAAGCAGCAATTGAGGCAGCAGGTGGTGAAGCCGTTACAATATAACTAATACAGATGAAGAAATTTATTGAGACCATTTTAAACATTTACAACATCGAAGAGTTGCGTGGACGCATCGTTACCACCTTGACTCTTTTGTTGGTTTATCGTTTGGGGGCTCAAGTGGTTCTGCCCGGGATCGATTCAGTACAATTGGCAGAATTGGCCAGCCGTACTGATGGAGGAGGTTTATTGGGAATTCTCAATGCCTTTACGGGGGGTGCTTTTGCCAATGCCTCTGTTTTTGCTTTGGGAATCATGCCCTATATCTCTGCTTCTATTGTAGTGCAGTTGATGGGAATTGCAGTTCCTTATTTGCAAAAACTACAAAAAGAAGGAGAGAGTGGTAACAAAAAAAGAACTCAGATCACCCGATGGTTGACCATATTGATTTGTATGGTACAAGCACCTGCTTATTTATATGGCCTTTCTGCTCTTGGTGTACCCGACAGTGCCTTTGTGATCGGTAGAGGACCTATGTTTATGATTTCCTCTGTCATAATCCTGGTTACCGGTACAATATTTGCCATGTGGCTGGGTGAAAAAATTACGGATAAGGGAATCGGGAATGGAATTTCTTTGTTGATCATGGTGGGGATCATCGCCAACCTTCCGCTTTCTTTTACACAAGAGTTTGTCTCTCGTGTATCTGAAAACAACGGTGGATTGATGATGATCCTGATCGAATTGGTATTGTGGGTGGTGATCATATTGTTGAGTGTCCTCCTGGTAATGGCCGTAAGACAAATCCCTGTTCAATATGCGCGTAGAAGCGCAGCAGGCACCAATGAAAAAAATGTATTTGGATCACGACAATACATTCCCTTAAAGTTAAACGCCTCCGGAGTAATGCCCATCATCTTTGCTCAAGCACTGATGTTCGCCCCCGCCTATTTGGGTGGAGCCTTTGGGGATTCGACCGCAGGCCAGTGGTTGCAAACCAATTTCTCCGATATCTTCGGATTGTGGTACAATATATTATTTGCTGTGTTGATCATCATTTTTACCTATTTCTACACCGCTATTACGGTTCCCACCAATAAGATGTCGGATGATCTGAAAAGAAGTGGTGGTTTTGTGCCCGGTATTCGACCCGGTAACGAAACCTCAGAATTTTTGGACACGGTAATGTCACACATCACTTTCCCCGGGTCATTGTATTTGGCAGCCATTGCAGTTTTTCCTGCAGTGGTGGTCAAACTAATAGGAATGCAACAAGGCTGGGCCTTGTTTTATGGAGGGACTTCCTTACTGATCATGGTAGGAGTTGCCATCGATACGATCCAACAAGTAAATTCTTATTTGTTGAATCGTCATTACGACGGATTGATGTCCAAAACCAGTAGAAACAGAAGAGCAGGAACGATATAATATGGCAAAGCAAGCAGCAATAGAGCAAGAAGGTACCATCATCGAAGCATTGTCCAATGCGATGTTTCGTGTGGAGCTTGAAAACGGTCACGTTGTGACTGCACATATTTCGGGAAAAATGCGTTTGCATTATATCAAGTTGTTGCCCGGAGACAAAGTTAAATTAGAAATGAGTCCTTACGATTTATCAAAAGCAAGGATCACTTATAGATTTTAAAACAGAAAAATGAAAGTAAGAGCTTCCTTAAAAAAACGAAGTGTTCATTGTAAAATCGTCCGTAGGAAGGGACGTTTGTACGTGATCAACAAGAAAAATCCTCGATTCAAACAAAGACAAGGTTAGATTATGGCTAGAATATCAGGAGTAGACATTCCCAAACAAAAGAGAGGCGTTATTGCACTTACCTATATCTATGGTATCGGTAGAAGCCGCGCTCAAGAGATATTAGCAATTTCCAAAGTCAGTGAAGACACCAAAGTTTCGGATTGGACAGATGAAGAAACCGGGAGAATCCGTGAGGCTGTTGGAAGTTTTAAAATTGAAGGTGAATTGCGATCAGAGTTACAATTGAACATCAAGCGATTGATGGACATCGGTTGTTACAGAGGAATCCGTCACAGAACGGGCTTGCCCCTAAGAGGTCAACGAACTAAGAACAATTCCAGAACCCGAAAAGGGAAAAGAAAGACCGTTGCAAACAAAAAGAAAGCCACTAAATAATAGGAATTAACTATGGCAAAAGTAACCACCAAAAAACGTAAAGTCATTGTAGAAGCTTTTGGCGAAGCTCATATCAATGCATCTTTTAACAACATCATCATTTCTTTGACCAACAATAAAGGAGAGGTCATTGCTTGGTCCTCTGCGGGAAAGATGGGTTTTAGAGGTTCTAAGAAAAATACACCTTATGCTGCTCAAACAGCTGCCGAGGATGTTTCTAAAGTAGCTTTGGAAGCCGGTTTAAGAAAAGTAAAGGTATATGTGAAAGGTCCCGGTAATGGACGTGAGTCTGCGATCAGAACCCTTCATAACAACGGGATAGAAGTAACCGAAATCGTTGACGTTACCCCACTACCGCACAACGGTTGTCGTCCTCCCAAGAGAAGAAGAGTATAATTATTTAACCTGTTATCGAAGGATCAGACCTTAATTCATAACACAAACACTTTATATGGCAAGATATATCGGTCCAAAATCAAAGATTGCTAGAAAGTTCGGAGAAGCTATTTTCGGAGCAGACAAGGCCTTTGAAAAAAGAAATTACCCTCCCGGCCAACACGGAAACAACAGAAGGCGAGGTAAAAAATCTGAATATGCAATTCAGTTGCTTGAAAAGCAAAAAGCAAAATATACCTATGGTATTTTAGAACGTCAGTTCAGAAATATTTTTGAAAAAGCAAGTAGCAGTAAAGGGGTTACCGGTGAGGTATTGCTCCAGTTGTGTGAGTCCAGACTGGACAATGTTGTCTATCGTTTGGGTATCGCACCTTCAAGAAACGCTGCACGTCAGTTGGTTTCACACCGACACATTACCGTAAACGGTAAGGTGGTCAATATTCCTTCTTATACACTTCTACCCGGTGATGCCGTTGGGGTGAGAGAAAAATCTAAATCTTTACAGGCCATTTCTACCTCCTTGGAAGCCAATTCATCGGTTTACGAATGGATGACCTGGAATAATGAAACCTATCAGGGAAATTTTGTAAGTATCCCTCAGCGCGTTCAAATTCCTGAGAATATCAAGGAACAGTTGATCGTAGAATTGTACTCTAAATAATTTAATCACAGGAAGAAAGAAACTATGGCAATATTAAATTTCCAAAAACCCGATAAGGTAATCATGATCGACTCTTCTGAGTTCGAAGGTAAATTTGAATTTCGTCCTCTGGAGCCCGGATACGGTCTTACTGTGGGAAATGCGCTGAGAAGAGTGCTGTTATCTTCTTTGGAAGGTTTTGCGATCACCTCGGTCAAAATTGAAAATATAGAACACGAATTTTCTACCATTCCCGGAATTGTGGAAGATGTGACAGAGATCATTCTCAACCTTAAGCAGGTGAGGTTCAAAAGACAAATTGAAGATGTCGAAGATGAAAAAGTCACCATCATGGTGGGAGGTCAAGACCAATTAAAGGCTGCTGACTTTCAAAAATTCATCTCCGGATTTCAGGTTTTAAATCCCGATTTGGTCATTTGTAACCTTGAAAAAGGAGTACAACTCAATATTGAAGTAACCATCGAAAAAGGAAGAGGTTATGTTCCTGCCGAAGTTAACAAAAAAGCCAATGCTGCCTTTGGAGTGATTACGATTGATTCCATCTTTACGCCCGTTAAAAACGTAAAATACAGCATCGAGAATTATCGTGTAGAGCAAAAAACAGATTACGAAAAACTGGTTTTTGAAATCATTACCGATGGTTCCATTCATCCTAAAGACGCCTTGACCGAGGCTGCCAAAACACTTATCCATCACTTCTTGTTGTTCTCCGATGAGCGCATCACTCTGGAAGCCGATGAGATTGCTCAGGCTGAAACCTACGACGAGGAGTCTTTGCACATGAGACAATTGCTCAAGACCAAATTGATCGATATGGATCTTTCTGTAAGGGCCTTGAATTGTTTGAAAGCTGCAGAGGTTGATACCTTGGGAGATTTGGTTTCCTACAACAAGAACGATTTGATGAAATTCAGAAACTTCGGTAAAAAATCATTGACAGAATTGGAAGAGTTGGTAGTTTTGAAAGGTCTTTCTTTCGGAATGGATTTGGCCAAATACAAGTTAGATAAAGACTAGATTTTTTTTAGACAATAAATCATGAAACACGGAAAAAAAGTCAATCATTTGGGCAGAAAAGTAGCCCACAGGAAGTCGATGTTGGCGAACATGGCTTCTTCATTGATTGAGCACAAACGGATCAGTACTACGGTAGCAAAAGCTAAAGCATTGAAGCAGTTTGTTGAACCTCTGATTACAAAATCAAAAAACGATACGACCCACAACCGACGTTTGGCTTTTAGCGTATTAAGAAATAAATATGCCGTAGCAGAGCTCTTTAGAGCCGTGGCTCAAAAAGTCGGTGATCGCCCTGGAGGATATACTCGTGTGATCAAAATGGGGAATCGTCTGGGTGATAATGCTTCTATGGCAATGATCGAGTTGGTGGATTTCAATGAGGTCTATAACAACGAAAAAGCCGCTTCCAAAAAATTGACAAGAAGAAGTCGTTCCAGGAAAAAAGGAGATGCTGCTGCTCCTGCTGCAACTGATCAAGCAGCAAAGGATCAAAGTGCAGAAAATGTAGCTGAGGAAACTCCGGCTCCGGCACCCAAAGCCAAAGCCAAAGCAAAGATAACCCCAAAAACAGAAGATAGAAAAGCTTCTGAACCTGAAAAAGGAGCAGATGAATAATACTTTTTGTTGTTAATAATTTTAACTTTTATTAAAGGATAAGCTATTAAGTTTATCCTTTTTTTTATGTTATTTTGTGATTGATTATGTCTTATAAAACAAGAAAAAAAGCACTTTTATTATTGGCCGATGGTACTAAGTTTTTTGGGAAAACCGTAGCTTCCGAAGGTACCCGTTTTGGAGAAATTTGTTTCAATACCGGAATGACTGGCTATCATGAAATTTTTACCGATCCCTCTTATTTTGGTCAACTGATGGTGACCACTAATGCCCACATAGGCAACTATGGTGTGCATACAGGTGACGCTCAATCTGACGGTATAAAAATTGCAGGATTGATCTGTAAAAACTTTAGTTATGAATATTCCCGTCCTTTGGCCGATCTTTCGCTGGAAGCCTATTTGGAGGAAAATAACCTTTTTGCCATCTCAGATGTAGATACCCGCGCTTTGGTCAATTATATCCGGGAAAATGGAGCGATGAATGCTGCTATTACTACCGAGTTGGATCGAGAGGAGGCCTTGCAGAGAGATCTGGCTGAATTGCCTAGTATGGAAGGTCTGGAATTGGCTTCTAAAGTTTCTACCAAAGCACCCTATTTTTTTGGTGATCCCGATGCTGAGTTTAAGGTTGCCGCCCTCGACTTGGGTGTCAAAACCAACATACTCAAACACTTGTCCAACAGGGGGATTTACATCAAAGTTTTTCCTTATGACACTACTTTTGATCAAATGCAGGAATGGCGCCCGGACGGCTTCTTTATTTCAAATGGCCCCGGTGATCCTGACCCACTTCACAGTGCTCAAAAGGTAGCCCAGGAGATTATTAAGCAAAACCTTCCTTTGTTTGGTATTTGTCTGGGACACCAGATCATTGCATTGGCCAATGGTATTCCCACCTACAAAATGTTTAATGGGCATAGGGGGATCAACCACCCTGTTATTAATCTAGCAACCGGAAAAGGAGAAATTACCTCACAAAATCATGGTTTTGCGGTAGATAAGTCGGCTGCTGAGTCCCACCAAGACTTGGAGATCAGTCACCTGCACTTGAATGACCAAACGGTTGCGGGATTGCGGATGAAAAATAAAAATTGTTTTTCTGTGCAGTATCACCCTGAGGCAGGACCCGGTCCCAACGATGCAACCTATTTGTTTGATGAGTTTTACCAAAACATCAAAAATCATGCAACCAAAGAATAAAAACCAATTTAATTTAAACACTAATGAGCGTAATTATTGAAGTCCATGCTCGGCAAATCTTTGATTCTAGGGGAAATCCCACCGTTGAAGTAGATGTCGTTACAGAGAACGGAATTATAGGTCGCGCAGCCGTTCCCTCCGGAGCTTCAACCGGAGAACACGAAGCCGTTGAATTGAGAGACGGTGGAAAGGCCTATATGGGAAAAGGTGTTTCTCAAGCCGTAAAGAATGTCAATGAGGTTTTGGCGCAGGAGTTAATAGGAGCATCCGTTTTCGATCAAAATAAGATCGATCAGACGATGATCGATCTGGACGGTACGCCAAACAAGTCAAAATTGGGAGCCAATGCCATCTTGGGTATCTCACTGGCCACTGCCAAGGCCGCTTCCAATGAATTGGGTTTACCCTTGTATCGCTATGTAGGGGGAGTCAGTGCGCATACACTCCCCGTTCCTATGATGAACATCATCAATGGAGGTTCGCATTCTGACGCCCCTATTGCCTTTCAGGAATTTATGGTGATGCCCATTGGGGCCGAAAGTTTTACCCATGCCATTCAAATGGGATCTGAAATCTTTCACCACCTCAAAAAAGTATTACACAGCCGAGGATTGAGTACTGCAGTAGGGGATGAAGGTGGTTTTGCTCCTACGCTCGACGGTACAGAAGACGCTTTGGAAACCATTTTAAAGGCCATCGAAAATGCCGGTTACAAAGCCGGTGATCAAGTAAAGATTGCCTTGGATTGTGCCGCAGCCGAATTTTACGAAGACGGAGTATATGATTATACGAAGTTTGAGGGAGACAAAGGGGTGAAAAGAACTTCCGAAGAACAAGCCCAGTACCTGGCTGATCTCTCTGAAAAATATCCCATTATTTCTATCGAAGATGGAATGGATGAAAACGATTGGGAGGGGTGGAAAGCCTTGACCGAAAAAGCCGGAGACCGTGTACAGTTGGTGGGAGACGACTTGTTCGTTACCAACGTAACCCGTCTGTCTCGAGGAATTGAAGAGGGCATTGCCAATTCTATTTTGATCAAAGTAAATCAAATCGGTACATTGTCTGAGACCATTGCTGCAGTAGAAATGGCGCATAGAGCGGGTTATACCTCAGTGATGTCGCACCGTTCGGGAGAAACCGAAGACAATACAATTGCCGATCTGGCCGTGGCTTTAAATACCGGTCAGATCAAAACCGGATCCGCTTCAAGGAGTGACCGTATGGCCAAATACAATCAGCTTTTGAGAATAGAGGAGGAGTTGGAACATGCAGCGGTTTATCCTCAGGAGAAAGCATTCAACATTCAATTGGCATCAACAATGGGGTCGTAAGGGTGAATTCCCTTGCGATCCCAGTTGTTTTTTGACGCTTATTTCCTTATTTTTACCATTCTTTACAATACTTATGGCAGACCAAATTGATCTTATTTACAAAGGAGTAAATTATAAATTTCCACTTGTTGAGGGAACTGAAAACGAGAGTGCTATTGACATTAAAACACTTAGGGCTCAAACGGGTTTGATCACCCTTGATCCCGGTTTTAAGAATACGGGCTCTTGTCAAAGTGAGATCACTTTTCTCGATGGGGAAGAAGGAGTGCTTCGTTATCGTGGTTATGCCATAGAAGATTTGGCGGATAATGCTTCCTTTATCGAGGTGGCTTATCTTTTGATTTTTGGAGATTTACCAACTTCCGAACAGTTAGATCAGTTTGAAGATGAAATTCGAGATCACGCCCTGGTGGATGAGGATTTTAAGATCATTCTTAAAAGCTTTCCTAAATCGGCTCACCCCATGGGTATTCTATCCTCATTGACCTCTGCTTTAATTGCTTTTAATCCTTCATCAGTCGATATAAATTCCGAAAAAGAATTTCGTGAGGCCATCATCATGTTGTTGGCCAAGTTTCCTGTTTTAGCTTCTTGGACGCACAGAAAAATGAAGGGCTTACCCCTAAACTACCCCAATTACGATCTCCCCTACACGGAGAATTTGGCGCATATGATGTTTAGGTTGCCCAATAAAGAGTTTAAAGCCGGTAAGACACTGGTCAGTGCTTTGAACAAATTATTGATCCTACACGCAGATCACGAGCAAAATTGTTCCACTTCTACCGTGCGAATGGTAGGATCATCTCATGCTGGCTTGTTTGCTTCGATAGCATCGGGTATTTCGGCCCTATGGGGGCCTTTGCATGGAGGTGCCAACCAAGCGGTCATTGAAATGTTGGAGGAGATCAAAAAAGATGGCGGGGATACCAAGAAGTTTATGGCCAAGGCCAAAGACAAAAACCATCCTTCCCGCCTGATGGGCTTTGGTCATCGGGTTTACAAGAACTTTGACCCACGTGCTAAGATCATCAAAAAAGCCGCCGATGAGGTGCTTTCCGAATTGGGCATAGACGATCCCGTTTTGGACATTGCCAAAAGATTGGAACAAGAGGCCCTGGAAGACCCTTATTTCGTGGATCGAAAATTGTATCCCAATGTGGATTTCTATTCCGGTATCATCTACCGTGCCCTGGGCATCCCCACCGAAATGTTTACGGTGATGTTTGCCATTGGACGCTTACCGGGTTGGATCGCTCAGTGGAAAGAAATGCGATTCAACAAAGAACCTATCGGTCGACCCCGGCAGGTTTATACCGGACATACCCACCGCAAAATGTAATTGCTAAAGGTCCTCGATCCCGGGAAGTTGATTGGCAGCCTTTTCAGCACTGAGTTTTGAGAAAAACTTAAATGTGGACCTGGTATCCGCCACTACCTTTACAAACTGTTTGTCTTTATAAATAGAATACTCCTGTGCCTTTCCCTTGTACAAGGTCAATTTGTAATAGGGAATCACTAGTGCATAGGTTTCCAAAAGACTCCTGAATCGCAAAATGATCCCCTTGGGACGCAATTCAATATTACAGGTATTGCGGTTGTTGTCCAATACCAAAAGATTGTGAATGTCGATAGAGGTTTGTGAAATGACCAGTTTTGAAGATCCAATCCCACCTTTGGACCATCGTTCCCTTAAAGAAAAAGGTTTTCCGACTGCTGTCTCGATCTTTTCCTTAATATCCGGTTCATTGTAAGAGACGTTTAAAAGCATTTTTATTTCAAAGATAAGTCATTAGTCGCTGATCTCGACCCATTGCGTTTAATGATCATTTTTTTTGAGTTTATCCAAAAATATTAACCTGTGATTTAACTTTTTACCTTTAAATTTACTACTTAGAGATAACATTCATTACATGCCATAGAAATGCGGTCGAATCTCTTTAAAACATCTTCATGAAGAATGGATTTTACTTTACGTACAAGTTCAAATTGGGTTGTACACTGCTCATTCTATGCTTGCTTTTTTCAATAAGCTCAAGTTCGCAATTACTCAAAGTCGGGGCGGCAAAACGAATTATCACTCCCGACCCCTTGATTGCGGTTTCTGGAGGGATTGGCATACCAAATCCAGCTCATATCAAAAAAGGTGAATTATATGTAAGAGCCATGGTTCTGGAGAAAGGCAAAGAAAAAATCGCTATAGTAAATATTGACAATATCCGATGGCCGGCCGTCTTGGGTGATAGATCAAGAAAACTGATAAAGGGAATTCCCCCTGAAAATATACTTATCGGTGCCACACATACCCATAGCGCGTCCGACGCCTATGCCTTTCCCAATGCCTCGGGAGGTCATAGTGCAGACTTGGATTATTTGGATAAATGTTTACAACTGCTGGCTGATGCCGTTAATGAAGCAATGAGGAATTTAAAGCCAGCCAACCTAAAAATAGTGGTCGACAAGGCAAATGGCAAAATAACCTATAATTACTTCGCTCCTAAACTACACGACCCACGATGTGGAGTAATACAGGCCATTGGAACCAAGGGCAAGAACAAAGGTAAGATCCTGGTAACCTTGGTCAACTATGCCATTCATCCTAAGGTGATTGGCAACAGACGCGATATCCTGACCCCGGATCTAATAGGCCCTCTTTATGACCGAATTGAAGTTAAAACGGGTGGAATGGCAGTTTTTATGAATGGTGCCCAAGGCGGTATGGTCACCGCTGACAATCGATTGGAAGATGGCAAAGAAGCTGCTGATTGGGGAGAATGCCAACGCATAGGCAATCTGTTGGCCGATGAGGCACTTCGCATTATCTCTACCGCTCCAATACAACAAAATCCTGACATCTATTGTGCAAGTAAATCCGTAAATTTTCCAGTTGAATCGGTCATGTTGAAGTATATTTTCCAAAATTCACCACTGAACTATTCCAAGGGATATGACTATAACATTACCACAACTTTAAATTTATTGAACATTGGCACTGCAAAGGTACTGACCATTCCTGGGGAGGCACTCCCCAAAATAGGATATTACCTAAAACGAAAAATGCCTAAAAAGCACCCCTTTTTATTTGGCCTGACCAACGATGCCTTTGGTTATATTCTAACCAAGGAAGATTTCAACAGTTTTGATCGCTATGACTATGTAAGCCGAACCAGTTTGGGGGAGAAGACGGGAGAGATTTTGATTTCCGAACTCTTGGATATGATTGATAAAAACCCTCAACCACAAAAGAAATAAACTATTATGAATATTCTGATCCCTATAAAAAGAATTTTGCCAATTTTATTGGTTTCCACCCTGTTTTTAACCTCCTGTAGAAACAATTCCAAGACCACTGCCCAGGCAAAGTGTACAAATGAAATTGTACCTATCACTCCCAAAACGGCATTGGAAAGTTATCTCAAAAAAGAGGATGACTCCTATACTTGGGAGTTAAAAGAAAAATATAAACTGGAAAATGTAACACTATATGATGTGTTATTGACTTCCCAAAAATGGAGGGAACACACCTGGAAACACCAATTGACCATTATAGTTCCAAAAGAAGTGGCCCACGAAGGTTCATTATTGTTTATAACCGGAGGAAGCCTAGAAGACGGTATGCCAAGATGGAAATCAGCCGAAAATTATGATGAAGCAATTCCGATGGCCAATATAGCTGAGAAAAATAAGGCTGTCGTATCAATTATACGACAGGTACCCATGCAGCCATTATACGAAGGAGATCTGGTTGAGGATCAATTGATTTCCTTCACACTTCACAACTATAAGAAAGATAAAGACCTTACATGGCCCCTGCTTTTTCCAATGGTGAAAAGCGCAGTTCGCGGGATGGATGCCATACAGGAGTTTGCAAAGGACAGACTGCAGAAAGAGATATCCGGGTTTACGGTCGCCGGAGCTTCCAAACGGGGATGGACCACATGGTTGACCGGGGCAAGCGACAAGCGTGTAGAGGCAATCAGCCCCATGGTCATCGATGTGCTGAATATGCCGGTAAGTTTGGATTATCATCTTACGGCATGGAGTGAATATAGTGAACAGATCAACGATTACATTAAACTGGAAATTCCCCAAACAGTCAATACAGAAGAAGGGAATGCACTCACACAAATGATCGATCCCTATTCCTATCGTGATAAACTTACCATGCCCAAAATTATATTCATAGGGACAAATGACGAATATTGGCCAGTTGATGCCGTCAAAAACTATATTAAGGATATTCCGGGTGAAAATTTTATTCACTACACACCAAATGCCGGGCATAACCTAGACGGTGGGGAAAAGGCCTTGAAATCTTTGAGTGCCTTTTGGGGCAGGACCCTGAATAAAGAACCGTATGCCGATATTAGTTATGAATTAAATACAGACAAGACCTCGGCCGTGCTATCCATAACATCGACTTCCAAAGATCTAAAATCCATTTATCTCTGGTCTGCCGATTCCGAAGATCGGGATTTCAGGGATGAAACTTGGGTCTCGAACAAAATTGATCCGGCGAAGGATAAACCCACAAGGCAAAAAATCACTTTTCCAAAAAGCGGATTCAAGGCATTTTATATGGATTTGGAATATGAAGATTCCAATGGAGGAACCTACACAAAGAGTACCCGAATGTATCTGGCCGATGACGATGAGGTTCTCTAAATTAATCAAAAAAGACGTTGTTGCTATAGGGGCGATTCTCCTTTTATATTTGTTTCTTACTGGCTCGTACCACCAAAGAATGTGGAATTCCCAGTAACAAAATACTATGGTTACGACACTTCTATTCCATTGAGGTATTCAGTCTGCCTGGTATATTTTCCTATCACTCGGCTTCTACCAAATTGCCTTGACAGATATTTATCAGCTTGGTAACCCGCTTTTTTAAGTACAAGTATTAATTTAGGAGAAAATATCCTGACTATCAGAATAATGAATTATGGTTCTGAAAACAAATATGGACATCAAGTTTTTCTATATGGCAGCCCACTTAAGCGAACCTAGTTAAAACCGGATGAAATCGCTAAGGGAGGAAAATTAACGTACATATTGGGCAAAACGCCTTTTTAAATATTTTAAACTTAAAATACAAATTGATGAAATATCTTTTTTTATGCCTCACTGTATCACTTGTGATCTCTTGCAGGGAAAAACCTAAAAAATCAGATGATGTGAAGAAAGTTGAAAGATCGGCGATAGTTACGGAAGAATTCATTTATGAAATCAAGGATGCCATGACCCCTGAATGCCATGCCTCGACAGTTGAAGTCAGCAATGGAATTGTGGTCGCTTCTTGGTTTGGCGGTACCAAGGAAAAAAATGATGATGTTGGTATTTGGGTATCCCGAAAAGTCAATGGTTCATGGACTACCCCAACCGAAGTGACAAACGGGGTTCAGGATGAAAACACCAGATTCCCTTGTTGGAACCCTGTTTTGTTCAAACCCAGGGGACAACCTTTGCAGCTTTACTACAAGGTGGGGCCCAGCCCCCAAGAATGGTGGGGACTGTATATGACCTCTGAAGACGACGGCAAAACTTGGTCAGAGCCAATCAAATTGCCGGAAGGTATTTTGGGGCCAATAAAGAACCAACCCATACAACTGGCCAATGGGGATATACTCTCCCCTTCAAGTTCCGAAAGTCTGTCAGGGGATTGGAAGATACACTTGGAAACAAGTACCGATATGGGTGAAACCTGGACTAAATCGGAAGCCCTGAACGATCCCTATGAGTTTGGCGCAATCCAACCTGTTGTATTGGATTATGGCGATGGAAAACTGCAACTATTGAGTCGTACTAAAAATGGGGTGATCACCCAAAACTGGTCTGAGGACAATGGTAAGACCTGGGGGAAAATGACCACCATTTCACTTCCTAATCCAAATTCGGGAATTGACGGGGTTACCCTAAAAGATGGACGCCAATTCTTGGTCTATAATCCCACAGGCAAAAATTGGGGTGATAGGGTACCGCTCAGCGTAGGCCTTTCCGTCGATGGAAAAAATTGGAACCGTGTTCTTGATTTAGAGCCTTTGACCGAAACCACCGACAAAGAAGGTGAAGAGTATTCATACCCCACTGTAATTCAAGCAGCTGATGGTAAAATTCATCTGGTATACACCTGGAACCGCAAAACGGTCAAGTATGTTGTTTTAGACCCGGCCAAATTGTAATAAATGAAGACAAAAAAATGGCAGCTATTTTTTTGGGATAATATAATAAACCCCAATCGTTTTGAAACCAATAGCCTCTGCAGCATCACTAATTTTTAAAAGGGAGCTTCCTCCTCTTGTACTTTCTGAAAGGGTTCTGATTTCTTGTAAGGAAATGAGTTTCTCCGCTTCCGCACAACTCCACCGTATCTGCCTCCGGCTGATCGTGTTGGATTAACTTTCATTGTATTTGATTTAAAAAACAAGGAACACCAATTAACGATTTCAGATTTAACCTAAGACAAGCTCAGGACATGTTTTTTGATGGTTTGATTTTTCACGAGTACATGTTTTTTTAGTTGGTTTCATTACGCTTTACGAAAATGGATATCATTTTCTGATCTAAAAAATCTCAAATCGGTGTTCGGTGTTCGAACTCGTACCCTGAGCAATCATTGATTTCGCGCGCCTGACTGTTGCAGACAGATTAGCTTCGTTCGTGCCGTTCCGCCAAAGGCGGACATAATTGCTTCGCCAGTTCGCTTTGCTCGTGTCGTAATTGATTTAAAAAACCCAATGATACCATCAGTGTCAACAAAGTTTATAATTATCTTTGCGCTTGATATATGGAAACCTTAGAGCACGTACTTTCCCAATCCGTAACCCATTTTTTGTCTGATAGGTTTGGCCTTTTAGGCCCACCGTTTGAATTTCAGGCCACCCGTAAAGATTTTGAGGGGGACATTACCTTGGTACTTTTCCCTTTGTTAAAATTGACCTGTCAAAACCCGGCGGTTTTGGGAGCAGAAATAGGAGCTTTTTTGGAAGAACATTCGCCCGAAGTTTCCCATTATAATGTAGTCAGTGGATTTTTAAACCTTTCTGTATCAGACCGTTATTACTTAAGCTTTTTAGAGGGTTTTCTGAGGGCCAAGGATTACGGCCATACAGCCCCGGTGGGGGATTCCCCTACTATCATGGTAGAGTTTTCCTCTCCCAACACCAACAAGCCCCTGCATCTGGGACATATCCGGAATAACCTTTTGGGACATTCGGTGTCCAAGATCTTAGAGGCCAATGGGAATCATGTCATTAAAACACAGATCATCAACGACCGAGGTATCCATATTTGCAAATCCATGTTGGCTTGGCAGTACTTTGGTGAGGGGGAAACCCCCGAAAGTACGGGTTTAAAAGGTGATCAGTTGGTGGGTAAATACTATGTATTGTTTGAAACAAAATACCGTGAACAAGTGGCAGACTTGGTAACCGTGGGAAAGTCGCAGGAAGAAGCGGAGAAAAATGTGCCCTTGCTGTTTGAGGCCCAACAGATGCTTCGGCAATGGGAAAATAATGATCCCGATATACGAAAACTTTGGGCGCAAATGAATCAATGGGTGTATGACGGTTTTGAGGCCTCCTATAAAAGTATGGGAGTTGATTTTGATTCCTATTATTACGAAAGTGAGACTTATTTATTGGGCAAATCCATCATAGAGGAGGGATTGAACAAAGGGATTTTTTACAGGAAAGAGGACGGATCGGTATGGATTGACCTTACAGACGAGGGCCTGGACGAAAAATTGTTGTTGCGTTCAGACGGAACAGCGGTCTATATGACACAAGACATCGGTACTGCCACCCAAAGAGTGGCCGATCATCCGCAAGTCAAGGGTATGGTCTATACGGTGGGCAACGAGCAGGATTATCATTTTAAGGTATTGTTCTTGGTACTCCAAAAACTTGGTTATTCCTGGGCAGATTCCTTGTTTCATCTGAGTTATGGCATGGTTGATTTGCCTTCCGGTAAAATGAAAAGCCGTGAGGGAACCGTGGTCGATGCCGATGATCTGATCGAGCAAATGAAGAATACCGCAGGGAGCATCGCTGCCGAACACGGTAAAATTGAAGGACTTGACGAGCAACAGAGAAATGCCCTTTTTCAAAAGATCGGTTTGGGGGCTTTAAAGTATTTTATCCTTAAGGTCGATCCCAAAAAGAGGATCTTATTTGACCCTGAGGCCTCTGTTGATTTTAACGGCAATACCGGCCCATTTATACAATATACCTATGCGCGAATTCAATCACTGATCCGAAAAGTAGAAGGGGAGTTGGAGCTCCACTTGGATTTGAGTTTGGTTGACAAGGAAAAAGAGATCCTCAAACATTTGTGTACCTATGCCGACTTGGTCAAAACTGCCGGGGAGCAATACAGTCCGGCTCTGGTGGCGAATTATCTTTACGATTTGGTAAAACTGTTCAATTCTTTTTATCAGAATGTCAGTGTATTTGGAGGGCAGGATCAAAAGTTACAGTCTTTGCGTTTGTTGCTCTGTCAAGCGGTAGCGAACAATATCGAATCTGCCAGTGGTTTATTGGGGATTGATCTACCCGATAGTATGTAAAAAAAAATCGCTCCGAAGAGCGATTCTTTTATCTTAAGCAGATGAACTGCTGTCATTAAGATTACTTAGAATTAACAGCCAGGTTGTAAACAACCAAACCAAATCCAATTTTGTTGATGGCATCTCCAACGTTGTAGATAACGTCCATGGGAAGACCACCAAAGATTCCGCTGTACCACCCTTCAGTACCAGCCATGTATCCGATAGGATAGATCGCCCATCCGATAAATACAAACTTCAAAAGTGTTTTGTGAGCAGAAAGAACGGCTCCACCAGCAGCTTCAGCCAGCTTGGCAGCTCCACCTTTCCAGATTTCATAAACGATAGCGAAATAAGCCAAACCAGAGATAAGACCCCACAATGCAGGACCGTTACCAGTAGTATGAACTGCTTCTCCAAAGTAACCTGTTACTAACATGATTACAGATAGGAAAATTAGTTTCCACATCAATGATTTAGTGGCTCCAGCCGCCTTAAGAATAAGGTAAAACTCTACACACATTAATGGTACTGTCAACACCCAGTCTACATAACGGAAGAATGTTGGAGAGGTGGCGTTGGTTGCCCAATAGTCTCTCATGTACCAGTAATGTACTGCAGCGATAAAGGTAATCAAACCTGATACCAAAATGGAGGTTCTCCATTTGTTGTCGAAAGAGTTCATAGACAGGAAGAAAAACGCTGATGCTGCCATCATTGCCATACAACCTACAAAAAAAGTGAACCCTACATAATCGTCTGTAGCCATCGCAGGGGCTACAGCTGATAAATTAAAAAGATTTTCCATAATTAAATTAATTATTTATTTTGTTTAGGTAAATTTAAAAAAAATTAAACTTACTTACTATATAAGTGATATTTTTTTACAAAAATTTTATCAAATTGATATTTCAAGCCACTAAATATTACCAAATTGCCATTTTAATCACTTTTGTGTTTATTGTGCTAGTTCCTTTATTATCAAATGGTTTTGTTGATTTTTTTTGGGGTTTTTGGGTTTTAACCCTCGGTATTTTACATGGAGCAAATGATTTGCAAATAATTTCTAAAAGTTTTAAAGGAAAGTTAAACAACCTCTATTTTAAGTCCATTGTGGTGTATATTTTGATTGTTTTAATGGGTGCAGTCTTCTTTTTTACCCTTCCCAGCCTGGCATTGATCATTTTTGTCCTATTTAGTAGTTATCACTTTGGAGAAGAGCACTGGGAAGATCGTTTGTCTATTTCTTCATCACATTTTGCCTTCTACACATTATATGGTGCATTTATCTTCTTTTTGATGTTTACCCTACAATATGAGTCGGTGGTGGAGGTGATCGAAAAGATTTCCGGGTATCAATTGGATTTTGAATTTTTCCTTTACACTGCCATTATATTAGGGGGGTTGCTATATACAAGTATGCTGTTCAATTCCTCCACGCGTCCACACCTTTTTAAGGAGTGTTTGTTGCTCTTGTTTTTGGCAGGCATCTTTTATGTTGGCTCATTATTGTTTGCTTTTGCTTTTTATTTTGTGGTTTGGCATAGCCTTCCTTCCCTAATGAATCAGCTAAAGTTTCTTTATGGAACAATGAATTTTAAATCTTTTTTGAGGTATTTTAAGCACTCTGTGATTTACTGGTTGGCTTCTTTGATTTCCCTCTATTTGGTTTATCGGTATGTAGATTTCGAAGGGGACTATTTTATGCCTTTGTTTTTTTCTTTTTTGGCTGCCATCACTTTTCCGCATACTTTAGTGATGGGTATGATGAAACATAAAAATGGATAAATTGAAAGGGTTTTAAATATGATTGAAAACAGTAAATTTGTTTTAATAAAACTTGACCGATGTTTGATAGCCTTAGCAATAAACTGGAGAATGCCTTTAAGCTTCTAAAAGGGCACGGTAAGATTACCGAGATCAATGTAGCAGAAACCCTCAAAGAGGTCAGAAGGGCATTACTGGATGCAGATGTTAACTTTAAGATCGCCAAAGAATTCACCAATCGTGTAAAGGAAAAAGCCATAGGCCAAAAAGTATTGACCAGCCTTCAGCCGGGTCAGTTGATGGTGAAGATCGTCAAGGATGAGTTGACCGAACTGATGGGAAGCAGTGCCGCCGAAATGGAGCTTGCCGCCAAGCCCTCAATCATATTGATGTCGGGTTTGCAAGGTTCGGGTAAAACCACTTTCAGTGGAAAACTGGCATTGTATCTCAAAAATAAGAAAAAGAAAAAGCCCTTGTTGGTTGCCTGTGACGTTTATCGACCAGCGGCCATTGATCAGTTGGATGTATTGGGAGAACAGATCGATGTTCATGTTTTTAGTGATCGTGAAGAAAAAAATCCAGTAAAAATTGCTCAAGCCGCCATAAAACAAGCCAAAAAGGAAAATAATGATGTAGTTATCATTGATACCGCTGGACGATTGGCCGTGGATGGGGTCTTGATGAAAGAGATATCAGACATTCATCAAACGGTAAAACCTGAGCAAACCCTTTTTGTGGTCGATGCCATGACAGGTCAGGATGCGGTCAATACCGCCAAAGCCTTTCACGACACCCTTAATTTCGACGGAGTGATATTGACTAAACTCGATGGAGATACCCGGGGTGGAGCTGCTTTATCAATCAAATCTGTAGTGAATAAACCCATAAAGTTTATCGGTACTGGAGAAAAAATGGAAGCACTGGATGTGTTTTATCCGGAGCGAATGGCAGACCGTATTTTGGGAATGGGGGATGTCGTATCCTTAGTGGAACGTGCACAGGAGCAGTTTGATCAGGAGCAAGCGCGAAAAATCAGTAAAAAGATTGCCAAAAATCAATTTGGTTTTGATGATTTTCTTTCTCAAATCCAACAAGTCAAGAAGATGGGTAATATGAAAGACCTGGTGGGAATGATCCCGGGAGCCGGAAAAATGATGGGTGATGTAGCTATAGATGATGATTCTTTTAAACACATTGAGGCCATCATCGGGTCAATGACTCCAAAAGAGCGTTCACAACCCAACTTGCTCAATCACAGTAGAAAAAATAGAATTGCCAAGGGTTCCGGAAGGGATATTAATGAGATCAATCAACTGATCAAGCAATTCGGTCAGATGAGTAAAATGATGAAGATGATGCAAGGAGGAAAAGGAAAACAAATGATGCAAATGCTTCAAGGATTTAAATAATTATGGAAATACTGGACGGAAAAAAACTATCCCAACAAATCAAGGAGGAAATCAAGCAGGCGGTTAGTCTGCGAAAAGAAAAAGGGGAGAAAATACCTCATTTGGCAGCGGTATTGGTCGGCAATGACGGTGCCAGTTTAACGTATGTTGGGAGTAAGGTGCGTTCGTGTGAACAGGTCGGTTTTAAATCTACCTTGATCCGCCTGGAAAGTAGTATTACCGAACAGGCGCTGCTATCAAAAATCAAAGAGTTAAATAATGATGACACCTTGGATGGTTATATTGTTCAATTGCCGCTTCCCAAGCATATAGACGAAGAGAAAATCCTATTGGCGGTCGATCCCAAAAAAGATGTGGATGGGTTCCATCCCTCCAATTTTGGTCGAATGGCATTGGAAATGGACTCTTTTATTCCTGCAACTCCTTTTGGCATTATGGAAATGCTCAGACGTAATGCGATAGACATTTCGGGAAAACACTGTGTGGTGATCGGCAGAAGTAATATTGTGGGCAGACCCATCAGTATTTTGATGAGCCAAAAAGGTAATCCCGGCAATGCTACAGTAACTCTTGCTCACAGCAGAACCAAAGACATTGAACAGTTGACCCAAAAAGCAGACATCATTGTTTCTGCTTTGGGCATCCCTGAATTTTTAAAAGCAGATATGGTCAAAGACGGTGTTGTCGTCATTGATGTCGGGATCACAAGAGTCCTGGATGATAATCACCCAAAGGGCTATGTCATCAAAGGAGATGTAGCTTTTGACGAAGTCGCAAAAAAATCGAGTTATATAACCCCAGTACCCGGGGGAGTAGGTCCCATGACCATAGCCATGTTATTGCAGAATACGCTGCTCTCCTGTAAACGAAAGTCCTAGGTCAACTCAATTCGTATCCGTCTTTCTTTCTATGGGATTTTCTTCCATGTTGTAAATGGTCAGTATCATCAGACCAAAGGCAATACTCGAAATGATCAATAATACATTGGTAAGACCGCTTACTCCGAAAGAGAGTCTGATCAAGATGGTACAGATCACAAACCCGGTGTTTCTGATCAATTGGCTGTAGCGTTCTGTGTATTGAAAAGAAAGGAGCAGTATGAGAACATCTGCCAAAATGAGAATGGTAAAAAATTCATTGTAAAAAATGGCATTGATGTCGTAGGTTGTTTGAAGGTAAACCAGCCCATAAATCCAGCTGTAAACACTGATAAAAGAGGTAATGATAAGGATGGGCAACAAAATCAGACTTACTGCTTTTTTTGAAGCGACAAAACTTTGTAGGTTAGGATTGAGGGGTTTTTTGGGCAACCTTGATCGTCCTTTGTTGAATAAGAAAATCAAAAAGAATATGATCAATACGCCCAATACGTCATAGATCAGTTGAACATTTTCTTGAGTGCTCATCCAATTGGCTTTCAGGTCTATCTTGGGGATGTCTGCAAAAATTCTACGAATCAGGATAAGCGAAATGATTTCAAATTGTTTGGATACTGAAGTAGTAAATGATCGGGGAAGGTTGACAACCAAAAGGTAGATTTCATAAACCAAAATAATTGAAAATGGGGTATAGATGGCCGAAATAGGATCGATCAAAAGACTGCTTTCAAAAGAAATTTCAAACCAATCAAACTTTTTGGCGTAGATCAAAAACAGATGAATGATAAAACCAATCATGGACAGCCATAAGGTTGCGCGCTCGACTTTGTTTTGGTTTTTTGAGGAAAAAACCTTTATGAAGATGTTGTCAATGAATTGGTGCCAGGGCTTCATAAAAAATTTATTTTAATCATTTTGGGGCACATTCAAATATACCTTTTTTTTATTTAAGGTTTGAGACAGTATGGATTATCTTTGTCCGGATGGATTATAAGAAACAAGGAGAAATGTTGGAAGCGGGAATGCTTCTGCCATTGATGGAGGCTTTCTACACCATACAGGGTGAGGGCTATCATAAGGGAAGTGCTGCTTATTTTATAAGGGTTGGAGGATGTGATGTGGGCTGTCATTGGTGTGATGTAAAAGAAAGTTGGAATCCCAAATCGCATCCGCCAACTATAGTTGATGAAATCATTAAAACAGCCAAAAAGTCTTCCGATACCGTTGTGGTCACCGGTGGCGAGCCATTGATGTGGAATATGGATCCACTCACAGAGGGTTTAAAATCCCTGGATATGAAAACACATATCGAAACTTCGGGGGCCTATCCTTTGTCCGGTCATTGGGATTGGTTTTGTTTGTCGCCAAAAAAAAATAAACTTCCTATCTCAGAAGCCTTTTACAGTGCAGATGAGTTAAAAATGATCATTCACAACCGCGATGATTTTCTTTTTGCAGAGCAGCAAGCGGAAAAAGTGGCTCCGCATTGTAAACTTTATCTTCAACCCGAATGGAGTAAGCGGGAGAAAATGATGCCATTGATCGTGGATTACGTCATGAAAAATACCCAATGGAAAGTCTCATTACAAACCCATAAGTATCTCAATATCCCATAGTCAAACGGGCCAGATAATCCCAATTTTCTCCATCCAAAACCAAGGTGGTTTCAAGCCCAGCCTCATGTGCTGTATGACTTAATAGGCCAAAATCTACATAGAGCCAAGGAAAGGTTTCGGTATTGTTTTTGTATTTAACACCGTATTCCAGCTCACCGTAATATTGGGAGGCGGGTATGATCTTTTCTCCCTCAGGGCTTTCGTCAAACAAGTAGATCAAATCTGAGGAATCCAATAAAATTTGACCACCTGGATTGAGTAATGATTTGAGTTTTTCCAGTAGTAATTGAAGTCTTTTCAAACTGCCACATATTCCCGGGCCATTCATCAAAAGCAATAGGGTATCAAAAGTATCCCCATAGAAATCAAAAATGGATTGACTTGTTGTTTTTAATAAACCTCTTTCGGCTGCGACTTTAATGGCTACTGGTGAGTTGTCTAATCCCAAAACACTCAGCTTTCTTTCGTTTTGTAAATACAGTCCATGGCAGCCGGTACCACAACCAATATCTAATACTTTTCCGAGGGTCATCTCCAAAGCTTTTTGTTCTATGGGTGGCATTTGATCGTATGTTCTAAAAAAATAGCTTAGGGGGACAGGTTCCTCCTCGGTGATACTCGTCCAGGTAATCAATTCTTGATGGCCGGGAGATTGATGGTATTCCCAAAGGGAATTTCCAAAGACATCTTTCTTATCAGTCATTATGGAAGTATCTAGGGATAAATGAGGTATTTTTTTCTGATTTTCCTGAATTTGTTTAAATCCTTTTCCCAAGTCTTACGAATTTGCTGTTCGTTCATTCCCTGTGCCAATTGCTTTTGTAGTCTTTTGTTGCCTGCGATTCTGTAAAAACCCTTTTTAAAAAAATGCGTTTTGTCGGGAAAATCACGGTGGGCTTGAATCAACCATTGCAATTCAATTTTTTTGGTATGCTCAAAGTTTCTGAGGTCAACGCCATGACAAAGTTGATCTTTAAGTTTGGGATTTTTGGATCCGTAATTGGGCCGGGGAGTAAAGGAAAAACTGGTCTGCGGTAGTTCAGGATGACCGTAGATCTGGAATTGCATTTCGGTTCCTCTACCTACACTTATGACGGTGGGTTCGAGAAGACACAAACTGGGGTAAAGGGCAATGGAATGGGCGTTGGGTAAATTGGGAGAAGGTCTTAGGGGCATCTCGTAAGTTGTTTGGTGGGTGTAGTTTTTTATGGGGATAACGTTTAAATCACATTGAATCCCCTCGGTCAGCCACCGCTCACCATTGATCATTTTGGCGTATTCCCCAATGGTCATTCCGGAGACAATGGGAACGGGATGCATCCCAACAAAGCTTTTACAATCCTCTTCCAATACAGGGCCGTCGGTGAAGTGGGCATTGGGATTGGGTCGATCGAGAATGATCAAAGGAATTCCATTTTCGGCGCAAGCCTCCATGACATAGTGGAGGGTGGAAAGGTAGGTGTAAAACCTTACGCCTACATCTTGCAAATCGAAGAGCACGATGCTGAGTCCTTCCAAGCTGTCTTTTGAGGGTTTTTTGTTGCTGCCATAAAGGGAAAGTATGGGCAGGCCTGTTTTAAGGTCTTTTTGATCAGCCACACTTTCTCCTGCATCAGCATCTCCCCTGAATCCATGTTCGGGAGCAAAAACTTTTTTGATGTTCACCTTGAGTGAAAGTAGGGTGTCGATCAAATGGGTATCGGGACTGACTAAACTGGCTTGATGAGCAACCACACCAACGTTTTCCTGCTCTAAAAATTTTATATAGGATTTCCATTGGGCCGCTCCAGGTACGATAGAGGCCTGAGCACTACTTAAATGGAGGTTCCCCAAAAAAAGAAAAAATAAAAATGTAATTTTGAATGTGCCTTTCATTAAACAAATATGATTTGAATTTACCCCTGTTTATCGCCAGAAAGATGCGTTTTGATTCTACCCATAAAGGTAGCGTTTCTGTTCAGATAATTAAAATCGCTAAGTTTGCGGTTGCATTGGGGATGTCGATGATTCTGATTGCTGTTGCCACGGGTAAAGGTTTACAAAACGAGATCCAGAATAAGACCGTTGCATTTAATGGCCACTTGGTTGTGGCGCCTTTCGAAAACAGTGAGTCTCAGATTTCAGTAATTCCCATTGCAAGCGATCCAGCCGTTCTGGGAATGTTAAAAAATGAAGCGGGGGTTACTCATGTCCAAAGGGTAGCTCTAAAAGGGGGGCTTTTAAAAGCGGGAGATCAGTTTGAAGGCGTGGTGATGAAAGGTGTTTCTCAAGATTATCGCTGGGAGCAATTAAAAAGTTTTTTGGTTGCCGGAGGGTTTCCACAACTTAGAGAAAAAACCTCCAATGATGTATTACTTTCTCAGGTCATTGCTCAACGACTGTCTGTTGGGGTTGGCGATGAAGTTTTAGCTTATTTTCAGAATTCCCGAAATCAGCAATTGCCCAATGTGAGAAGATTTAAGGTGGTGGGCTTATTTTTGTCCGGTTTTCCGGATTTTGACGAAAATCTTGTTTTGGGCGACCTGCGTCATATTCAGCGAATCAATAAATGGAAGAATGATGAAATTGGAACCTATGAGGTTTTTACCAGCGATCTGAATACAGCACCGAGTATAGGTTCATCGATATACCATAAGCTACCCTCGGATTTGGATGTCATTGAAATTACACGCCAATACGCAACGATCTTTCAATGGATTTCTCTTTTTGATTTTAATATATTGGTTATCATCATCGTAATGATAGTTGTGGGGGTAATCAATATGTCCACCGCATTGTTGGTTTTGATTTTAGAGCGCTCGAGCATGATTGGATTGTTTAAATCATTGGGAGCGGGTAACCGTTTGATTCAAAAAATATTTCTTTACAATGGTATTGCCATAATGAGTCAAGGTTTACTGTGGGGAAATTTGATGGGTGTATTGTTCTTTTTAACACAAAAATACTGGGGTTGGATTCGTCTGGATCCCGAAACCTATTACGTTAGTGTAGCTCCTGTTTCATTGAACTTTTGGGATGTGTTGTGGCTAAATTTTGGTTTTTTGCTTGTCAGCAGTTTATTGCTTTGGATCCCTTCCTTAATCATCAGTAATATTCGACCTGCTCGGGTATTACGATTTCGATAGTTTGTTTCCTTTTTGTCTGGGATATGGTATCTTTGTCCTGAAAAACAACAGATGAATTACTCCAACAATATTTTAGAAACCATTGGTAATACACCTTTGGTACGATTGAATTCGATAACTAAAGACATTCCGGCATTGGTTTTGGCTAAGATAGAGAGTTTTAACCCTGGCAATTCGGTTAAGGATCGAATGGCCTTAAAAATGGTAGAGGATGCTGAGTCGGATGGCCGATTAAAACCCGGAGGGGTGATCATCGAAGGAACTTCTGGCAATACAGGTATGGGATTGGCTTTGGCTGCAATTGTAAAAGGATATCGCTTGATCTGTGTTTCCAATGACAAGCAGTCTAAGGAGAAATTTGATGTTTTGCGTGCAATGGGAGCCGAGGTAGTGGTCTGTCCCACTGCAGTAGCTCCCGAAGATCCACGTTCCTACTACAGTGTTTCCAAAAGATTGTCTGAGGAAACGCCCAATTCTTGGTATGTGAATCAGTATGACAATCCGTCCAATAGTGTTGCGCATTACGAACAAACCGGTCCTGAAATTTGGAAACAAACCGAGGGTAAAATTTCCCATTTTGTGGTGGGTGTGGGTACGGGAGGAACCATCTCCGGGGTGGCGAAATTTCTTAAAGAGAAAAATCCAAAAATTAAAATTTGGGGAATTGATACCTATGGTTCAGTGTTTAAGAAGTATCACGAAACGGGAATTTTTGACGAAAATGAAATTTATCCCTACATCACCGAAGGAATAGGGGAGGATATACTTCCTGAAAATGTTAATTTTAAACTCATTGACCAATTCGAAAAGGTTACTGATAAAGATGCTGCAATCTACACCCGAAAGCTGGCGCGTGAGGAAGGTATCTTTGCAGGGAATTCTTGTGGAGCTGCTGTAAAAGGTCTTCTTCAACTAAAAGATCACTTTACAAAAGATGATGTTGTAGTGGTTTTACTCCACGATTCTGGAAGTCGTTATATCGGAAAGATATACAATGATGACTGGATGATCGAAAAAGGGTTTATCGAGGAGTAACCGACTAATAGTAATTGTCGATCTGAAGTTTTTTGTAAAGCCCTCTGTTGTTTCTTCTGTAGATACTGAAATCGAAGATAATACTCAATTCAAAAATACTTGGAGAAAATACTTTGCCAGGCTTTCTGTTTGGAAAATTATAATTAATCCCAAAGTCAAAGTTTTCAAGAGCCATCCCAAGCGTTATTCCAACATTATTTAGAGTAAAACTTGATGATTCAACTGCTGTAGCTCCAGTACCGGATATAGATTTCACCATTGATGCTTGTTGGGTAAACCCAATAGCAAATTCTCCAAGTTGGAATTCCTCGCCTAATCCTATATAAATTGATTCCCCATATTTAACTGCATTTAAGAATGTATATAAATACGAGTACCTTGGTAGATAGCTCCTCTCATAAGGGTTTATATCAAATTCGTATCCACCTTGAAGACTTATCCTTATTGGTAAATTTGCCTCATAATCTCCATATAGGGAAACATTTGGTTGTGTTAAATGTTTCAAACCTAAACCAACTAAAAATAATTCATTATGAATTATAAATGAGGCACCTATATCCAACTCATTTCGAATACCTAATTGTTCTGAAAGTGGATCTTGAGATGTTGCAGCAGTAAACCCAGTAGCCATATTAAGTTGATCACCAAAGGTTAGGTTATCAGAATTAACTCTTGTACTTAGCATTCCACCTGAAATTGCTGGAAGTAAGAATAAATAATTACTTAATTGAATTTTATAGACAAATGTAACATTTGCAAAAGAATTAGTGAGACCAATACTATTTAACTTAAATGAATTTACATCAAATCCTAAAGAAAAGTTTTTGTCTTGAAATGCTACTGAACCGAAGATGAATTTATTATCCATTCCAATATTATCATTAACCCTAATAGAGTTGTATAACACACCAACTCTATTGAGTTGATTCATCCCATAAAAACTTGGATTTGATTTTTGTAAAAACTTTGCTTGGTTTACTATATAGTCATCTTGACCATATGCATTAGAATTTAAAACATAGAAAACAAATAACAATAAACATATGATCCTATTCTTCATTTCTAATAGCTATAAAGGTTCCACTTTTTGTTACTTCAATTTCTGATGTTGAAGTAATTCCAAAAATAGAGTATATGTAATAAGGGGACTGAATAATTGGTTTACCATCCCATCCATTTATTTTTACTGGAATAAATGGATCTGTAGGATCAGCTTCAGCAAACTCAGTAAAAAGCATATTACCCCGATAATCATATATGGTCAATTGTATGTATTTAAAGCCACTGAATAAAGGCACAAAATAATCATTACAAATAGCACAATCTTCATAATTAAGTGAGTTTCCAGTTGTTGGTGTAAAAACATTTGGGACTAAAATATTATATCCTTTTCCTACATTAACAATTTTAACAAACTCTTCAAAACAACCTACAGAATTAAATAACCTTAATGTTACATAGTACGTTCCATCAATTCCATACTGATGAATTACAGGGGAAGTTGAACCTGTGAAGGGGAAATATCTCTCAACAGGTGTTCCATCACCAAAGTCCCATTCTAAGTATGTGAAAGTTCCAGTTGAATTATTTGTAAAAGTTATATCCTCTCTAGCATTAACTAGCGGAGTACCACTTGATGAGGTGCCAGTCTGTTGGGCATTTAATGATGTGTAACTAAAGTTAGGAACTCCTATTTCTAGATTTACTGTAGCAGCTATTTGACACCCTTCCTCATTTACCACTGTCAATGAACCTGTCGCAGCAGTTGCTGCAATTGGCAATTCATATAATTTACCATCAAGTTTTTTGTGTGGAAGAAGGCTCGATGCAGCCCTGTCCGGATAGTAAAACTCTAAATCACCCTCATAATTATCAAAGACTTCAACATATAGGTTTCCTGCCCCCCCAACATCACATATTGTTAAGTTAATTTGATTTTTAAAGTCATATTGACTTGGGATAATAAATGGACCATTTGTTATAACTAAATCATCATTTTGTGGAACAGTTATATATTCCACTAGCCCAATTTTGTCATAAACGTTTACTAATGGACAGAGCCACGTTGTCGGAGCCACACTAATTCTATATTGTCCAGGAGTAAGATTGTTTGAAAATCTTTGATTAGTAAGATTTGGAAGACCACCGGTTCCGTTCATTTCAATAAATGCTGCTGATTTAACATCATATTTTTCCCAAATTACCTCAAAAGGCATTCTTCCACCTGTGGGTAAGTCTCCACCATTTATTTCAAAACTAATAAGTCCGTCATCTTTAGCAGCATTTTGACAAGAAGGTTCAGCTGAAAATTCAAATTTATCATCAGTCCCATCACCATCTGTATCAATACCAACTTTTGGTTCAATTCTGTATGGCACTATACCCTCATTAATTGTAATTTCATTTCCTGCTCCAACTACGGCGTATGTGCAATTTGCACCATCAGTTACAGCTAAGGTTAGAAGTCCTGCTTCTCTGACAATTATATCTTTACCACTGTATCTTCTAATATCTCCATTGGCGTTGATAAGTGTCCAATCATAAAAGTATCCACCGCCTGGGAACTCAATTCCTCCTGTTACATCTGCTGAAACAACAACTTCCTCAGAACAGGGATCAATATCATAGGATGGATCTCCAACGAAAGTCAAGGGTTCAACCTCAGGAATTATAATTACTTGTGTTACCTCACACGAACTGGTATCAGTAGCTGCGGCAGATTGGCTGACCATTAAGTCATATTCTCCAAATGGAACATTTGGTATAATGTATAAACCACTTCCATCTCTGACGGGAGTTGGCCTTGTTATTCCTATATTATTGGCAGCAGAAAACTCTTTGAAATACGGATCTCCATAATCACTCGTTTTAGCTAAACTTATATCAAATGCATTTCCTGCAGCAGCATCTAGATTGTTGTCTAATCTAAATTTAATATCATACCTCAGAGTTAATGGATCAGAACAATAATCATTTCCAGCAGTCTCAGCATAAGTAGCGTTAAGAATTTTAAGACCCTCATTTTCTCCAATTACGATGTTTGGTGTAGGTATAGGGATGTTAGGGCACGTTCCAGATGTGTTAGGGGAAATTATAGCTTTATATGTTCCATTTTCAAGAGGACTTGCAGAAATACTACCATTTAACTCAGGGATATCTCTAAATTCTTTGACATTTATAACCTGAGTAGTTGTTAATGTTTTTGAAACGACTGTAGCAATTGAAACTTGTTTTTGCCACACAATCGTCATCGTTGGAGGCAGAGTGTTTTCATCAAAAATCAGATTAATTGTTCCAAAATCTTGATCACATCCTGGTAGAATTCTCTCAATATCTCTAAGTAGAATTTGGTTATTTTCAGCTTCTTTAACTTCAACTGAACCAGAATCTAATTCACATATTGTAGTGTTAGTTGATGTAGTATTGGTATTAGTTCCTGCCTCGGGTACACCGATGATCCTATAATCATACACACCCGCATTTTGAATATCTATATTTATAGAATTAGGAACTCCACCAGCATCAGCGCTATCCCAGTTAGTAAAATAATTAAATACTGGTGCATCAGATGAAATCTGAACTCCAATTTGACTTGTATCAGGTGATCCATCGGCAATTACTATTTCAATTGAACCTTCAATTCCATTAGCACAGTCAATATCAGTTTGATTTATTTGAAATGATACATCATTGAATGATGGAAGCGTAATTGAAGAGGTTAATGTTGTTGCATTCTGACATCCAAGAGCATCAGAAATCTCATAACTAGTTATTACACCTATATTTTTTGTATCAATACCTGATATAATAATTTCTCTAGTTGCTGCATTAGCGGAGGTCCCTGTTAAAGATCCTCCAAGAGATAAAGTATAGGGTCCAGCGTTATTATTTCCTCCAATAACTTCAAAGACAAGTGTTGCAGTATCATCTGTACATGCCGGTACAATTCTTCTATCTTTTACCTCTCTTACAGTCATCACTGAGGGTTCCTTAACCTCAAAACTGTAGGATGTTGCACAAATCATATCACCAGCTGTTTTCCCAAGAGGTATTTCGAGTGCAGTAATATCAACAGACACATCAACTGTATAAATACCTCCTTGAGTTCCGTTAAGAGTATTTGCAGCTGCAAGTCCAGGTACTGGATTGCCATTTTGCGACCATGTGTAAGTATATGCTCCACCACCACCACCTGTAGCTTGAACTTGAAGTGTGAAAGCATCTCCTGGACATGTAATTGATATAAGAGCATCAGTTGCACTTGCTACACCAGCAGGTGATGGTGTTGTACCTCCAGTTGGAACCACAATTAGAGGATCAGCAGGATTAATTGTGAAGTTTGCATTTTCTTGACATCCAAATAACTGATCTATTGCTATGACTTGATATGCCCCAGGTAATAGATTTGATATATCTCTTGTGCTATTTGTATATCCATTAGGGCCACTCCAGGAGTAGGAAAATAATCCTGAGCCTCCTGTAAATGCTAGACCAGCGGGTGTTTGTAATTCAATACTACCACTTCCTAAATCAACAGGTATTTCAAAACAGAAATCGTCAACTATTCTTGTATTAGCTGGAGTGTATAAAAGCCCGTCTGGCATTGTAAATACAGCTGATTGTTTAAGACATCCCTTAGCGTCTGTGACATCAATTCTAAATGAATCATTTGGATTAACGACAATCTCAGGAGCAGTTCCTGTATATGCTCCGTTTCTGGTGAATGGTCCAAAATCATTACCAGTTGTAAAATTCTTAATAACATATGAATATGGCTTTGTTCCTCCAGATGCTTGACCAGTAATAATTCCATCACAAGCTATTGGATCTTCAATTGTTAATTCATCAGGTTCAGTCAAAGTAAATGTTTCAGTTGCAGAGCAATTTCCATCAACAGAGACTTCCAACATATAATCACCTGGGCCTAAATTATCTAATACAAGAGTATTTTGAGGTAAAATCCCCGCACCAGTCCATTGGATATTATAATTCAATGTTTGATTGAGAGTTATATTTGTATTAGTTATTGCCCCAGTAAGATTTGTTTGGACTGGTGGAGCTGGATAAGTAATTGTAAAGGGTACTCCTGCAGTATCAGATGAAAGTCTTATGTTTGATCCAATAGCGTTTGCAGTAACAGGTACTTCTGAAGGTATATTATTATTAATTAATTGAACTAATCCTGAAGCTATTGCATTATTATTCTCTGCTACTCCTGCATTAAAAGCAGAACCATTTACATTGTATTCGTATTGAGTTCCATTAATTCTTACTCTAACTCGATCATCAATATCAAAATTCCCTGAAATAGTCAATTGATCTATTTGAGCTTGATTACTATTTTGTCCACCTGAAATCGCTGAAACAATATCAGCAGGCACTTCTAATCTACCATCATCAGCATTGAAGCATGAGATTTCTGTTACTTGAATAAATGCCCGGTTTATTTGTGGCGATGGATTTACTTGTATTATTCCACTAAGTGTTGATTCTGGTAAACAAGGATTTCCAGATGTTGTTATGGTGAAAGGCCATTGTCTTGTAAAAGTATCACCTGTATTTGGCATTCCTGAAATTCTAATTCCATTTGCGCCAACTTGAACAGCATTAATTCCAGGAGGAAGTCCTGTAGCGATAAATGATGTTGCTCCACCGCCAAATGTATATGTAATAGGAATAATATTTTCGCCTCTACCATTAGCATTATCGCATACTCCATTATCACCAATTTGAATTGTTGAACTGGTAGCCGAAGTAAGAACAAGAGTTGAAATAGGATTAACTGTTATTACACCATTTTCTGTTGTATCTGAACAAGTTCCTATTGTCGTAACAACATAGGGATAGTCCGTCTGAACGGTTATGGCTTCAGATGCAGTACCAGTAATAGTTATTCTTTTCGTGGTTGGACTATATGTAAATGTCATTCCATTAGGTAGCCCAGTAACAACTGCTGTGTTAGCACCTCCTGCAAGTTGATAAATAATTGGTGTAATATTAGCATTACCAGGATCATCACCGTTGCATATTGTCTGATCTTGAGCTCCTCCTGCAGCAACATGGGTGATTTCATCATTTGGAAGAACTTCAATTTGTCCTGTGAAGGATTCTTCTTCACAAGTTCCGTTACCTGTCGCAGTCACAGTGTAAGTGTAAATTGTAGGTGTCGATACATCAACAGTTGCATTACCTGAAATTGTAATTGTACTTCCAGCGAGACCACTTAAACTGACTCCAGGAGGAAATCCAGAACCACTTGCATTTGTTGAACTTCCACTTATATCAAATGTTATTGGTGTAATAGCTCCATTTTCGCATATTGTTTGATCTAGTGTTGGTGAGGCAGATGTGACAGTGAGTTTAGCTTTCGGTGTGATTGTAATTCTTCCTACTTCAGTAACTGGTGCACATGTTCCAGATGTAGTTACTGTGTAATTAAAAATAGTAGGATTACTTACAACATCCGATATGGCGGTTCCAAAAATACTGTAAACTTTTGTAGTTGCATCATAACTTGTGTTAAACCCAGGAGGTAGTCCATTAAAATTAGCTGATAATGCACCGCCAGAAATTTGATATGTAATTGTTGTAAGCGAACTTATAGTTGGATCAGTCCCAACACATAAACTTTGGTCATCTGTTCCCACTGCAGATGTAAGTGTCAATCTGTCATCAGGAAGCACTAAAATAGTACCAGTAATAACATCTTCCTCACACCCACTTCCATCTCCCGTGGCGGTTACAGTGAAACTATAGGTGGTGGGGGTCACTACGTTTACCACGGGAGTACCGGAAATGGTTATTGTATTTCCAACGATTGCATTTGGTCCGACTCCAGGAGGAAATCCAGAATGGGATATATTAACTGTGCTTCCTACCAAATTAAAACCGATAGGTGCAATTGGTGTATTATCACAGACTGTTTGATCTAGAGAAGTGGTTGCAGTATTTAGTTCTAATTTAGCTTTAGGCTGTAAAGTTATTTTTCCAGTAACGGAGTCACTTAAACAAGTGCCAGATGTTGTTATACTATAATTAAACTCTGATGTACTTGTTATTGTTGATGTAGGTATACCAAAAATTGTGTACTCTCTAGTTGCAGGATCAAAACTTGTTTGAATTCCAGGTGGTAAACCACTAATATTAGCCGACGTTGCCCCACCAGAAAGGGTATATGTAATGGTAGTAATAGCACTTAAAGCATTTGTGCTTCCCTCACATACTGTTTGATCATCCGTTCCAACTGCGGATGTTAGTGAAATTCCGTCATCAGGATTTACAATAATCGTTCCTGAGAACGAAGCTTCTTCACATCCATTTGGATTCCCTGTGGTGGTAACAGTAAAACTGTAAGTTCTTGGTATTAAATCATTTACATTTGGTGCTAAAGATATTCTAAAGTTATTTCCACCTATATTATTCATTTGAACTCCTGGTGGCAGTCCATTTACAATTGCAAAAGTTGCACCCCCACCTATGGTGAAATCAATATTATTAATATTTGTATTATCACAGAGAATTTGATTCAATGTTGATGAGGCCGTTGTTACCGTTACAGTTGATAAAGAGTTTACTTTAATACTAGCAATTTCAATTGCGTTGTCACACCCATTTGCATTTACTGTAGTTATTGTTATTGGGTAAGTATTTGATGATAGTCCAGCTGGAACAGCAATAGCAGTTGGAGTTCCAGTGATTGATAGGGAATATGAACCGTTCTCTAATATAGGATCATTAAATGTTAATTGAGCGGGAGGGACAGATCCTTTAGTAGATCTGACGCTAAATGCCACACCATTATTAGTTCCGGTTAAAATCAACCTAGATCCCACTCTTGATGCAGTCACAACAGTAGATTGTGTGTTTATAACTGTTAATAATTTTTGTGCAATTACAGCTGGGCCATCTCCAGCAGTTGAGGAAACCGTGTTTGCCTGATTATCTATAAATACGGTGTATAATTCACCAGTTGCAATATTTGGACCTGTTATAAGTATTGAACTAACTTGTCTTCTGGGGATGAAGGTATCGTCAACTCCTGGTGGTAATCCAGTTACATTAGCTCCATTTGCACCTCCACCAAATTCATAGATAAGAGGTGTAATTGGACTTCCAACACAGATTTCTTGATTAGTAGTTGCAATTGTAGATGATAGGGTTAAACTATCTACTGGTTCAATTATTACAGTTCCACTAACTGTTGTTTCATCACAACCATTTTCATTAGCTGTTGTGGTTATAGTAAAATTGTATATAGTTCTGCCAGTATCACCGGTATTTGGAGTTCCTGTGACAGTTGCTGTGGTTGGATTAAAAGGATCATCAAGGCTAATATTTAGTCCATCAGGAAGTCCTTCAACAATAACTCCCCTTACACCACCAGATAAATTATAAACCATATCAATGAATGTATCACCATCGCAAACTACCTGATTATCATTATTTGTATTGAGGGTTATTGATGATTTTGATGTTACGACTAATGATCCAACCACAGTTTCAGCATCACATTTTACTCCCGGTGTTGAGAGAGTATAATTGAATGTGCCGGAGATAATATCTGAAGGTGTGCCATTAATTCTATAAATTCCAGGACTAGTTGCAAGAACTGGCCTGCCAATTCTAATTATGTTAGTTGAGGATGGCACGAATAACCCAAATGATTTTCCAGCTGTATTAGCAGTAACAATAATTTTATTAGCTGCCACATCATAAGTTGCACTTACATCTGCATCACCGTCTAATTGAGCGGCAAGAAGCGGGCCTAGCACGTCTTCATCATTACCATTTACTATTGAGGTATTGTAGGGAATACTATTTAAGTAAATGAAGTATGTTTCTGATGTAGTAGCTGTTCCAGCTGCTAATGTTATCTCAGAAATTTGTTGTCTGGGTGTGTAAGTTCCATTTACACCAGGTGGAAGACCAATTGGTGAGGCAAATGCAGCTGCATTAGCACTACCTCTAAATTCATAAGTAATATCTATTATTGACTGATCAATACACACTGTTTGACTATCGGTTCCAGCACCACTTGTCAAGACTAGTTGTTCAGCGGGATCAACAGTTATTACACCAGAAACTGTAGGAGTGGAATTTCCAACACAAGGGAATCCAGCACCGGTAAATGTGTAACTGTACTCAAAAGATTGCTGTTGGAGATTACCTACAGTGGGTGTTCCTGTAACTGTAAGGACTTGAGCAACTGCATCAAAATTAGCATTTAACCAAGCAGGATTACCTCCATTTGGAACAAAAGCTGCTGCTCCAACGGTATTAAATCTAATTTCTTGAATACTATTATTGTCACATACCGTCTGCTCATTGCTTCCAAAATTTGTATCTAGGGATCCAGATGTAGCAGGCCTTACAGTTAATGTACCGTTAATTGTCTCAGTTCCAGTACAAGATGGCCCAGTTGCTTGAATTTCAAAGGTATAAACAGTTGGGGCGAGAATAGTTACAGATGGTGTACCTGAGATTGTAAATAGCGCAGGAGAAACTGTCAATTGCTGAGACATAGTTATTCCTGTACCATCAGTATCTAAAATTGTAGTGAATGGACCAACTGCAATTGCCCTAATTGTTAAAATAGGTGACGCAAAATTAGCCTCATACCTGGGACTTGCATCAATACTTGTAGCTAAAGCGCTTCCAATTTCATCAGTTGTAGTTCCAACACCTGCAGGTACCGAATGCGTTTCTCCAACACCACTAAGAACTATCTCAACTGTTCCTCCAACTAACGCAGCGCCAGCTCCAAATGTAACTTGTGTCTCTTGATTTCTGGTGGTCAAAGTTCCACTTACGCCATCTGGCATGTTGGTTCCTGCGGGTACAAATTGTAGTCCAAATGCAGGGTTAGAAACTGTAAATTCAATATCTATTATTGGTTCAAATGCACATAGATCGTTTTGATTAAGAAGTGTATTTGTAACAACACTTACTCTAGGTGAAGGGGTCACAGTAATACTTCCTGTTGTATCTGTTGACTCAGCGCATCCATTGAAATTAGCTGTTGTCGTTATTGTGTATGTAAAAATTTGAGGATTTGCAGGATTAACAACTGGAGTGCCAAAAATTCTTAATGTAGCTCCTGTTGCATTTGGAGTTACAGAAGCATCAATTCCATTAGGTAATAGAGGTCGAAGTGAAGCTAAATCTACACTAGAGGAATTTTCAATTGTATATTCTATATCTGACATTGGATTTCCGTCACATACAGTTTGACTTACATTGCCTGAGGTTAGACTAACTGTGGTAGCCTTAACAACGGTAATTAATCCATTAATGGAATCTTGAGTACATGAAGTATTAGCAGTGGTAGTTGTAAGAGTGTACAAGAAACTTCCAGATGCTACATTTGCAGCCCCTTTCAATGTAATTTTTCTCAAGACAGGTTGAGGGATTGCGATTGAGGTATAAGCTGGATCTCCAACTGAGGTAGGAGCATTAAAATCTACACCTCCAACTAAGTTGCCAATATTATTTCTAGGGGGAAGAATTACAGCACTAAATATTTTACCTGCAATATTCCCTTGCAATGTAAGTGTATTTGTAGCATCCACGTATGTAGAGGAGACTGCTCCAGAGACAGCAGCTGCAATTCCATTACCAATATCATCTATATTATCACCAGCTTGAACAGTATAATTGTAATATATTTCGTCAATTGATGCAATATAGCTTCTTCCTGCACCAATTCCTCTACCTGAATCAACTAATGATATTGTTGTTATTTGATTAAAATACGAAGTTTCAGCTGTTACTCCGGGTGGAAGATTCATACTAGCCTCTGAAACAACACCTGCCGCTGCACCTCTAAGCGCATAATCAATTTCAGTAATTGTTTCATTAGGACAAACTATTTGATTTGCAGTTGTTGGTGTAGATAGTAGACTAATTGAAGCAGCTTCAGGAATTATGATAGGGTATCTTCTTGTTGAATTCGTTCCAGGGCAATCTCTTGGTATAATAGTTAATACAATTGCTCCTGATGCGTTTGCTGCATAATAAAGTGTCAACTCCTGATCGTTAGAGCCCGCATCAGCCTGAAGTTCCCTACTTGCAATGTTAGTTACTGTATTCTGATTTGCACCACCACCGGTTCTAATTTTTGTGAGATCTGAAATAAACCATCTAACAGGAAAATCAGGTACCCTAAGTGTAGTGGTAACGATTCCAGCCGCTGGAATAGGACATGTTGGAAGAGAGCCAACTCCGTCTAATGGAATAACTGTTGGGATTGTAGCTTCTCTTGGACCAATTGTATAGGTGCTAATTACTGTTGTTCCTGTAACAGAATCGCAGGATACAGGGGTAACTTTAATTTCATAGCTTCCTATGTAACCTGGATTCCATGTTACAACCCCTCTTTGGTCAATTGTTCCAGGAGAGGTAATCGCAGGGTCACCAGGCGCTCCCACTCCAGCGATTTCCCATTGAAGTGAACCATAATCATTTGTTGGATTATCACTTGAAGTGAAAAATTGGGTTCTTCTAAATCCAGTTACAGCACAAACTGGTTTTGATCCAGTTCCAAATCCATTACATAGTGTTGTTGGGATTGCATCAGGGGCAATTAAGTCGCTTGCATCGGTTGACGGAACTGTTTCTTGAACTACTTCAACAACTGCGTCATAGTATAATGATGGTGATCCACAACCTGTTGTTCTAACACTAACTGTTACTGTACCTGAGAAAAGTGGATCCCAATTTACTATCATTTTTGCAGTTGATACTGAAATTGCTGGAACACTCATTGTAGCATTGTCTCCAACTGATGTTGGATTAGTTCTCGCAAAAGTAAATAGTGGTGCAGGTGGTGTTGGGGTTACAGCAAATATTCTTAATGTATTTGTGTCATTATCATATGTTGCATCAACATCAGCATCGACATTCACAGCCGCTCTTAGAGCATTACCCAACTCGTCAATGTCATTAACTGCTGGACTAGCTGTTGCTGCAGTGTAATCAGTTCCGTTGACTGTAATTATATAATTTACTGTTGGAGAAAGTGTAGCAGAATCAGCAGTTAATGTAATTAGTGCAGTCTGTATTTGCTCCGGTGAAACTGAACCTGCCGCCTCTGGCTCAATTTTCCAATCAAAACTCTGATAAAGCGAGTTAAAATCATCATCGATAAAGCAAGTATAAAAATCAGTGGTTCCGGTCGTTCCTCCACCCCCTATATCTGGTCTATCTTGACATATTGTATTGTTATACCACTTACCTCCACTATTTATCAACGCATTATATATCGAATTTTGATCCTTCATAATCACGTCAGGCTGAATTGCAGTGGGGTTTACTCTAATTGAGTAGTTAATAGCAACTTCTGCACAACCGCTTCCCTCTGTTGTAACTCTAAAGAAATCTGTTGGTCCAGCAGTACCAGTTATAATAACCTCATCAGTCCCTGTGATTCTATAATCTCCCCCACCAAGTGCAGTTGCAGTTCCAACTCCAGTAGCGGTAGGAGTATAAGCGGCATTAAGGTTTTCAATTAACATCGAAGTTGCCCCACCTCCAAATTTAAACTTGATTGGATCTTTATCACCACCAGCCCCAATTACATCTCCAATACATAAATTATCAGTTGTACCACTTTGTCCACCTGTTTGAACCAGAGTTGACGCTAGGTTTACAGTAATTTTTACCGAGTCGGTAACTAATTTACAACCCTCACCAGTAATTCCGGAGAGTATTCTCATATCATGACCAGCTGATGTTGATGATACCGAAACTGATATATCTGATTGTAAAGGTGATAATGAAATTATGTTTACATCCGGTTCATACGTCGCAGTAATTCCAGGTGCATTATTAGTAATATCAAGTGCAAGACCCTCACCAATATTATCCGTTCCACTTGCTGCAGCAGTTGTAGTCAGTGAATAGGTACCAGTACCAATGTATATGTAGTACACCTCTCCGATATTAAGAGGATTTACTGTTCTTGTAAGAGAAATTTTTTGTTGATTAGGGACTGGAGTAGTAGGAGAATTGACTTCACTTGTAATTACGGCTCTGTAATAACTCGTAATAGTTTCTACATCTGTAAAGCTAAGTGTTAGACTATTTTGTCCAGCCATTTGACTCCAATTCTCATTATCTAATGATTTTTCCCACTGATATGTAATACCAGCGCCTATAGACAATGTTGTCAGACTAATATCTAATGGCTGTGTGTTTTCACATATTTCCTGATTTGCGAGTACAGTTCCACTGTCTAGTTCAGGAAGTATAGTAATTTGAACTTCATTTGATGAATCCGTACATGTTGTTCCACTTCTTGTAGATGTAACATTTCTTCTGAAAATAGTTGTTTCGATCAGTGAACCTGGATCATAACTATTACCTGTTGCACTAGTTATATTCGACCAAACCCCTGTGGTTCTTTTTTGCCATTGATATGATACAGCTCCAAAGGATGATACGGCTTCGGTTGTGCTATTAATTGCAGGTGGGTTTGTACCGTAACAGTATGTTTGAACAGAATTTACATCTATAACTCCTGGATCTGTATCGTTGACATAAATAGTGTGCGTGTTACTGAATTCCTCACAATTTGGACCACCCCCGTTTGCTTTAGTGACTCTTCTATAGTAAAGAGTTGAGGTATTTAATAATGTTGGTGGTGTGAAATTAGGTCCTTGTTCAGCACCAATATCTGCCCATCCATTGATCCCGTTAGGTGAACTTTGCCACTGATAAGTTATCCCAGCACCTGCAAGGCTTCCTGATACCGATAATGTAGCTGGTTGAACTGCTAGACCAAAGCATAATAATTGTTCATTAGAGGGAAGAATAGTACCACCACTAAGGTTTTCAATTACCCTAACTTCGACTGGAGGTGTAGTAGCATCCTCGCAGCTTTTGCCGTTTAATTCACTAATTACAACTCTTTGAAACCATGTATTTGTTGTTAATGCTGAGGGTGTGTAATTAAATTGCGTAGGCCCTTCAGCTCCTGGAATTGGGAGATAAGGACCTCCAGCTCCATTAACCGAAATTTCCCACCTGTATGTTATTGTAGCTGTGGCATGAATAACAGTGGCTGTTGTAAGACTTGTTAATTGGTTTGGTACTGTATTGAAGCATATTCTCTGAAGAACAGGAGAAATTGTACCAGCTGATGTTATTTCATTTTTGATAAGCGTCAAACTTCTTGTAGCAGTACATCCACTATCGAAATTTACGATTACTCTTATATTGTCTCCGTCGACTAAGTTATTTACAGAGAATGTATTTGATACTGATGCAGGTTGTCTGATTGTTGGTCCTACAAAAAATGTATATGTAGCTGAAGCAATATTTGTGGCCTCAAAAATAACCTCATCTCCATCACAGAATGTAGCATTTGTGGAATTTGAAGTTAGATTAATACCTACAGCACCGATTGTGGTTACAGTAATGGAGTTGGTATTAGACTCACAAGCAAGAGGATCAAGTGTAACCGAGTTTTGAAGAGCTCTGTCAAATACTCTAACAAAGAAGTTTTCAACACCAGTAAATGTAGAATAATTAAGAGTTGGTGTATTTGTTAGTGCTATTTGTCCTCCATCTTTCATCCATTGATAGGATCTATTTGATGCTGCACCACCACCATTCCATCCATCTCCAGTAATAGAAAATATAGCACTATTACCATCGCAAATTGTTCTAGTTACAGCTGAAGATGCTGGAGTAGCTCCAGTTTGCATTAATAGGGTTCCACCTGGTCCGGTATTTATTCTTACCTCAACAGGAAGAGTTGTTGTTGAACACGTTTTGTTGTTTAGTTCAACTATTTCTACTCTTCTGAAGAATGTGTTGGTTGCTAATCCAACAGGTTGATACTGTTC
>CALKCR010000033.1:0-34929 GCA_938082715.1 uncultured Flavobacteriaceae bacterium | reverse complement strand
CGACGGTGACGGAATCAGTGATGATGAAGACACAGACGATGATGGTGATGGAATCTCAGACGAAGAAGAAAATGAAAACGGTACTGATCCAAAGAATCCTGATACAGATGGAGATGGTGTCGATGACGGTATGGAGAAGGAGGACGGAACTGATCCTAATGATCCCGATACTGACGGGGATGGCGTAAATGATGGTGTGGAAAAAGAAAAGAAAACAGACCCCAAAAATCCCGATACTGATGGTGATGGAACCAATGACAATGAGGATGATTTCCCAAGAGATCCCGATGAAGACACCGATACCGACGGAAGTGGAACTGGAGATAATACTGATACAGATGACGACGATGATGGAATACCTGACGAAGAAGAAATAAAAAATGGAACTGATCCTAAAAATCCAGATACAGATGGAGACGGAATCAGCGATGGAGAAGAAAAGAACAATGGAACAGATCCTAATGATCCTGATTCGGATGGTGATGGCTTAACCGATGGAGAGGAAAAATTAAGAGGGACTGATCCACTTGACCCAGATACAGATAATGATAATTTATTGGATGGAGAAGAAATAATAAAAGGTACCAACCCTCTTATACCTGATAGTGACAATGACGGTTTATTGGATGGCAAAGAGATACAAATAGGAACAAATCCTTTGAATAATGACACTGATAAGGACAAACTTTTGGATGGAGATGAGATCAAAAATGGAACTGATCCTCTTAATCCAGACACCGATGGGGATAGTATATTGGATGGAGACGAAATCGAAAATGGAACAGATCCAAATTTAGATGACTCAAATAATGAGATATTAGTGTCAGAGGTTCTAACGCCAGGCTCATCGAATCGATTAGAGTCTTTCTGGACAATCATGAATATTGAAAAATATCCAAATGCAATAGTTGAAGTTTACAATAGAAATGGTCAAAGGGTTTTCTCAAAAACTAACTATCAAAACGATTGGCAGGGAGATTTTAAAGGAAGTAGATTGCCAGGGGGATCATATTACTATAATATTTACTTACCTAATAAGGATAAGAACTTTAGTGGTTGGATTTTCTTGACCTATTAAAATATTGAATTAGTAAAAAATATTTTTAATGCATTTTTGTATCAGCTATTCACTTTGATATCTTTTTTTGAATTCGATCCAAACTAGCTCTATCAATAAAATTACCGTCTTTAATTACTGCATGAATATCTTTTGTATTAGAGATATTCTCCAAAGGGTTTTCATTGAGTAGAATAAGATCAGCGATATAATCTTTTTTCACAAGGCCCAAAGAGTCTTGCATCCTAAAATATTTTGCTGGTTGAATTGTAGCTGCAGTAATAGCTTCGAGCTCACTGAGTCCACTTTCAACCATCAATTCCAACTCATAATGGAGGCTGAAGCCTGGAGTCAGATATCCTAGAGGAGTATCTGTTCCTGCCATCAAAGGAATTTTAGATTTAGCCATTTCTCCCGTAGTTTTTTGAATCCAATCCGAAAACTTTTTTTGTACCGGATTGATTTTATCGTTCGATCCATCCGCATTTTTTTCCCATTGCTCCCTTGTTGATTTGGGAAGAAGCTCAAAACTTTTACGCCAAAAGGCTTGTCTAAAGATTTTATAAATCGGCACCTTGTAAATGGATAAAGTTGGCACCTGATAAGATTCGTATTTTTTAATCGTATCCAGAATTTTTTGGTAGGCATCGGCTGCGATATGATCAACAGCAAATTGCTTTTGCGACCGATGAATATTCCCCCTCAATTCCCTGCCCGAAAGCAGCGATTTATTCTCCAACATTTTTCTCCTTTCCTGTAGCATGGAATCGCTGTTTTTAACCGCCTCCAACTCAAGATTTTTTATGTGTTCCAAACTATTCAGCCCCAATGATATGGCATGCGTAATTTCCATACTAAGGGGAACATGACCTGCCAACCGAAGATTTTCGCGCGCGGCGATAGCAGCAATGGCCTCAAACTGCTCAGGACTCAACATCTCATAAGCTTTAAGAAAATCCACTTCCTTGGCCACTAGTTTTTCTGTTTCAGCAATACTCTCCAAAACATTTCTGGTTCGAATCGAAAGCTCGGGCAGAACCGATCCATTGTATACATTAAAATTACCATCGATCAATGGCCCGGCAATTTTGACTCTTGGATGTGTTTTTGGATCACTCAGGGCATTTTGTCGGATACTGTCCAAATAGTGAAATTCACCACCAGTATCCCGAACACTGGTAATTCCTGTACTGAGAAACAGTTCCGGCATGTACAGCGCAAGTTGACGGTCAAAATAAAAGTGAACATGACTGTCCCATAAACCGGGGATCAGGTATTTGTTACTTCCATCGATGATTTTATTTTTTGGAGAAAGCTTTAATTCCTGCGGATTCCCGATCCGGTGAATTTTATTCCCCTTGATAACAACATTCACTCCTTTTTTTAAGCCCTCCAATGGATCGACAACATTCACCTTCTCGATGCAGTAGGCATTTTCAAAATAGATTTCACGCTCACATGAAAACAGTAAACCCATCAGTAACAAGCCGTAAAATTTAGACTTAATAAAAATTATTTCTGAAATGTTGTTCAACATCGTTGGTGGTTTTTTTGAATTAAACTAAAAAATTTACACCTAAATGTAACAATATCTCCATTCTTTCATAGCGTCTCCCTAATTATGAAATTGGGTATTCCTTGATAAATCTCTAAATTGAGAGAGATTCAAAACAAAACATTTTTCCATGCGATTCTCACAACTTGTTTTTTTGCTTTTAATTTCCTTGTTTTTCTTGCGTTGCAAACAAGCGGTTGACTTCAGTAAAATCAATGTCTTTTTCCAAAATCAAAAAGCAAGCTGGATTCAAGACAAAAAAACCTTACCCCAGTCAGATGCTGAATTTTATTTGGATGATCCTGCTCCCCTTTTTCGGAAAACCTTCTTTTTAGAAGACCTTCCCAAAAAAGCTACGCTACATATTACGGCAGCCGGATATTACAAAAGCTCCATCAATAATTTTGACTTAGAAAAAAACATTTTGGATCCCACTTGGACCGACTACAGTAAAAGGATATACTACAGTGAATATGATGTCACACCGCAGTTGATCCAAGGAATGAACTGTTTGGGGGTAACCTTGGGAAATGGTTTTTACAACCCCCTTCCTTTGAAAATGTGGGGCAGAATCAATTTAAGAGAAAGGCTTTCGGTAGGTAAACCACGTTTTATCGCAAAGATTACGATTATCCATCAAAGTGGCAGGACAGAGGAAATAGTCTCAGACAGCACATGGAAATACAACTATGGACCCATTGTAAAAAACAGTGTTTATCTGGGGACACACTACGACGGCAGAAAAGAAATAGAAGGCTGGAAGCAACCTGATTTCAACGATATTGACTGGGAAAATGCACTGCCTGCCATTGCCCCGGGAGGAAAGTTGCAAAAAGCTTTTTTTTCACCAATACAAATCAACAGAGCAATCAAACCACAAAAAATCTACGCCACCAAAGATGGAAAATGGATGGTGGACATGGGTGAAAATTTTACGGGTACCTATTCCATCAAATTAAGCGGTCAGAGCGGAGACAAAATCACCTTCAGGTTTGGAGAACGGATTTACCCCGATGGCTCGCTGAACCCAATGACATCGGTGACGGGTCAAATCAAAAAGAAAGGAGTCGGAGGGCCGGGTGCTCCCGATGTGGCCTGGCAAACCGACAGCTACATCATTGGCGAAGAAAGCCCCACTTGGTTCAGGCCGGAATTTACTTATCACGCCTACCGTTTTATGGAAATAGATGGTTTAAGCCAAAAACCAAAAAAAGAGGATATCACAGGACTTTCCATCCATACAAAAGTGGATCAGGAAAATCATTTTACCTCCTCCTCCAACTTATTAAATCACATTCAAAAAACCGTCAGAAGGACTTTTTTGGCCAATTTGGTAGGCGTGCAATCCGATTGCCCTGCCCGAGAAAAATTTGGTTATGGGGGTGATCTCAATGCCACCAGTGCCTCTTTTATCTACAACTTCGACATGCAGTCCTTCTACAAAAAAACCGTCTATGACTGGGTAGATGCCATCAACGACTCCACATTTGTAGATACTGCCCCAAGTGTCGGAATTCAATATTGTGGTATCAGTTGGGAGTCTGCCTTTTTGGTGACTCAACATCAGCTATACCAATTCTACAAAGACCTTGAATTCGTCAAGGAAATGTATCGCTTCAACAAGCGATGGATGGATAAAGTTGCACGGCTTCATCCCAAGGGAATCGTACATACCGGATTGAGCGACCACGAGTCTTTGTCACCAGTTCCGGTTGAATTGATTGGTACTTTACATTATCTGCAATCTGCGAAAATTATGAAAGAGTTTGCAGGCATCATGAAGGATCAAGAAAGTAAATCAAAATACGATCAACTGGCATTGGACTTGGAGAAAAAGCTTCGAGAGGCCTTTTGGAAAAAAAGCATCAAAGGCCCCATCAATCGACAAACTTTATTTGCCTCACTGCTCTATCACAAGATCATTCCCAAAGATCAAATCGAGGCCGCAAAAGACTCCCTGAAGCATGCCCTTCAAAAAGCCCCCGCCCAGCACTTGACCACAGGCATCTTTGGAACACCTTTTGCTTTGGAGGCCATTTCTCAATACCTCTCTCCCCAAACCACCTTTGACATCATCAACAGTAGAGAGTATCCGGGTTGGGGACATATGGTCGACCGTGGGGCAACAACACTTTGGGAAACCTGGAAAGAAAGCGATGATATCTATTCCAATTCACATCCTATGTTTGGCTCCGTAACCGAGTGGTTTTACCGTTGGCTTGGTGGAATTCGACCCCATCCCAATTATCCGGGATTTGAGAGGTTTTACATCAAGCCCTTCACCCCTGTTGGGTTGGAAAGTGTATCGACAACCTATAGCGCACCCAATGGAAAAATCATTTCGAATTGGGTCAAAGAAAATCAGGGATATCTTTTTGAGATTACTGTCCCAAAGAACAGTATCGCCCAGGTGGTCATAAACAAAAAACCCCATCAGAAAATCACTATCTTAAGAGGCAAAACGTTTTTTAATACAACAGACAGAGCCGACTTAAACGACTGGAAATTCAATTTAAAAGGCGGGGAATATGCTTTTAGACTTTCACCCTAATCCCTTTTTTATAAAAAAATTTTGATGTTGATTGATCCTTTGTTTTGAATAGCTAATTTGGAGCCGATGAAAATTGAACAAAACTTAAAGATTTTCTTTATCAGTATTTTTTTTATGGGAACAGGGCAAAGCCAGTCACTGGAAAACGAAAAAATTCCCGGTTACAGACCCATCTGGTTTGAACTCAACCAAAAATATGAATACGGCGATAAATACTCCGGTGCACTGGGTACCTATACCGCCAAACATCACCCTTTGGCCCTATATGCTGATGAGGTAAATAAAACTTTTTTCGTTTATGGAGGAACAAAATCTGCGGAGAGCAAACACCTGCTTTGCATGATTGGCGCATATGATCATGCCTCGGGTTTGGTTTCCCAACCCTTGGTGGTTTGTGATAAAATGGGGGTGGATGACCCCCACGACAATCCTTCAATTTTGATCGATGATAAAGGATACATATGGGTTTTCGTAAGCGGAAGAGGAAGGGTGCGCATGGGGTTTAAATACAAAAGTAAAAAACCCTACAGCATTGATGGTTTTGAAAAAATTACCACGGAAGAAATGACCTATCCCCAACCCAAAAAAATGGGTTCATACTTTTTTAATTTTTTTACCAAGTACAGGGGAGTAAGACAACTGTATTTTGAAAAAAGTGAAAATGGCATTCAATGGTCAGACGACATTATGCTAGCAGCCATACCTGAAAAAAAAGGTCAAAAATCTGGTCATTATCAAATCAGTGCCCAATTCAAAGAAAAAAAGACCGCTACTTTTTTTAATCGTCACCCAAATGGCATCGTAGATCAAAGAACAGACTTGTACTACCTCGAGACCGAGGACAATGGAGAAACTTGGACAACCGCCGATAAACAATCCATACCAATTCCGCTTACTGAAAAAAACTCACCTTCGAGGGTTGTGGACTACGCCGGTCTCAAAAAAAATATCTACCTCAAAGACATGGTCTTTGATTCCAGGGGAAGGCCCATTTGTCTTTATATAAGAAGTAAGGGACATAAGCCTGGACCAGAAAACCAGCCCTACGAGTGGTGCATTACCAAATGGAATGGCTCCCAATGGACCACCCATGTCGTCACCACCTCCGATCACAATTATGATATGGGAAGTTTGTTGATCGATAAAGAAAAGCTCTATCTGGTAGGTCCCACTGCAATAGGCCCTCAAAAATGGGGTGTTGGTGGAGAATTAATAGTTTGGAAATCTTATGATTGGGGAGCGCATTGGGTCAAAGAAAAAGACCTTACCCAAAACAGTCCTATGAATCATTCCTACGTTAGAAAATCCGAAAATTTTAAAGCTCCTTTTGTTTTTTTCTGGGCCGATGGTGATGCCCACCAATTCAGTAAATCAGAATTATTCTTTGGAAACCTTGAAGGAAAAATATGGAAACTGCCCTACACCATGGAAAAGGAATTGGAACTCCCCCAATTGACGCAATGGAATCATTAAATTGAAAAGTATAATTTAGTGATGGTAAAAAACTGTAACTGAATCATTTCAATATCAAAACGAAAAACAAATGAAATCATCGATCAAATTACAATTATCATTTATGATGTTCCTCCAATTTTTTATTTGGGGAGGGTGGTTTGTGACCTTAGGTACCTTTTTGGGAAACAATCTCAACGCCACAGGTGGTCAAATTGCCATGGCCTTTTCGACCCAATCCTGGGGTGCTATTATTGCCCCTGTTTTTATTGGATTAATCGCCGATCGATATTTTAATGCGGAAAGAATTTTAGGGGTTTTACACCTCCTTGGCAGTGGATTGTTGTTCCTTATGTCCCAAACGGATGACTTTTCTGTTTTTTACCCCTATGTATTTGGCTACATGCTTCTCTATATGCCTACCCTTGCCTTGGTCAATTCTGTTTCTTTTAATCAAATGAAGGATACTGCTGCAGAATTCCCACTCATCCGAACTTTTGGAACTGTAGGGTGGATCATTTCAGGCATAGTCATCAGTTATGTTTTTGGTTGGGATGCACAAGCATCCATTGCCTTAGGGGCATTGTGCAACACTTTTAAAATGGTAGCACTGGCCTCCTTGCTTTTGGGGGTTTTCAGTTTCGGACTACCCAAAACACCCCCCTACAGAGACGACCAAAAAAGTTTTTCTTTAAAAAGTGCTCTCGGTTTGGATGCGCTAAAACTACTGAAGGATCGCAATTTTCTTTTATTCTTTATAGCCTCAATTTTAATCTGCATCCCCTTGGCCTTTTATTACCAGCAAACCAATCCCTTTTTGGTAGAATTGGGAATGGATAACCCTACGGCAAAAATGTCTCTCGGGCAGGTCAGTGAGGTTTTGTTCATGCTTTTACTTCCAATATTCTTTGTTCGTTTCGGATTTAAAAACACCATTTTGATAGGCATGATCGCATGGGTCATTCGCTATCTTTTGTTTGCCTATGGAGATGTTGGAGACCGAACCTTCATGCTCATCTTCGGTATCCTTTTACACGGTATATGTTACGATTTTTTCTTTGTCTCTGGACAAATATATACCGACTTCAAAGCTGGAGAGAAAGTTAAAAGTGCAGCACAAGGTTTAATTACACTGGCCACCTATGGGGTAGGAATGTTGATCGGATTTTGGATTGCAGGAAAGATTTCAGATGCTTTTACCCTAGAATCGGGACAACACGACTGGAAGATGATCTGGAAATTTCCAGCATTATTTGCTTTGGGCGTTTTTATTCTTTTTCTTGTCATTTTCAAAAACGAAAAAATCAACTGTAAAGATCAGTCCTAACACTTCAAAACAACTCATTCAGATTGGGAAAAAATATTATTTTTGAGGCATGAAAGTTTACAAAAAAGAAAACGACATTATAGTCCAAAACGAAGAGTCGCTCTATTGTTTAGAAGATCAAAATTGGGATGAATACATCAATGATGACCAATTATATCAAAAGCTAAAAGCCTCCATTGGTAATGCAAAAACCATAAATGCCGATCAACTCGATGGATTGAATCCCCCAATTGATTCTCAGGAATTATGGGCCAGCGGAGTTACCTATTACATTAGTAAAAAAGGACGAGAAGAAGAATCTAAGGAAACCGGAGGTTCCATATTTTACACCAAAGTTTATGATGCCGACCGACCGGAATTGTTTTTTAAGGCCACCAAAAATAGGATTTCCGGTGCCGGTGAAGCTGTACGAATCAGAAGGGACTCTTCTTGGAATGTTCCTGAGCCGGAACTTACCCTTTTTGCCACATCAAATGCGGAAATAGTTGGCTACAGTATAGGCAATGACATGAGCTCTAGAGATATCGAGGGGCAAAACCCCTTGTATTTGCCACAAGCCAAAACCTATGACGGTTGTGCCAGCTTGGGTCCTTGTATTTATGTCCCTGAAAAACAAGTGGATCAGCCTTTGAAAATTGAACTTACCATACAAAGACAGGGGACTGTTGTTTTTCAGGAAAGCATTTCAACCGACCGAATGAAAAGAAAACCACAGGAACTGGTGGACTACCTTTTTAGGGAAAGCTCTTTCCCAAATGGTGCCTTTCTGATGACAGGAACAGGTATCGTCCCTCCTGCAGATTTCACCTTGGCCTTGGGCGATGTAGTTAGTATTGAGATTGAAAAAATTGGAACATTAACCAACCCCGTTGCATAATTTTAAGGATATGGAAATAACTGGAAAAAATTTTATTGGAGATAAATTGTCAGGATTTGGAAAGGTAAACTACAAGACCATTGACCCCCTAAAAAATATTGAAAATGACATCTTATTTGTGGAAGCCACATCCGAGGAATTAGAGGAAGCGGTGGCTTTGGCAGATGCAGCTTTTCCAATTTATAGGGAACTGTCGGGTGCTCAAAGGGCTTCTTTTTTAAATGCCATTGCAGATGAAATTTTAAATCTAGGCGATGCTTTAATTGACACTTATTGTCAGGAAACCGGTTTACCCCAAGGCCGAGCGATGGGAGAACGCGGCAGGACCATTTTTCAACTTCAGTTGTTTGCAAAAACAATTGAAAACGAGGATTGGAGAAAGAACATCAACGAGGCGGCAATACCGGAAAGAAACCCCGTCCCAAAACCGAGTTTAAGTAAAACTCACCTACCCTTGGGGCCAATTGCAGTTTTTGGAGCCAGTAATTTTCCTTTGGCTTATTCTACTGCCGGAGGGGATACCGCTAGTGCATTGGCTGCAGGTTGTCCTGTTATTGTCAAGTCTCACCCCATGCACAGTGGAATCGGTGCAATGGTATCCGCTGCGATTATCAAAGCGGCTCAGAAAACCGAAATGCCTAATGGAGTCTTTTCCAACCTCAATTCTAAATCATACGCACTGTCTCACGAATTGGTAAAACATCCCCAAATCAAAGCAGTAGGATTTACGGGAAGTTTTTCTGGAGGAAGTGCCCTAAACGAATCTGTTTTAAAACGACGTGATCCGATCCCCTTTTTTGCAGAGATGGGCAGTATCAATCCCATTGCCATCACAGCAGGGGCTTTGGAAAAAGGAACTCAACAAATGGTGCAAAAGATCGCTGGTTCCATTGTACTCGGAGCCGGTCAATTTTGTACACAACCCGGACTGCTATTGACGGTAGATGGGGAACATACCGATGCATTTATAAAAGAATTGAACAAGGCCTTAAAGGAGACAGATCAACAGTGTATGATTCATCCCGATTTGAAAAAAAATTATGTCAAACAAAGTGATAAAATCAATAGTCTAAAAGAAACCGTTGAAGTTCAAACCAATAAAAATCAATTGGACGATAACCTTGTTCATCCAAAACTTTCCATGATTTCCGGAGATCAATTTATCGCAAATCCTCAATTTCAGGAAGAAGTCTTTGGCCCTTTTTCTTTGGTTGTAAAATGCAAAAACCTCCAAGAACTCGAACAAGTCATAAACCATTTAGAGGGGCAATTGACAGGTTCAATTTTTGCGCAAGCTAATGATTATGAACTGATTGAACCCTTGATTCAGGCGTTTAAATCCAAAGTAGGAAGATTGCTTTTTAATGATGTCCCAACGGGTGTTGAGGTGTCAGCAGCCATGACGCATGGAGGACCATATCCTGCAGCTTCAGACAGCAGATTCACAGCCGTAGGCCCGGGCTCAATTTACCGATGGGTACGTCCCATTACCTATCAAAATTGGCCGAAGGAATTGTTGGCAAAACTAATTAATTAATAATCCTGCTTGGGGATAATAGATCCGTGTGGATCAACATCGCAGTCGCCCAAAATCTCTTGAATTCTCTTAAATAATTTGGTGTTTTTGATGTGCTCGACTTCTTCGGCAATCTCATGAACTTCGTCAAGATCAAAATTCATTTTCTCAACCAAATAGAGCTCGATCAATCTATGCTTATGGATGATTTCTGTCGCTTTTTCCCTACCCGACATTGTGAGAAGAATGGGCTTGTAGGGCCTTGTGTCTATTAAATCCATAACAACCAATTTCTTGATCATATTGGAAACCGTTGATTTACTGACACTAAAATATTGACTCAGAGAGGTAACAGTGACCGACTGGCCTTTTTCTTCCATCTTGTAAATAATCTTAAGATAATTCTCCTTCTCTATTGTTTTTTTCATAAAAGTGTTTTGCAGTATAAAACTATTAAATTAGTTTTGCAGTATAAAACTATTTCGTGCGTTTAAGTTTCCTATTTGTTTTTATTTTTTTACAAACGACCAATGCCCAAGATTTTATCATAACCGGTAAAGTCTTTTCAGAAGGCCAACCACTTACATCGGTCTCCGTAATTGTCAAGGGAACAAATTCAGGGGTTACCACCGATGCAGAAGGTCAATTTACCATCTTCATTTCAAATATAGCAAACCCAAAACTGCTCATCTCCTATTTGGGCCACAAATCTCAGATCAAAACAATAAGTCCAGAGACAACCGACTTGGGCATCATCGAATTGGAATGGGACAATCCACTGGAGGAAGTAGTGGTGTCGGGTACCCTAAAAGCAGTATCCAAACTCGACAGTCCGGTACCTGTTGAGGTTTATGGTCAAAGTTTCTTTAAAGCCAATCCGACCGCTTCGATTTTTGAAGCACTTGAAAATGTGAATGGTATTCGACCCCAACTGAACTGTAGTATTTGTAGCACGGGAGAAATTCGCATCAACGGCCAAGAGGGAAGCTACACCATGGTTTTGATCGATGGGCTTCCCATCGTCAGTGGTCTCTCCACTGTATATGGCTTTTCAGGAGTCCCCCAAGCCTTGATTGAAAGAATTGAGGTCATCAAGGGGCCTGGCTCCTCACTCTTCGGATCTGAAGCAGTTGCAGGGGTGATTAATTTAATTACAAAATTACCCGAAAATACAGCAAAACTTACGGTTGATTCTTTTGTGTCCGGTTGGGGTGAAGCCAATACAGATTTGGCCTTCAAATACAGCCCATCCAAAAAAACCTCAGCTATATTGGGGATCAACTATTTTAACTACTCTAATCCCATCGACAACAACCAAGATGGATTCACTGACTTGACCCTTCAAGATCGCATTTCTATTTTTAACAAATTTACCCTAGCCAATAAATTTTCAATCGCCACACGTTATGTCTATGAAGACCGCTGGGGGGGGGAAATGGAATGGTTGCCCATACACAGAGCAGGGGAAGAGATTTATGGGGAGAGCATCTACACCAGCAGGTTTGAACTTTTTGGAAAGTATCAATTCCATAAAAATCTTTCATTCCAATTCAGTTTTAACGACCACAATCAAAATTCGGCCTACGGAAATACATCTTTTAATGCGGATCAAACCATAGGTTTTAGTCAAATGGTTTGGAATAAAAACATTGCAAAACAAGAATTGCTGGTGGGGCTGGCCTACAGATTCACCCTCTACGACGATGATACCACGGCTACTTTCAATAATTTTTCCACACAAAACTTAGCATCTATAACCCATCTACCCGGAATATTCATTCAAAATCAAACCCAGATCAATCCCTATAATACTTTGCTTTTGGGACTCCGATTTGACCTTAATTCGATCCATGGGAATATCCTAACCCCACGGATCAATTATAAAATCAACAACTGCGACAAAAGCTCAATACTTAGACTTAGTGCCGGAACAGGATATCGGGTGGCTCAGATTTTTACGGAAGACCATGCCGCACTGACAGGCGCTCGTGAAGTGATATTTTTGGACGATTTGAAACCCGAAAAATCATGGAATGCCAATCTCAATTTTGTACAAAAATTTTTCCTGAAAAAAGGAGCGATCATCGATTTTGACTTGAGTCTGTTTACCAACCATTTCTCCAATAAAATCATTCCCGATTACCAAACAGATCCCAACAAAATCATATACGATAACCTGGCTGGAAAATCAACCTCTAATGGTCTTTCACTTAATGTGAACTTATTTGCAAAAGGAGTACTCAGAATTAATCTTGGAGCGACCTATATTGATACTTTTGTAGAGGAAAATGGGATCAAAACGATCCCATTCCTTACCGAAAGGTTTCAAGGGGTATGGAAAGTTGAAAAAAAATGGATTGCCAATAATATAACCCTCGATTTTACGGGAAACTCTACCGGTGCATTGAGATTACCTACCTTGGGGGATCTAGACCCCAGACCCTCCTATTCCGATCCCTTTAGTATTCTCAATGTGCAACTCACAAAAATTTGGAACAACTCGCTAGAATCCTATGGAGGCATCAAAAATATTTTAAACTTTACCCCTCCTCCGAACAGTATTGCGCGTTCTTTTGATCCCTTTGATCAACAGGTGGTCTTTGATGGCGCCGGAAATGCTTTACCAACTCCCAGCAACCCCAACGCTTTGACTTTTGACCCCACTTATGTATATACCTCCAACCAGGGCATACGATTTTTCTTTGGAATAAGATGGAAGTATAACTAATGTTGTTGAAGGATAAATTAGGGAGATCAATCCAGATAATTCCTGTATTTAATCAGATAACTACTGTTCCAATTTTAGACTTCAATTCAATCGCTTGATTGTGTCAGTAGTTCATTTTAAAATGAAAAGACGGTGGCATAAACTGTTTACAAAATACCTAACCATAAAAAAAGGAGAACCAATTCCTGTGAATCAATTCTCCGATTGCGTGACCCAGGGAGGATTCGAACCCCCAACCCTCAGAGCCGAAATCTGATATTCTATCCAGTTGAACTACTGGGCCTATTTGTCAATTGATTTAATTTCCTTCAGTGGAAAGATCTAAGGGAACCTTAAAATTAAATATCGGCTAAAGTTTTAACAACTGCTTGATCAATTAAACCGCTTTGTAAAATTAATATAAAAACTCAAACCGTAATACAAAAATCCAACCCTCTGTTGACATCTTACATTTGAAAAAAAGTTAAGTTTAAATACTTACCACAAAGAAAGGCTTTTACTATCTTTATTAAATGCGTTGGCTGATCACCGGTTTTCTTTTTTTGATGAGCATATCCCTTTCGGGACAGCAATTTTCTAAACGAAAAATAGCGCGGATGCTTAAAAAAATCCCCGCTTTTGAGCAAGCCCATATCGCCCTGACTGTTGCGCCTTTAAACACCTCAAAACCCAAAGCTTTTTATCAAGGGGAAAACTATATGACCCCCGCCTCAAACATCAAACTACTGACCTTTCTAGCCGCCATACAAAGCTTTGATTCTCTACCTGCCCTATACTTCAAAGAAAAGGACTCCATCATGCACTTTAAAGCTACAGGCTACCCATTGCTGTTTCATCCTTTTTATCCCGACCCTGAGCTGGCCTCCTTTTTTGATCAAAAATATACCTGGCACTATCACGCCCCAAAATCCACATTGAATGCCCACGGACAAGGCTGGTCTTGGGATGATTACCCATATTATTACGCCGCAGAAAGCAGCCCTTTTCCCATTTATGGCAATACAACACAAGTCTTTGTAGCTCCCAACAATACCCAAATGATCCCAAAGCCCCTTGAAAAACACATGGCTTTGGACACGCTTAAACAAAAGTTTCATCGCGAACGATCCAAAAATCGTTTTTACCTCAACCCCCAAATGCTTAATGAAAGAGATACTTTGTACAGGCCTTTTATCACCAGTGACAGCCTCTTTACCCATTTGCTACAAAAACGTACCCAATACCCTGTCAAATTACTGGAAAATTCCAACACTCCCCCAAACTGGGATATACTCTACTCCAACCAAAAAGCTCTAATCTACAAAGCCCTGCTTCAGGACAGTGACAATGGAGTGGCTGAGGCCTTGCTGAATATGATCTCTCAAACTACATTCAATGAAATGAATATTCAAAAAACAATTGACACCCTAAAGATCCAGTGGAGCCAATGGTTACCCGACCCCATTGAATGGGTAGACGGATCGGGAGTTTCCCGTTACAATATGATCACACCCCGGACATTGATCGCTGTGCTCAAAAAAATTCACCGGGAGGCAGGTCTTGAAACCATTAAAAAATATTTCCCCAAAAGTGCGAGTTCGGGAACCCTCAAAGACTATCCACTTCGAGAGGTATATGCCAAAACAGGTACCCTGCGACACAACCACAACCTCTCCGGCTATTGGATCAGTGACAGGGAAAATGTCTATGTCTTTTCTATTATGGCCAACCACTTTACGGCTCCCACTGACGAAATTATAGAGGGCATCAGTGAATTGTTACGACAATTTCAAAAAAAATTAAAGTAATTTTAATGCCCGAATTGGCTCACATATCCAACCATTAATTAACTTAAATACACCAAAAACCAAGCATAATGAATTTTAGGGATTTTATTTTAACTCTGTGCGTTATTTTCTTAACCAAAGCGTATACCCAAAAAACCTTTCCCACAAATCCTGTCCCCAACAAAGCACAAATGGCTTGGCAAAAAGCGGAACTGGGTGCTGTATTTCATTACGACCTCCATGTTTTTGACAATAAAAAGTACCGCCAAACAGGAACATCCGGCAATAGGATCAACCCCATCCCCAACCATCAAATATTCAATCCCCATCAATTGGACACCGATCAATGGATCAAAGCCATTAAAAAAGCAGGATTCAAATTTGCCCTCCTCACTGCTACCCATGAAACCGGATTTGCCTTATACCCATCCGAAGTAAATGCCTACAGTGTCAAAACCCTAAAATGGAGAGATGGTAAAGGAGACATCGTAAGGGATTTTATCAATTCGTGTAGGAAATACGGTATACAACCCGGTATCTATGTGGGAATCCGGTGGAATTCTTTTTTTGGTGTACATGATTTTAAAGTCAATGGAACCGGTGAGTTTCAAAAGAAACGTCAGGCCTATTACAACCAAATGGTAGAGGGTATGGTAACGGAGCTCTGCACCCAATACGGCCCCTTGTTCGAAATATGGTTTGACGGTGGAGCCAGTCATCCCGACCTGGGAGCCCCGGATGTTCTTCCCATTGTAAAAAAATACCAGCCCGACTGTTTATTTTACCACAACAACCAATTGGCTGAAGCCCGATGGGGAGGGTCTGAATCAGGAACTGTACCCTACCCTTGTTGGGCAACTTTTCCAACCCCTTATTCCCATGCCGGTGATACCACAACGGATCACAGAAATTTATTAAAACACGGTGACCCTGAGGGAGCCTATTGGATGCCCGCCATGTCCAATGCCCCACTGAGGGGATACAATGGCAGACATGAATGGTTTTGGGAACCCGGTGACGAAGAGCACATTTTCCCACTGGAAAAACTCATGCATATGTATTATAATTCCGTAGGGCACAATTCTACCTTGATCATGGGACTTACTCCCGACCGAAGGGGTTTACTGCCCGAAGCCGACGTTAGGCGTCTGGAGGAATGGGGAGCGGCCATCAAAAAAACCTTTTCGAAATCCATAGCTTCTACCTCCGCAAAAGGGGATCAAATTGTACTCTCAATAGACAACCCCCAAACCATAAGCAACATCGTCATTCAAGAGGATATTGACAAGGGACAAAGGGTAAGGGCCTATAGCATTCAAGCCTACACCAAAGGGCAGTGGAAAATCATCGCTCAGGGAGAAAGCATAGGACACAAAAGAATACACCAAATCCAACCCATAGAAGTGGAGCAATTAAAACTTGTAATCGACCAAAAAATTCTTCTACCCATCATAGAGCAGTTTGGTGTTTATTGATCTTTTCACGAAAGGGTTTAAGAAACTCTTTTTCCCATTTCAATGTAGATAAACTCTCAGTTTTCCCTTTTTTTCTCTTTTAAAAAATACATCAGCATTCCTGTCAGGAAAATAGCTAATGTCCCAATAACCGTCGTAAGATAGGAATGTGCCAGTGGTTCACGTTCTGGAAATATGACAGAGTACAAGGTCAATACCATAATGGCCAAAATGCCTACAACAAGTCCAATTACTGCATGTGAATTGCGCTTTATATTTGAGAAAATACCCAATAAAAACAAGCCCAGCATACCCCCACTCAAAATGGAAGCGTATTTCCACCAAACATCGAGGATACTTTTTACATCAATCATGACCAGTGCGATCATAATGGAGATCAAACAAATCACAACCGTACTTCCGTACAGAAACCAAAGCTTTTGATTTTCACCGGCATTTTTCTTAAAATAATCTGTCAACAAAACTGTAGAGGTACTGTTAAAACTCGTGGAAATGGTACTCATGCCGGCAGCAAAAATAGAGGCGATTAACAAACCTGAAACCCCTTGTGGAAGTTCGTTTACGATAAAATGAGGGAAAACTTTATCGGGTGCATTGACCAGACCCTCGGGCAAACTACTGTTAGCCTTATAATAGGCATACAAAGCAGTTCCGATAAACAAGAAAATAGCCGACACAGGCAAGTACAACATCCCCCCGTAAAAGGCAGATTTTTTGGCATTGGCATCAGAGGAAGACACCATATAGCGCTGGATATAGTTTTGATCAATCCCGAAATTTTGCAGGTTGATGAATATCCCATAGATAAAAACCACCCAGAAGGTAGGTTCAATTATGGATCCGCCAAAATCTCCCAAGCTGAATTTATGATCTTCAATGGCGACTTCAAAAAGTTGACCAGGCCCCTCGGGCATACCCACAACCAATATGGCAACACAAAAGACGGCACCCAAAATCAAAACAATTCCTTGAATGGCATCAGTCCACAAAACGGCTTCAATACCTCCTATAATCGAATATACGGTTACGAACATCCCCGTAAAAATAATTACCATTATCATGTCCCAACCCAGTATCATATTGATGGCCAATGCCAACAAATAAATGATGGTACCCACCCGCATCAGTTGGGTGGAAATATAACAGATCGATACATAGATCTTGGCCCAAGGGCCAAAACGTTGTTCCATATAAGTGTAGGCAGAAGAACTGTTGATTCTTCGGTAGACGGGAATAAAATAGCGGACCGTGATCAGTGCCGCGATAGGAATGGAAAGGCTGAACACAAAGGCATTCCAATTAGTGCCATAGGCACTGCCCGGCAAAGCCAAATAGCTGATACTGCTAACAAAGGTGGCAAAGATGGAAAGGGTTACTACCCACTGGGGTGTTTTTCCGGATCCCAAAGTAAAAGACTTTGATGTGCGTTTCTTGGAGAAAAAAATAACACTTAAATAAAGCGTACCCAAGAGGTAGCCTGTAAAGACAATTAAATCAATACTGCTCATCGACGCATGGGATTAGTTGAATTCCAGAACAACATATTTGATGTTTCTTCTGTTGTGCGTGTAGCTGATGTGTATTTTTCCATCGCTCGATTCAATAACAGCAGGATAACTGAACTCTCCCTTTTTTTCATTTTCCAAGGACAACACCTCTTGCCAATCTTCACCTGTTTTGGAAAGGGCCACGGATAATTTTGAACGTCCGTTTTTCCCTTTTACCGTTGGATTATAGACCAACAAATGGAGTCCATTGGATAGTGTAATGGCATCTGTACCTGAATTCGGGTTGGGAAGAGCTGTTCGGGTGATTTGACTCCAAGTATCGCCATTGTCCTCCGAAAAAGCTTGCATGACCGAATTGTCCCTGCTCCTGCAGAGAATCTGAAGACGCTCGTCTCCCAATACCAATACACTGGGTTGGATTACATCAAACTCCGTTTGAGGGTCGATGGGTATTTTGGTCCACGACTTACCGTCGTCACTACTTTTTTCTATGTGAGCTTTCCAATTCAGACCTTCGGTGGTTCTTGTCTCGGTACTCGAAGGAGAAAGAATCGTACCATCACTCAACTGTATGGGTTTATTCTTGATGGGACCCAGTATGTCCTGGGGCAGTCTCCTCCCCGCTGACCATGTTTTTCCTTGATCCTCACTGGTTTTAACCATACCCCACCATTCGCGGGGTGAAGGGCCAACTTTGTAAAACAAACTCAAAGTCCCGGCTTGGGATTGAAACAAAACCGGATTCCAACAGGGATAGAGTTCTTGATCAGCCGACACACCGGTATCGATCAATTGAGGGGGGCGCCAATCATTTCCATCAGAATGCGAAAGCCAGATGGAAACATCATCCTTGCCCTCTCTGGATCCTCCAAAGGCAGCAATCAAAAATTTGTTTTCGGAAACTTCTATAATGGAAGAAGCATGGCATTGTTTAAAAGGAGGGGTGTCATAAACCATGACCTCACTTTTCTTTACCAAACTTGATTGAGCACATATGGAGGGTAAAAAAATAAAAGATAAAATGGGGACTAAAGCAGACGCAATTTTCAAACTTGACATTTGTTATTTTAATTGTTTATCGTAATATATAAAAAATACAAATGCCAGGGTATTTTAAAACAGACAGATGTATGTCAAATGTTCAAAAAAGCACCTTAAAATTTGAAAGGTCTAAGGGGGAAAATGATTCCTTATTGGTTTTAAATCAATAAAAAAGCGGGCAGACGATCGATGGATATTTATCCGTTTAATTTTTGTAAGACAATGGTTGAGATGGTTTTACCATCCGCTTTGCCCGACATTTCTTTACTGGCCATACCCATGACTTTGCCCATGTCCTTCATTCCTTCGGCACTCGTTTTGGCAATGATACCGTCAATGATTTTTTCTATGGCCTCCGATGATAATTGCTCGGGTAAAAATTGGACGATGATCTCGGCTTGGGCCACCTCAGGGGCGGCGAGATCGTCACGATTTTGTTCTTTAAAAATCGATGCACTGTCTTTTCTCTGTTTGACCAGTTTTTGTAGCAATTTTATTTCTTCCTCTTCGGAGAGATCAGCATCGGCTGCTGTTGCAGTTTTAGCCAAAAGCACTGCCGATTTGATGGCTCTTAGTGCCTCGAGTTTTAAAGTATCTTTGGCCCGCATAGCGGATTTGAGTTCGTCAGTAAGTGAATTGAGTAAAGACATGATTTTTAATCTACATTATCGTGTAAGAAAGAGTTATTGGATCTCAATTGAATCTCGTCATTTTTATCATTATCGACCGACAACCTCGATTCATTCGACTCTGATGAAGAGGGCTGTTCCAATTCCAGTCCCATTCTTTTATAAGCGGGTTGCTTTTCAAACTCGTCAATTTTACTCATGCTGTGTTTAAAGGCATGATTGAATTTTTTCAAATGTTCTTTTCTTTCTTCATTTTTTTTGGTGGCAGTTTCTTTGATTTTCTTGTCAAAAGGAGAATCATCGTGGGGTGAGGTCAACACCTCCTCAGTTTCCAAAACAGGGGTTTCCTCCAGTTTATCAACCACTTCAAACTCAAAATCAATAGCCTCCGAAAGGGAAGGATCTTCTTTAACTTCTTCCTCCTCTTCGGAAAGGGTATGGACTATTTTTTCGGACGAAACCTCTTGGGAATCCGAAATGGGTAAACCGAAATCAAATGCAAATTGATTTTCTTCCTCGGCTGCTACTTCCTCCGATCCAACAACCTCAAGATCCAATACTTCTTCGTCTAAGTCATTAATGATAAATTCCTCCTTAGTTTCTATTTCCAATTCCTCCTGAAACTGATCGGATTCCAGTAGTTCGTAAACCACTTCCATGTTTTGTAATGCCGGAGTAGTGGCAATCAGTTCTTCCTCGGCTTCGATTGTTTCGGGCTCATCAGTATAGCCACCTAAGGTCTCTGTCACCACCGGTATGGAAAATAAATGTTCTTCTTCGGTTTCCTCTTCCTCCTTCACATCCAATGAGAATGTGACAGTCTCTTCTTCCTCCTCTTCTAGAGGATTGGTATCAACTTCAATTTCATGCTGCTCGGCATCGATTGACTCCGCCTCATGGGGCATTTCATATGCAGCGGGATTTTCTTCGCTCCCCATAAGGTTGTGTTCCAAAGTCTGGTCTTCTTCCAGTGTGTGGATGATTTTTTTGGCTTCGGTATTTACAATTTGATGTTGTTGATCCGCTCCAAAGCCAGTGGCAATGATGGTCACCGAGATCGAGCTACCGAGATTTTGATCTTCTCCAATCCCCATGATGATGTTGGCATTATTCCCTGCCTCTGTTTGGATAAAATCATTGATTTCTCCAATTTCATCTATCGTAATTTCCTCGTTTCCGGAGACAATCAAAAGCAACACATTTTTGCAGCCTGTAATTTTGTTATCGTTCAGCAAGGGAGAGTCCAAAGCATTGATGATGGCATCGTGCGCGCGGTTGGTACCGCTGGCAGAACCCGATCCCATGATGGCAGTACCACTCTCTTTCAGTACTGTTTTGGCATCCTTTAAATCTATGTTTTGGCGGTAGTGATGGGTGATGACCTCAGCAATTCCTCGGGCTGCGGTAGAGAGGACTTCATCGGCCTTAGAAAAACCTGCTTTGAAGCCCAAATTTCCATAAACCTCCCTGAGTTTGTTGTTGTTGATTACAATGAGAGCATCAACGGTTTTTTTGATGTTTTCCAAACCTTTTTCGGCTTGTTCCAATCGCAATTTCCCTTCAAACTGAAATGGCATGGTAACAATACCCACGGTGAGAATATCCATTTCTTTGGCCATTTGAGCAATGATGGGTGCGGCACCCGTTCCAGTACCTCCGCCCATTCCGGCCGTGATAAATACCATTTTGGTTTGGGTGGTCAATAAGTTTTTGAGATCTTCAAAACTTTCCTCTGCAGACAAAGCGCCCACCTCAGGGTTGGCTCCGGCACCCAATCCCTCTGTCAGAGATGCCCCCAACTGAATTTTGATCGGTACAGCACTCTCATTAAGGGCCTGCGCATCGGTATTGGTTACAACAAAATCAACACCATTGATGCCTTGTTGAAACATATAGTTGATCGCATTACTGCCACCACCTCCTACACCAATGACTTTGATGACATTGCTTTTGTTTTTGGGTAAGTCAAAACTAAAATCGTTACTCATTTCAGATTCCATTACAATGTATTTAAGCGTTATCTAAAAATTCTTTAAACTTCTCTACCCAGCGATCCAAAATCGACTTTCTATTTGAAGACAAGGGATTGGTATCAATCGTATGCACAGGTGCCTCCCCATCTTGAACTTCGGTAACTTCACTTTCATCGGTGGGAGGAGTTTCAAAATCATTTTTCTCATGTTGCTCCAAGGCGTTCATCAACAAACCCACGGCAGTGGCCAGTATAGGACTGGTTTCTGATTTGTGGGTGTCACCGGCCAAATGTTCACTGGGGTAACCAATTCGAGTATCCATACCGGTAATGTACTCCACCAATTGCTTCAAATGCTTCAATTGGCTTCCTCCTCCGGTCAATACCACCCCGCCGATCAACTTTTTCTTTTGGTCGTCGTGGCCGTAGTTTTTAATTTCCAAATACACCTGCTCCATGATCTCTACCACACGTGCATTGATGATTTTGGAAAGGGTTTTTAGGGATATTTCTTTAGGCTCCCTGCCTCTGAGTCCGGGAATGGAGACAATTTCAGAATCTCTATTCTCACCCGGCCAAGCAGAGCCAAACTTTACCTTGAGCAGTTCCGCTTGTTTTTCGATGATGGAACAGCCCTCTTTGATGTCTTCTGTGATGACATTTCCTCCAAAAGGAATTACCGCCGTATGGCGAATGATGCCATCCTTAAAAATAGCCAAGTCGGTGGTTCCTCCACCAATATCGATCAAGGCCACACCAGCTTCTTTTTCTTCCTGACTCAAAACAGCTTCTGAGGAGGCCAAGGGTTCAAGAGTAATATTACCCATAGACAAACCAGCACTTTTGACACATCTGCCGATATTTTTTATCGAAGTCACTTGCCCCACTACCACATGGAAATTGGCCTCTAAACGACCGCCATACATCCCAATGGGTTCTTTAATTTCAGCCTGACCATCCACCTTAAATTCTTGTGGAAGTACGTGGATGATTTCCTCTCCGGGCAGCATGACCAACTTATAAACCTGCTGAACGAGACGTTCCACATCTTCTTGTGAAATGACCTCTTGAGCATTGGTTCGGGTAATATAATCGCTGTGCTGTAGGCTCCGGATGTGTTGTCCGGCAATGCCTACAACGACCTCATCGATTTCCTGACCGGAAACCACTTTGGCCTCTTCTACAGCTTGCTGAATGGATTGAATGGTTTGGGTGATATTGTTGACCACCCCTCTATGAACTCCCAGGCTTTTGGATTTACCAATCCCCAGGATTTCAACCTTACCAAATTCATTTTTGTCCCCCACCATGGCGACGATTTTGGTTGTTCCAATGTCTAATCCTACAGAAATATTTGAATGTTTCATAATTGTTGTTTTATGATCCAACTACTTGATTTTTAAATTTTAGATTGATCAGGGTATATTCCCTTTTCAACCTGTGGTTATCGTGATAGGCACAAAAAACTTTGAGCTTGGAGAGCTTTTCACCTATGCGACGCATCATACCGATTTCTACCTCAAAACCGTAAGATCTCAAGCCTATAAAATAGGAATTTGAACGGTAATGAATGGAAGCCAGTTCGTTTCGTAAAAATTGATCTTTATCTATATGATCAATTAATGATAAAAGATCTTCCTTTTGTTCTTCTTCAAGAGTTCCCATATAAAGAGGAACCTTTGGGGTGTGCTTATTGGAAACAGGAAACTGATTTCCCGCTTTATCCAAATAATATTGATCAGTCCCTTGTATCCTGACGACCGCACTTTTTTCTTGAATGTTTACCCCTAAAATACCTTGTTGAAAATGATAAACCTCTGCATTATCTACATAAGGATTATTTTCTAATAAGGTTTCAATCATTCTCAAATCTAAACTATCTTTAGCCTTCCACGGAAGTCCCCCTTTTTTTTGTATTAACAATTTATCAACGAGACTATCGCTCAAAAATTGAGCCCCTTGGGATTCGAAATTGACCATCACTTTTTCCACCAAACGCTTGCTATTCCTGAAATGAGCAAAAGCCGACATCAATATCGCCAAGATAAAAACCGTTGCAAAAAAGAGGTATTTTTTAAGTCGCATTTAGGCTGTTTTTTTTAGTTTTTGAATGTGATTTCCTATATCTCCGGCTCCCAGAGCCAAGACCAAATCTGCTTCGGAATTGACGATGACAGAACGAAAAGCCTCTTTGGGTATTTTTCTTTTATTCTTGTGTTGAATCAGACCTAACAAAGCATCCGAAGTGACCCCTGCTATGGGTTGTTCTCTAGCGGGATAAATGTCCATTAAAACAATTTCATCAAATTGACTGAGCACCTGCACAAAGTCCTCCATAAAATCTTGTGTCCTAGAAAAAAGGTGGGGCTGAAACACCACCATATTTCTTTTATTGGGATAAAATTCTAAAATGGTTTTTAGCACCGCCTTGATCTCCTCCGGGTGATGCGCATAATCGTCAATCACCACTTTGTTTTCCAATGAAAATACTTCCATTCTGCGCTGAATGCCTTTAAAATTTCCCAAGGCAGGCAGGGCTTTTTCCAAAGAAAAACCTCCAACATCCAATACAGCCAATGCTCCAATGGCATTGGACAGGTTGTGACGACCCATCGCTTTGAGATAAATATCTTTGTGGATTTGTGTTGGGGTAACCAAATCAAAGCGATATCCTTGGTCTTCCACCCTAATGGCTTGAGCGTGATAGTGGGCCTTTTCCTCCAGGGCATAGCGGTATCCCTCCAAATCAACCTCCTGAGCAACCACCACTTTATGTTTTACAAGTTTCGAAAATTGATCAAAGGCCTTCTTCATGTTTTCATGGTTGCCATAAATGTCCAAATGATCCGCATCCATGGCGGTGACACAAGCAAAATCGGGAAACAATTGTAAAAAAGAGCGATCGTATTCATCGGCCTCCACAATAGAGTATCTCTTGCCCTTCTGTACCAGATTACTTTGATAATCGTTCATGATTCCCCCCAAAAAAGCAGTAAACTCCAAATTCAGATAGGCGAACAAATGCGTTAAAAAAGAGGCTGTAGTGGTTTTTCCGTGGGTACCTGCGATGGCAAAGACTTCAGTGTCTTTGGTGATTTCTCCCAACACTACAGCTCTCTTTTTAATTACATTACCTCCTTGGATAAAAAAATTGAGTTGCGGGTGTTCTTTGGGTAACGCTGGAGTATAGACTATTTGAGTATCTTTTTGACAGTATTCCTCGGGCAAAGCAGCAACTGACTCATCAAACAAAACATCGATCCCTAAATCTATCAATTGGGAGGTGATCGGACTGGGAGTTTTGTCATAACCCATGACACTATTTCCCCCATCAAAAAGGTATTTGGCCAAGGCCGACATCCCTATGCCTCCAATTCCCAAAAAATAATATTTAGTCTCTTTTTGATTCATTTACAAAAGTGCTTCAACGAGATTTACAATTTTAGAAGTCGCCTCGGGCTGGGCCAATTTTTTTAAATTTTTGGCCATTTCCTGCTGTTTGTTTGAATCGAGCAGCTGAGTAAATACCGCTTCAAAGTTCTGATCCAAATCTTTTTCTGTGATCACCAAGGCCGCACCCCTATCGGCCAAAGCCTTCGCGTTGTGGTATTGATGATTTTCGGCAACATTGGGCGACGGTATCAATAAGGACGGACGAGCGGCACAACAGAGCTCGGATAACGTTGCCGCTCCCGATCTGGAAATGACCAGGTCTGCTGCTGCATAAAGCTGATCCATCTCAGCCACAAATGGCATGATTTTTACCCGGTCGGATTGGTATTTTTTGTATTGATCATAATACAAGGAACCGCATTGCCAAATCAATTGTAGCCCTTGTTTTTCAAAGGTCTCCAGTTGTGCAGCAATCAATTTGTTGATGCGCCTTGCACCCAAACTTCCCCCCAAAACAACCAAGGTAGGCTTGCCTGAAATTTGATTGAAAAACGCCTTTGCCTCAGTGGGTTTCAACTTACCATCGACTATGGATTTACGAATGGGGTTACCCGTATGATTCAACTTGTCTTTTGGGAAAAATCTTTCCAAACCGTGATAAGCCACCGCAATGGTTTTAACGGTTCTGGACAAAAGCTTATTGGTGATACCTGGATATGAATTTTGCTCCTGTATCAAGGTTGGGATTTTAAACACACCGGCCATAAGCAGCAAAGGGCCACTGGCAAAACCTCCCGTTCCTACCACCACATCAGGTTTGAATTTCAAAAGGATGGCAATGGATTTCAACAAACTTAAAATCAATTTTACAGGGAACATTAAGTTTCTAAACGATAAAGACCTTTGAATCCCATCAATCCAAAGACCGATAATTCTATATCCCGCCTTTGGAACTTTGGCCATTTCAATTCTTCCCAATGCCCCGACAAACAAAATATCAGCAGTTTTGTGACGGGATTTGAATTCGTCTGCAATGGCCAGCGCGGGATATAAATGACCACCCGTTCCCCCTCCCGATATAATGACTTTATATGGTTTCACTGAGAATGGTTAAAGGGTTTTCGTTTTTGTCTTTAGAATCCTCCGGGCCATCGGATTCTACTTTTTGTCCTGCACTGACACTGAGAATCATTCCAAATGCAATACAGGTCGTCCAAGCGGCAGTGCCCCCACTACTGATCAATGGGAGTGTTTGCCCCGTTACGGGAAAAACCTGTAAGGCAACCGCCATATTCACAAAGGCTTGAATGATGATGGGCAATCCAAGCCCCAAAACCAAAAGTTTTCCATATACTGTATCGGATTTATGAGCAATGACAACAATTCTGAACAGTACTACGAGATACAACAAGATCAAAGCAGTACCCCCCACCAATCCAAATTCTTCAACGATAATGGCATAGATAAAATCGGACGAGCTCTGGGGCAAAAAGTTTTTCATTACACTTTTCCCGGCACCCAGTCCCAGAAGTCCACCGGTTGCTATTGCCGTTTTGGCCCTTTCGATTTGATAATTTCCACCATTATCTTCCGCACTGTTAAAGTTTTCTATTCTGCTGATCCATGTATCTATCCTATTGGGAACCCAATCGGGATAAGCCTTGGCAATCAATACAAAAAGCAGGGCCATTAAGAGACCCATGCCCAACATCCCCAAAAGGTACCTAATGGGGTATCCACCCAGAAAGACCAAAATGAGCACCATAAAGAACAACAATGCCGAGGTAGATAAATTGGCCGGTAAAATCAGTAATATTACAAGAAAAACAGGGAGCCAAAGCGGCAGTATGGATGTTTTTAACCGATACAGCTTGGGGTTGTCTTTGGACATAAGATGAGCCACATAGGCCAATAGTACTATGGAGGCTAAAGTAGAAGTTTGAAAACTTAAACCTACAATGGGTATCCTAATCCATCGGTTGGCATTGGCACCGGCGATAAGATTTCCCTGAGAGGCGGTATAAATCAACAACAAAATAATCAAGGGTAGGGCCAGTATAGAAATGCCCTTAAAATACTGGTAAGGAATTTTGTGAAGGCCATACATCAGACCAAAACCAAAAAGCAAGACAATAAAATGTTTTAGCAGATGACTCCACGGGGTTCCTTGACCTAATACATAGGTCAAATTAGAGCTGGCACTGAATACAGGAAGAAATGAAAAAACAGAAAGCAAAGCCAAGGCTACCCAAAGTACCCGGTCACCCAGTATGATGTTTTTCGTATTATTCATTTTGTGGTTCTACAATTCTCTAACCGCTTGTTTGAATTGGTCTCCCCTGTCCTCGTAATTTTGAAACAGATCAAAACTGGCGCAGGCCGGAGAAAGCAAAACATTGTCATTTTTTTCGGCAATTTTTTTTGCGATCAACACTGCTTCCTTCATGGATTGAGTCTCAACCATAAGGTCGGTAATGGATTGGAAAGCATTAATGATTTTTTGATTGTCAACCCCCAAGCAGATGATGGCTTTTACTTTTTCTCTGACCAAAGGATAGAGCATTTCATAGTCGTTGCCTTTATCTACCCCACCAACGATCCATACGGTGGGTGCACTCATGCTTTCCAGAGCAAAATATACTGCATTGACATTGGTCGCTTTTGAGTCGTTGATGTATCTGATGTTTTGAATCTTTAAAACCGGTTCCAGTCGGTGGGGTGCCCCCTTGAAATTGAGCAAACTTTCCCGGATGGTTTCTTTACTCACATCAAGTAAATGGGCAACCGTTGAAGCGGCCATCGCATTGAGGAGATTGTGTCTTCCTTTTAAAGGAAATTCCATTGTGTTAATCATGGTCTTGTTTTTTTTGGTTTCAATTAGGATGTTATCGTTTTCTATATAGGTGGTGTTAATATTTTTATTTAAGGTGCCAAATTCGTGTAATGTCACTTTGGTATTGATGTTTTGAACGGCGTTACTCAATTGAGGATCTTCCCCATTGAAGAGCAAAAAATCGCGTTGGGTTTGATTTTCATTGATGCGCAGTTTTGATTTTAGATAGGCTGTAAAAACGTCACCATACCGATCCAAATGGTCGGGGGTAATATTGGTAATCACCCCTATGTGCGGGGCAAAATTGACGATGTTGTCCAGTTGAAAACTGCTGATTTCCAAAACGTAAAATTGACGCTCGTTTTCAGCAACTTCTTTGGCAAAACTGTTTCCTATATTTCCCGCCAGTGCCACATCAAATCCGGCATCATTCAGTATCTTATAAGTCATCATGGCCGTGGTCGTTTTACCGTTGCTTCCTGTAATACCGATAAGGGTGGCCTTGGTATATTTGGAAGCAAATTCAATCTCAGAAATCACAGGAATATCTATGGCTTCAAGGGATTGTACTAAGGGGGTATGGGCCAGAATTCCGGGACTTTTCATGATGTATTGGGCATCCTTCATTTTGGATAGGGTGTGCGTCTCTTCCTCCCATTCAATCCCCAAAGTGTCAAATATGTTTTTGGCAGACTGTGATATGCTGCCCTGATCCGAAACAAAAACCTGAAAACCCTGTTTTTTGGCCAGTAATGCTGTTCCGCATCCGCTTTCTCCTGCACCCAAAATGACAATCTTTTCGCTCATTATCTGATTTTTAGGGTTACAATGGACAATACGGCCAATAGGATTCCTATGATCCAAAATCGGGCAACGATCTTACTTTCGTGTAATCCCAATTTTTGGTAATGGTGATGCAATGGAGCCATTTTGAAAATCCTTTTACCTACTCCGGTTTTGTTGCGGCTGTACTTGAAGTAGCCCACTTGTATGACCACCGATAGATTTTCGATTAAGAAAATGCCGCAAAGCAGTGGAATCAAAAGCTCTTTTCTGACGATTAAGGCAATTACAGCAATAACCCCTCCTATGGTAAGGCTTCCGGTATCTCCCATAAAGACTGAAGCCGGATAGGTGTTGTACCATAAAAACCCGATCAAGGCACCCGAGAAAGCCGCGACAAAAATCACCACCTCCCCTACATTGGGGATGTACATGATATTGAGGTAGTCGGAAAAAATCAAGTTTCCCGATACCCAAGCAAAAATCCCCAATGCCAATACCATGATGGCAGAGGAACCTGCCGCCAGTCCGTCTATCCCATCGGACAAGTTGGCACCGTTTGAAACGGCAACGATGATAAAAACAACAATGGGAATAAAAATGATCCAGGTGTATTCTTTAAGGTCGGGTGAAATCCAGCTGAGTAAGTTTGAATAGTCAAAAGCATTGTCCTTAAATAGAGGGATAGTTGTTAGGGTAGATTTTTTTTCGGGGGTAAAAACCTCCTGAATATTGGTCGGTTTTTCCCCACCCTGCCATCTGATCTCCTCCTTCACCGTTACACCGGGATGGAAATACAGTACCGATCCAACCACCAGTCCCAAAACCAACTGACCTGCTACTTTAAATCTCCCTTTGAGTCCCTCTTTGTCCTTCTTGAAAGTTTTGATGTAATCATCGACCAAGCCGATGATGCCCATAGAAAGTGTGGTGACAATTAGAAGTTGGATGTATATGTTATCCAATCGAGCCAGCAACAAAACAGGAATCAATGTTCCCAAGATGATGATGATCCCTCCCATGGTTGGTGTCCCAGCTTTTTCTTTTTGCCCCTCTAATCCCAAATCTCTTACGGACTCACCAATCTGTTTGGCTTTTAGAAATCGGATGATGATCCTACCGTAAATCAATGTAAAAGCAGAGGAAAGGATAATGGCCATTGAGCCCCTAAACGATAAAAATTTAAATAGGGTCGCTCCGGGAAACTGAAACTTTTGCTCTAAAAATTCGAATAAATAGTACAACATGAGCTAAGGCGTTTTAGAAAATATTTCTTGGGCAATTTTATAATCGTCAAAAGGGAGCTTTTCGCCTCTAACCTCCTGGTAGTTTTCGTGTCCTTTTCCAGCGATGAGTACCACATCTCCGGGTTGGGATAATTGGTAAGCCACCTTGATGGCCTCTTTCCGACGGGTAACACTCATGGTTTTTTTGAAATCCACAGGATCTACCCCTTCACACATTTGTTCGATGATGCTGTCCGGATCTTCGTCACGGGGGTTGTCTGAGGTAAATAGCACCTTGGTACTCAATTCGGCGGCTATGCCTCCCATCAGGGGTCTTTTTTCCTGATCCCTATTACCACCACAGCCTACTACAGTGATCAAACTTTCGTTTTGGGTTCTTAAGTTATTGATGGTCATCAATACATTTTTCAGCGCATCGGGCGTATGGGCATAGTCTACAACAACCATAATTTTATCTGGGGTCTCAAAAGTTTGAAACCTCCCGGGGACACTTTTTAGTTGACTGATGGATTTCAAGCTTTCCAATTCGTCATGCCCAAGGAGTTGAGTGGTCGCATAAACTGCCAGAATATTATAGGCGTTGAATTCACCCAACATTTGAGTCCAGATCTCGTTTTGATTGATTTTCAAAAGCATACCCTTGAATTGACTCTCCAAAACCTGAGCAGAATAATCGGCATAGCGGTGCAAGGCATAGGAATGGGTTTTGGCTTTGCAGTTCTGCACCATCACTTTGGCATTTTTATCGTCGGCATTGACCAATGCAAAAGCAGTATCGGACAAATCATCAAAAAGATTTTTTTTGGTATCGCGATAGGCTTTAAAGGTGTCGTGGTAATCCAAATGGTCGTGAGTAAGATTGGTGAAAATGGCGCCTTTGAATTCCAAGCCGGTGACCCTTTTTTGGTGAATACCATGTGAAGAAACCTCCATAAAACAGTATTCGATACCTTGGTTAACCATGGCACTGAGGTGCTTGTTGATAGCCAATGGATCGGGAGTGGTATGGGTTGCTGTAAATTGATAATCGCCATATTGAATGGCCGCCGTAGAAATGAGTCCTGCACTGGATTGTAGGAGATTAAAGAGATCAAACAACAATGTGGCTATAGAAGTCTTTCCGTTGGTACCGGTAATACCGATGAGTTGTAATTGATTGGAGGGGTTGTCGTAAAAATTGGAGGCAGTCCAAGCCAGTGCTTCACGGGCATCGCTTACCTGAATGAATACCACTCCGGACGTTAGAGTCTCAGGAAGGGTCTCACAGATTATCGATTGGGCTCCCAAACTTATGGCTTGATCAATAAACCGATGTCCATCCACTTGGGTGCCTTTGATGGCCACATAAATATTGCCCGGTTTTGTGGTTCTCGAATCAATAGAAATGTGGGTAACATCGATGTCGGTGGAACCTGAAATTCCCTCAATGGCGACTTTGTACAATATTTCTTTTAACTTTTTCAAGACAACTCTAAAATGATTTTTTGGTTGGTTTTAAATCGTGCGCCTGCTTTAAGAGACTGTTTTTTGACTTTTCCTTTTCCCTTAATCACCACTTTCAGCCCCAAGGGCTCTAAAACCGATAAAGCCTCCATTAGGGTCAAGCCCTTAAGATTGGGAATGACTCCTTCTGCGGCAGTTATATTGGTGACCTTCGAGGACAATTGATGAATCTGTTCGGGCTGTATGTAGATTGTTTTGGGCAGGGCATTGTGAATTTTTTTGGCGATTTTCTTAAAAACAGGTGCCGCAACGGTAGAACCGTAATAACCCAATTTTTTGTCGGGTTTGTGTATGACGACGATGCAGGAATATTTGGGTTTTTCGGCCGGGAAATAGCCTACAAAGGTGGAGACGTATTGCACCTCTTTATCTTTCTTATTGTAATCGACCTGACAGGTACCTGTTTTCCCGGCGATGTTCAGGTCTTTATCTTTGATGTTGTGAGCAGTTCCCCATTTCTTGTCTACCACATTGAACATCATCTTTTTCACTTTGTCAATGGTGGACTGAGAACAAATGGAGGGGTTCAAAATGATCTTACCAAAAGTTTGGTCAGGGCTTTGACCGAATGATTCTATTTTTTCAATAAACCTTGGCTTTACCATCACCCCATTGTTGGCAATGGCGTTGTAGAAAGTAAGCGTTTGCAGGGGGGTCATTGAAACGCCATAGCCATAAGCCATCCAAGGTAAATCGAGTTGATCCCACTCTTCTTTTTCATCGGGGTGGGGAATTTTGGGTTTTCCCTCTCCCCATATGGGCAATCCCAAAGTTTTATTGATACCCATATTGTACAATCGATTGACAAATTTTTTGGGATTTTTACTGTAGTTGTCGTAGACGATTTTGACCATCCCGGTATTGGAAGAAACTTCAAAAACCTTGGCAGTTGTAATGGCTCCGTATCCTCCTTTTTTGGAATCTCGAACTTTATACTTTCTGAAAAAGGTAAGCTCTCCGTTGCCCGTAGAAATCAACGTATTTTCATCAACTACTTTATCCTCCAGAGCTGCGACCATGGCCATCAGCTTAAAGGTGGACCCCGGTTCATGGGCTTCCCCTACTGCATAATTGAGCGCTTCGAAATAGGTGCCTACTTTTGTTCTGCCCAAATTGGCTATGGCTTTGATCTTTCCGGTTTGGGTTTCCATTACCACCACAGTCCCGTGGTCTGCTTTGAACTTTTCCACCTGCTCCAAAAGGGCACTGTGGGCAATATCTTGAATATTGACGTTCATGGTCGTGTGGACATTGAATCCTTCGGTAGGCTCTTTTTCATTAACGTCATTGATGGGTTTCCATTGTCCTCCAGCGATTTTCTGCTTGAGCCTCTGCCCTGCTTCACCTTCGAGGTATTGGCTGAATGCACCCTCCAATCCAACGCGTGTAAAACCCCCGTTTTGCTCTGGTATAATTCTACCTACGGTTCGCTCAGCCATTTTCCCCAAGGGGTGCTCTCTTACCATTTTGTGTTCTATGATCAAGCCTCCCGTATAAGAGGGTCGTTCAAAAAGAGGAAGTTGTTTGATTTTGATCTGCTGAGAGTAAGTGAGATCCTTGGCGATAAGCAAATACCTGTTTCGGTCTCTTATGGCTTTATCGAGTTTTTTCGAAATGGATTTTTTGGAAGAATTCAAAATCTCAGACAAACCGTTGACCAATGCTTTTTTATGCATTTGATACATTGCTTTGGAGGGAACAGCGGCATCCCATCGCACTTCGTAACGAGCCATTGATGTTGCCAAAATGCTTCCATCGTCCGCAAAAATATTCCCTCTACTGGGCTGAAGGATGTCTTTTTTAAGGGTGCGTTTTGAAGCTATTTCCCGGTATTTGTCACCTTCTGAAAACTGTATATGGATGAGCTTGGCGATCAATAAAAAAGAAAACAGCATCAAACCAAAGGCGACTAAGTAGCTGCGGTTCATTATGTTTTTCTTTTTACTTTCCATTGTTACTCTTGTTTTACAACGATTTTAATAGGGGGTGTTTTTGCCGGGCCTATCCCCAAAGGGCCTAACTCCTTCATGATTTTGGTTTCCATTTTTAGATTCATCAAGGCCGTACGCTGTTCGACAAATTCGCTTTTCAACATTTTCAAGTCATCATTCAATTGGGCGATTTGAAAAATCTTGCGATCAGCAGCATGACCACTGGCAATCATGATTAGCGATAGAAGCGATAAAAAAAGAATCACACGCCAATTCTTAAAGGCATAATCATTGACCAAAAACTCCATTCTCAATATAGACAACAGCTTTTTCATATTAGTTCTGCAATTCTGAGTTTACCACTTCTCGCCCTACTGTTCTCCTTGATCTCTTCTTGTGAAGGAATCTGCAAATTCCCCACCTTTTTCATGGGCAGGTTTCTGTTTCCATAGAGGTCTGATTCTGCTTTACCGACAAACTTGCCCTCTCTTATAAATATTTTTACCAATCGATCTTCCAAGGAGTGGTACGAAATGCATACCAATCTTCCTCCTGTCTTTAGCACTTCAACAGTCTGTTCCAAAAAGGATTTAATAACCTCTAACTCGGCATTGACCTCAATTCTGATGGCTTGAAACACCTGAGCAATGATTTTGTTAAAAACATGCTTAGGTAAAATGGGGGTCAACAAACTGACCAGTCCTTGTGTGGTCTCTATCGGGTTTTGATTTCTTTCTTTGACAATATGCTCGGCCAGTTTTCTGGCGATACGCAGTTCCCCGTAATTCTTAAAAATTTGTTGGAGTTCCTCTGCGCTGTATTCATTGATTAACTCACGGGCACTCCATTCACTTTTGGTATTCATCCGCATGTCCAACGGCCCCTCTAGTCGTGTAGAAAAACCTCTTGCTCCTGAATCAAATTGATGAGAGGAGACTCCAAAGTCGGCGAGGATACCATCCACAGTAGTGATGCCGCAAAATTTCAAATGACTTTTGAGATGGGAAAAATTTCCATCGATCAAATGGAATCTATCGTCTGAAATGGAATTTTGATGGGCGGCCTCATCCTGATCGAAAGCCAGCAGCCTTCCTTTATTGGAAAGCTTTTGAAGTATGGCCCTGGAGTGGCCTCCACCCCCAAAAGTTACGTCGACATAAACCCCGTCGGGATCGATTTTCAATCCCTGAATCGCTTCTTCGAGCATGACAGGTTTATGATAAATTGTCTTCATTTTGATCCCCCATTACTTCCTCTGCCAATGCGGCAAAATCTGTGGTTGCCTCATCTATCGCTTTTTCATAAAGGCCTTTGTCCCAAATCTCCAGAATATTGACAACCGATGAAATGACTACCTCTTTGGAAATTTTGGCGTGGTTTGTTAAATCTTTTGGAATCAATAACCTTCCCGTTGCATCAATCTCCAACAATTTTACCCCCGCAGTAAAACGCCGGATAAAGTCATTGTTTTTCTTATTGAAGCGATTGAGCTTGTTAACTTTTTCCATTAAACCCTCCCATTGATCCAGAGGATACAATTCCAAACAGCTATTGAAAACAGCTCTTTTGATGACAAAACTTTTATTCAGATGGTTTGAAAGTTGTTTTTTCAATGCAGCAGGAAGCATGATACGCCCCTTTGCGTCGGCCTTACACTCGTATGTACCGATAAAATGCTGCATGCTATTTTTCGTTCAATTTCAACCAAATATAAAGCAATTTTACCACTTTCTACCACTTTCTACCACATTGTTAATAAATTTTATCACTCCCCTCCCACTCCAA
>CALKCR010000032.1:0-12439 GCA_938082715.1 uncultured Flavobacteriaceae bacterium | reverse complement strand
GTAATTGGAATACGTCTAATGTTGCTAATATGACTTCGATGTTTCAAGGTGCTACTGCATTTAACCAAGATCTATCTGGATGGTGTGTACCTAATCTTTCCGAGCCCACTGATTTTAAAACTAGTGCCAACGCAACCTGGAGGGGAGACTCTGACAAACAACCAAAATGGGGAACCTGCCCTGCGCCACAGGTTACTCTTACTGATACTGATGCAGATAACTATCTACTTAACAGCTCAGTGGTCACCATCACGGCCACCTTCTCCGCTGCTATGTCACCCACAGCTACTATAAGTATTGGCAGTGTGATTAATAGTGTAGCGATGAGCGTTGTCAGCAGCTCTACCTTTAGATATGTTTGGGACGTCGATGCTGGGGGTAATTTACCTGATGGCATATACCCAGCAACTGTTTCAGGAGTTGATACACAAGCAAGGGCTTATGTTGGAACTGATAGCATTACTTTTTCATTACTTTCTAAACCATCTACTCCTACCTCAGCACCTGATTTAGATCCTAATTCTGATGCCGGATCGAGCAATTCCGATAATCTAACCAATGTCACTACCCTAACTTTTACGGGAACCGTAAGCCCCAATACGGGTATAGTATATCTCTATGCAGAAAAAGATGGCGGATTACCCTCCAACATGGCTTCAGTGACCACAGCAAACGATGGTTCTTATACCATTTCTCCAACAGCTTCGCTGACCTCTGGAAGCTATGTTTTTTATGTAAAAGTTGAGAATGCTGCAGGAGACACCTCTGGTAACTCTCCTCCGGTTAATGTTACCATCCAGACTACCCCACAATCCCCTTCGGCTCCAACACTTGCTAGCAGTTCAGATCTAGGGGTAAGTACTTCTGATAACATTACCTCAGATGATACACCTACAATCACAGGAACGGCCTCACCCAATACTGTAATTAATATTTACCACGACAACAAGACCTTTGTGGTGTCTTCAACATCTGACAGTTCAGGTAATTACATTATAACCATACCCGATAGCGAGTCATTAAGTGATTCTGACAACAACGATTTTTACATAGAGCTAGTAGATACCTATGGAAATACGGCCACCTCTTCATTATTAGATTTAACGATCGATACCACCGCACCTTCTCCTTCTTCAGATCCTGTTGCTAGTGATAAAAAGATTGCGGCATCTTCAACAACCACTTATACGGTTTCAAATATCGCATCAACCGACCAGGTTTGGCTGGTTCCCTCCACTATTTCCAATTCAGAATTAGTGGCCTACTTAGCAAATCCATCCTCTGTAAGTTCCCTAACATTGGGCACCAATATCACCAAACAAACTTCTGGAACAACAGGAACCATAGCTACCCCTTCCGATGGTGGGATTTATAAGATCGTAGTAGTAGACAATGCAGGAAATTTTTCCTCTTTATCCTCGGGAAATTTGGACATTGACCTTACAGGGCCGACCATCGCCTCCATATCCACCACTACACCCAATGCCATTTATACCGACGATGATGACAATCCTTCCAACTCCGACACGGTCACCTTTACCGTAAACTTTGATGAGCCGGTAAACATTTCAGGTACTCCCAGATTACCGCTTGACAACATCACCGATGCCAACGGAAATACCGTATACGCCACCTATGTTTCCGGATCAGGTACCGCTTCACCTACTTTTGTCTATACCGTTGGGGACGGAGACATTTCAGGAGGGATTACCGTAGGATCAACCGCTACTGCTTTGGATCTCAATGGAGGAACCATTACAGACCTTTACAATAACAGTGCTGATCCTCTGTTCTCTACCAACAATGCCAGTCTTGTGACATCCATCGAAGTAAGAGCCACCGATCCCGAGTTCAGTGTCAGTATCACCTCCAATAACAGCATCGACCTTACCTCTGCCAAAGAAGGTCAGGATATTACCATAGAAATCATTTCCTCAACTCCTTGGCCTTTAGATGCCTCTTCGGTTTCCTTTACTCTTTCTGGATTTAGTACCCAACCCAATTTGAATTTTACCCAAACCGCTTCGGCGCCCTTCACCTATGCTGCAACATTTACCCTCCCAGCTTCAAATACCTTTACCGATGGAGCAATTTCTTTTGCAGTTGAAATTTCCGATACCGTCGTTTCATCCAAAGTAACCAATCCTAATAAAGCAACCGCTGATTCGTCAACATTAACATCTAATTTCTTTTTAGATAATGTTACCCCAGCAATTACTAGCATTAGTTCACTAACGATAACAGAAAATGAAACTTCTGGGCCAATTATCACTGCCGATGAAACCGTTGAATTTTCCATCATAGGTGGAGACGATCAATCCAAGGTATCCATCAATTCAAATACAGGACAAATTACTTTTAACACTGCACCTTCTCTTGGAGTATCTGACGATTTTGATAGCGATGGCACTTATGATTTAATTGTACAGATTTCAGACAAGGTAGGATATACTGTAACCCAAACTATTCAAATTCAAACGGTTCCAATAGAGTTTGATCCTGATCCCGACACCGATGGAGATGGTCAACCAAACTCCACGGATACCGACGATGACAATGATGGACTCACCGATGCAGAAGAGGCTGCATTTGGAAGTGACCCACTGCTAACAGATACAGATTTTGATGGGGTTGACGATTCTCTAGAGATGGAAAAAGGAACCGACCCAAATGATTCTGATACTGATAACGACTCCTTTAATGACTTTGTAGATATCTTTCCACTTGATCCTTCAGAAAATAAGGACAACGACCAAGATACAATTGGCGATAATGCCGATACCGACGATGACAACGACGGATCTTCCGATGCCGAGGAGCAAAAAAACGGAACGAATCCATTAAATCCCGATACCGATAGTGATGGACTTAGTGACGGTCAAGAAAATATTATTGGAAGCGATCCCAAAGATCCAGATACTGACGACGATGGTTTACTCGATGGTGAAGATGGTTTCCCTTTAAATCCTTTTGAAACTGCCGACCTTGATGGTGATGGCATACCCGACGACAAAGACGACGACGATGACGGCGATAATGTTTTGGATACCATCGAAATCGCCCAAGGATCTGATCCACGAAATCCCGACACGGATGGTGATGGACTTGACGATGGCAGCGAAGGACTCAGAGACACCGACCCTTTAGACACAGATACCGATGGTGATGGCTTCTCCGACAGTCAAGACAATTTCCCATTAGATCCCTTCGAGTATATCGACACCGACAAAGACGGCTTGGGAGATTACATGGACACTGATGATGACAACGACGGTGTTAGTGATATTGAAGAAATATCCCGAGGGACCGACCCCAAAGATGGTGATAGTGACAAAGATGGACTTTCTGATTTTGAAGAGGTTAATTTGGGAACAAATCCCTCTAGACCGGATACTGACAATGACGGGTTAAACGATTTTGAGGAAACCGATTTGGGAACCGATCCTCTAGATCCCGATACCGATAACGATGGTATCAGAGATGGAAAAGACAGGTTACCTAACAATCCTGATGAAGACTTTGATAACGATCTCGATGGAATTGGAGATAACCAAGACCCTGATGATGATAACGATGGCTCACTCGACACCGAGGAATTGATTAACGGCACCGATCCTAACAACCCAGATACAGATAATGATGGATTAAATGACGGTGAAGAAGCCCAATTAGGAACAGATCCCAATAATCAGGATACGGATAGCGATGGTATTTTGGATGGTGAGGATGACTTCCCTTTTGATCCTAACAGAGCTGATGATGCCGATGGAGACGGTATTCCCGATGATGAGGATCCTGATGATGATAATGATGGATTACTTGACCAGCAAGAAGTAATTGCAGGAACCAACCCCAAAAAACCAGATACCGATGGCGATGGCATCAATGACTTTGAGGAAATAGAAAAAGGAACTAATCCTTTGAATCCTGACTCTGACAATGATGGACTAACCGATGGAGAGGAAATAACCGCCAATACAGACCCATTAAACCCAGATACAGATAATGACGGGTCTACTGATAGTAATGAAATTGAAAAACAAACCAATCCCTTAAACCCAGATACAGATGGCGATGGTATCCTCGATGGGTCGGATCAACTTCCTCTTAACCCGGCGGAAAGTAGAGATCGAGATGGAGATGGTATTGGTGACACTGAAGACCCCGATGACGATAATGACGGAGTAAATGATATTGATGAGATTTCCAGAGGCACCGATCCTTTAAATCCAGATTCTGATGACGATGGACTCAGTGACGGACAGGAATTTGACAGAAGAACCGACCCCAACAATCCCGATACTGATGGAGATGGAGTCGATGACAAAGAGGACGCTTTCCCATTGGACCCCAAAGAGTCTATTGATACTGACTTTGATGGAATAGGAAACAAAGCCGATAATGACGATGATGGTGATGGTGTTAAGGACAGTGACGAAATTAGTATCGGCACCGACCCACTTAATAAAGATACTGACAATGATGGGTTGATAGATGGTGATGAAATTGAAATAGGCTGTAATCCACTCGCCCCAGATAGTGATAATGACGGTGTTCTGGATGGTGAAGATGACTTCCCATTAGATCCGAATCAATCACGTGATACTGATGGCGACGGTCTTTCTGATGAAGATGAAAAAATTCAAGGAACCAATCCCAAAAATCCCGATACCGATGGAGATGGAATCATCGATGGAGATGAAGTCATCGCAGGCAGTCTTCCTACCGATCCAGATTCTGACAACGATGGAGTGCTCGATGGAGAGGACGACCTTCCACTTGACCCGACCGAAACAAAAGACTTCGATAAAGATGGTATTGGTGACAACCTTGATTTGGATGACGATAATGATGGACTATCCGATCAGGAGGAAGAGCTACAGGGGACTGACCCAAAAAATCAAGACTCCGATGATGATGGCCTCTTGGATAATGAGGAACTGGATTTAGGATGCGATCCCCTAGATTCCGATTCCGATAATGACGGTCTTAACGATAAAGAAGAAATCGATATTTCAACCGACCCCAATAATCCCGACACTGACGGCGATGGAGTTTTGGACGGCAGTGATCACATGCCTCAGGACCCCAATGGAGATACCGACACCGACGGAGATGGACTGGACGATCAGATTGATCCCGACGACGACAATGATGGGCTCACCGATCAAGAGGAATTTAACATAGGCACCAACCCTAAATTAGCTGACACTGACCAAGATGGAGTTGATGATGGAGATGAGGTCAATCAAAAGACAGATCCCAACAACCCTGATACCGATGGGGATGGAGTGATCGATGGAGTAGAAAAAGAAAAAGGAACCGATCCGCTCAATCCTGACACCGATGGTGACGGTATCGTTGACGGTAAAGACGCCTTTGCCCTAGATGCTGAAGAAAATCTCGACACCGATGGTGATGGGATCGGAGATAGTGAAGACCTTGACGATGATAACGATGGCCTTTCAGACACTACTGAAGCCCAATACGGTACAGATTCAAAAAACTCCGACACCGACAATGACGGACTCAGTGATGGTGAGGAAATCCGACTACAAACGGATCCCAATAAAATCGATTCCGATGGCGATGGAACCCCCGATGGAGACGATGCCTTCCCACTGGATCCCAACGAAGATACCGACACCGACTTTGACGGTATTGGGAACAATGCCGATACTGACGACGACGGCGATGGAGTTATTGACTTGATTGACACATTCCCCGTCGATGCGACCGAGGTTAATGATATAGACAATGATGGAATTGGAAATAATGCAGATATCGACGATGACAACGACGGAATAATTGATTTTACAGAACATCAATTTGTCACCCTCTACCACAATGTGGGGATCGACCTTAAAGGAGCCAAATCATCCAACAAAGGCTTAGCACCTAATAACCGACAGGATCCTTTTAGAGGTGTTGGTAAATGGAAAATACGCAAGAAAATCTCTGGGGGCGCCGATGCTCATCTCTTTACCGTAAAATTCGGAGAACCCGATAGCAAAGAGAGTTACGATAATTTTGCTCAAAGAATTGCCAGAAGTGCCAGAACTGGTCAAGAGTCCTCCAGTTTGGATGAATCTGAGGGGATTCTTTCTTTTATAAGTCAGCCTGACCCAGACAACCCTAATGACCATAATAAGGATGGAATATATGAAGTGGTATTGGGTTACATTAACACCACTTACGGTGATACCCGTGTACCCGTACCTGAACTTCCTTATACCCTCTCGGTAACTGATACAACAAGCGTTGATTTGGCTGATCTGTCCACCATTATTACCCCGATGAGCAAAGTAGATCCGGCAAGAATCCATTCCGATACAGATGCCGATGGTTACATCAACTCGGTGGATCCTGACGACGATGGGGATTCGATCGATAGTCAGTTTGAAACCAGAACTTCTGCTCAACTCTCTGCAAGAGGATATGCTACAGGAGACTTTGATGGTGACGAAATTCCGGATTATCTCGATCCCGATGACGAAAATGATGGGATCTTTACCCAATTCGAAAATCCCGATCCCAATGGGGATAAAAGTGCTAACGATGCACAAGACACTGACGGCGACGGACTTCCCGATTTCTATGATATCGACGACGATGGCGACGGTATCATAACTCCCCTAGAAAATCCCGATTCCAATTTTGATGGGGAACCCAACGATGCACTCGACAGCGACGGGGATGGTATTCCCAATTATATTGACAGTGATGATGATAACGATGGTATCCCAACTGTCCACGAAATTGGCAATCAGCAAGGCGAATACGATGACTTTGATAATGACGGCATTCCCGATTATTTGGATACTGATGACGACGATGATGGAATTCCTACCCGATTAGAGGTTAATGCCGAGGCCACTGAATTGATAGATATCCTTACAGATCTTGATGGCGATGGTATTCCCAACTATCACGATACAGAGGACGACGGGGACTTTAAAAAATCAATAGACGAAGACCTTAACTTTAATGGAGATTCCACCGATGATGACTCCGATGGAGACGGTATTTTCGACGCCTACGAATCCACCCTTTTGGACTGTGATCAGGATGGTGTCAACGACGAAAAAGACGCCAAAAACTGTGATCCTCACAACGACACCGATGGGGATGGCTTCTCCAATGGAGATGAAATAAGCTGTGGAACCGATCCCAATAATGCCGCCAGTTATTGTAGGGACTTTGCCTCCATCAATCTCGAAATTGTCGACTTCTTCTCTCCCAATGGAGATGGACTTAACGATCAGTGGGTGGATGATACCTTCTTGCGCTATACCGACAACAAGGTTTGGATTTACACCCGATCCGGACAATTGGTTTTTGAAAAAAGTAATTATCAAAACAATTGGGGTGGAGAATTTGAAGGAGCAACGCTTCCCGAAGGAAGCTACTTCTATATAATTGACTTTAATGCCGATGGTAATCCCGATTATCAAGGATGGCTCTATTTAGCCCGATAGTGTTGTGAAAAAAAGACTAAACTTCATATTGTTATTACCCCTGTTTATAAGCGCACAGCAAGACGCTTATCTATCCCTCTATCAATTCAATATGACCTTGATCAACCCTGCCTATACAGGCGCCGAAGGCATGCATGTCATCTCCATGAACAGCCGAAACCAATGGAGCAATGCAGAGGACAGTCCCAAGACCACCGCCTTGTCATACAGTGTGGCCGGAGGTAAAAATGTAGGACTGGGGATATCGGTTGTATCCGATCAAATCTTTATCGAAAAACAAACCAACATCACTGCCGATTTTTCCTATCGATTGACCTTGGCCAATGATGCGGCACTATTTTTGGGCATCAAAGCAGGGGGAAATTCCTACAGTGCCGACCCCAGCCAATTGCGATCCTACCGTCCCGAGCTTGATCCCGTAAAAAAACCCCTAAGTCGATTCAATCCCAATATGGGAGTAGGCTTTTACTACCAAAGCAGCAATTATTGGTTTTCCGGAGCCATGCCGCGACTCTTTAACGCCAAACGCGATGGAGATGTTGAGATTCAATCGCGTGATAGAATACACACCTATTTGGCCGCAGGAGCCATGTTTTCAATTAATGATAAATTCATCCTCAAACCCAATCTGATGTACCGAAAAACAAAAGGTATTGGTGCGGTAACTGACCTTGGGATAAAAGTAGGATATATGAATAAATTTGAATTGGGACTTTCCACAAGAACTGGCTCGATTTTCTCCATACAAACTATAGTAGACATAAATGAAAACTTTTCATTGGGCTACGCCTATGACACCTTTGGGGATAATCAACTCTCGGGCCTAAACCTAAAAGCCCATGAAATTGCCATGCGATTTAAGTTTGGCAGTCCGCCCGAAGATCCGGTAGAAGAGGAGCCGGTTGCAGAATAGCCCTCCCTCCCAGACAAAACAATCTCCCTCCACGGGAAGCTTCAGCAACAAAAAAACCCTTCCTTTAGGGAAGGGCTTTTGATCGATACAATCCTAGATCTAACCATTCAGATGGGAATCATCACAGTATCCCTCAGAATTCTGTGTGTTGCCACACCCGCATTTTGGCCTTTCATTTTTCATGACAATTTTTATACAAATATATACAAATATTGTATATACAAGTATTTTAATTCATTTTTCTTTCTATTTATATTGACCCTTACTTTCAAACCAACATTCAAAGTCAAGGTTTTGCCTTATGCTCAGATTTGTATTTTGCTTTTTATTGGAGATTAAATTAATCCCAAATTTGATATCGATGGGAGGGATTTCTTCCTATATTTCCAAAAAATACACACCAAACCAAACATGGAAATAAAGGGACTAAAATACAACAAATGATTTCCAATTTTTTGGTTTTGACTTCAACGAACACTTATGGACGCATCTAATCTGTTGGGCATTTTCATCGCCATCTCTGTTTCGATATTTGTCATGTACATTGCCAAATTCGAAAACAAAATTGTCCAAAAAATACTGCATTGGTTGCCCGCCATACTGCTTACTTTTTTGATCCCGGGCTTGCTGTCATTTGTTTTTGACCTATCCTTGGAAAACATCGTCCTTCACGATTGGAGCAAAGCCTATATCTACCCCATCACCATTTTTTGCATCATGAGTTCCATGTCACTGGCCCAGCTCAAAATCGTGGGACTTAAACCCCTTTTGCTCTTTTTAATAGGTTCTTTTACCATTGCGATCATCCCCGCCCTATTGTTTATGCTCTACTTTATGGGAAGCGAGCAAATGGTGGATTTGTGGAAAGGCATCATTCCTATAGTGGGGAGCTGGATTGGCGGCAGCTCCAGTATGTTGGTTCTCAAAGAATATGTCTCTGTTCGAGAAGACCTTTTTCTTTCTGTATTGCTTTTGGACAATATGATCCAGAACATCGTCATGATCTTTCTCTTTCAGATTATCAGAAAAACAGACCACTTGAACCAAAAATTCAAGGTCACTCAATCCATCGCAATTTCAGAAGATACCACAGACGTATCAGCTGCGCCAAAAAATCCTTATTTATCTGTATTGATTGCCGTATTGGTCACTGTGGGGGTCGTGGCAATGAACTTTAGTTTTATAACCAATGTGATCATACTCTCCATTTTGGGACTACTCATCGGCAACCTTTTAAAATTTTGGTCTTTTGGTGTCAACCTAAAAATAGGATCTGTGGGGATCATAGTCATCATGTCCATTTTGGGGCTTAAACTTAAGTTTAACGACTTTGAACTGCCGGTGATTTTGATCCTGTTTATGATTAATTGGATGATCATCAATCTTTTGGTCATCGCCTATTTCAACTACAAGCTAAAGATCTCCATGGCCTGGGGCCCCATTGCCATGATGGCCAATATCGGGGGGATCTCTACCTCTCCAGCCTTGGCCTCGGCCTATAACGAAAAACTCATGCCCCATGCGGTGGTTTTGGCCATCGTGAGTATGGCCACAGGAACTTTTTGGGGATTCCTTACAACCTTTTTGATCGAATTACAACTTTAGAAGATGGACTGCAGCAGTAAAAAAAACCAATACTATAATGAAGAAGAAGCAGCCGAGGCCCTGATCCGTTCCCACATTAGATTCAATAAGCCCGCCCTCAGCTATTACCTCTGTTCAGAATGTGCCCAATATCACCTCACCTCACGCGGGCCAAAACACCCCTTGCTCAACCATTCAGAAGTAGTAGAACGCATAGACAAAGAACAACAGTCACAAGATTGGTCTCAACGTTTGGGCAGAAAATAAAAGTGAAGGGGCTAAAAACAGACCTATTCTTTGGGTTGGGCATCACCCCCTTTGATCTTTTTGAAGTATTCATCCAAATGCGTTTCCCAATGCATACGGTAATCGAAACCCGTTTCGAATTCCTGATCGCATTGACTGCATTTGATGATTTTCCCCCCCATAATTGAAAGCGCTAAATTAATAAAATTTAACCGAACAGCTTTTTGGCCTAAAACTTCATCCATACGATTTTTTATAAATTGGATAAAAAACATCAAAAAGGCCAAAAAATCACCTAAATTGATACAAAAAGGGACATATTTTATAAAAAAAACCTTTTTTTAAAAAATAGATTTATTTACTAGGCAGGGCTTGTTAAAGAAAAAGAGTAGATATTTTCCACTCTTCATTAATATTTTACCTTTAAAGGACGACAAAACACTACAGATGATCAAAGCTTTTTTGTTTGACCTGGATGGGGTATTTTATGTTGACGACCAATTGCTTCCCGGTGCCAATGACACCTTGGAATGGTTACAAGAAAATCAAATCCCCTATCGCTTTATCACCAACAATACCACCTTGCCTAGAAAGCAACTCACCGAAAAACTCAACCGTTTTGGGCTTAAGGTGATCGAAGACCAACTGGTCAGTGCCAACTATGCCGGAGTTTTATATCTAAAAAAACAAGGATTTAAAAGCTGTCGTTTGGTTCTCAAAGAAGCTGCAAAAGCCGACTATTCGGACTTTGATACCACTACCGATGCCCCCGAGGCCATAGTGGTTGGCGATATAGGCGAAACATGGGATTACCCATTGCTCAACGGACTGATGAACCAGCTTTTAGGTGGCGCACAGTTGGTCGCGCTTCACAAGGGGCGATATTTCCAAACCGAAAACGGACTGACACTCGATAGTGGGGCTTTCGTTGCGGCATTGGAACATGCTGCTGAAACCCAAGCCTTGGTTGTGGGTAAGCCCCAAGCGGCGTTCTTTGAACTGGCCACACAAGGACTGGAGTGCCAAGCCCACCAAATTGCCATGGTAGGCGATGATCTGATCAACGATATTGGAGGAGCACAAAAAATGAAATACCAAACCTTTTTGGTCAAAACCGGAAAATTCAGATCCGCCCACTATCAAAAATCTGAAATTCGCCCCGATCATCTGATCGAAAACATAGGAAAACTGAAAGATCACATATTAAGCATAGATTTAAATAATTAATATCAAATATATGAAATACAGATATTTAATAATTTTTTTATTAATATTTTCAATCGGTTGTAAAACACGACAAGCGTTGGATACCACTTTGGTCAACAAGGCAATCGACAATGCCGAATTGTCCCATGAAAGTTTTCAGCGGAGCCTGGACTTTACCCGTGCCTGGTTGCAAAAAACCGACCCCGACAGCGGTTTGATCCCCTCCAACCTCAATAACAGAACAGACCTGTGGGATCCCGCCAATGCCGCGGCCGATAATTATCCCTTTATGGTGCTCACCGCCTATTTATTAGATACCAACCTCCTGGACGGCACCCTTCTGGAGATGCTGCATCAGGAAAAAACACTCACCTCCCGTGTCGGTGTACTCCCAGATGTATACTCCTTTTCCAAAAACGATTTTAACGAATACCCCCTCAACCTCGGTCATGTAATCTTTGGCGCCTCAGAATACATCAAAGACGGACTCATCCCTCTTAACGAATTGATGGGAGACTCCCCCTGGCAAGATCGCATGATGGAAATGCTCGACGAACTCTTTCGCCATATCGATGATTTTAACGAGCTGGAAAAGTATTTTAAACGTGCCTCTTCCGTGGAAGAGATCAATGGCGAAATGTTGCAGATTCTCAGCCGTGTCTATTGGATGACCGGCAAAGAAAAATATTTAAACTGGGCGATCAAAATAGCCGATTATTATTTGTTGGAAATGGATTTTTCCCAAACCGATTACCTCAGGCTCAGGGATCACGGTTGTGAGATTATCGGCGGGTTAAGTGAACTCTTCCTCACTTTGCACCGGCTTGAGCATCCCAAGTTTGAGGACTACCGACCCCCGCTTTACCGACTTTTGGACCGCATACTCGTCTTTGGAAGAAATACCGATGGACTTTTTTATAATGCCATCAACCTGAAAACCCAAACCCCAGTCGACGAAGGAGTTGCGGACAACTGGGGTTATATTCTCAACGCCTATTACACCACCTGGATG
>CALKCR010000031.1:0-23164 GCA_938082715.1 uncultured Flavobacteriaceae bacterium | reverse complement strand
AGCGTACTTTTTGCATCAGATTTTATGTCAATTAAAAATTGTAGGAGTAATTCATTTCTATAGTCTAATTCCAATGCGTTTTGAAGCGGCTTTAAATACAAACTTTCGATATCGCAATTTTTGATGATTTCAGATTTAGAGTGGGTGACAAATAGGGTATCATTTTTCAAAAAAACATCAATCTCAATTGAATTTAATCCGCATGAATAGGCTTCCCAAAATGGTGTTTTTTGATTGTAGTCATTGTGGGAGTGAATTAATGGTCTGTTTTCTTTTTGGCCAAAACCCGATTGGCTCAAAATTAATATCCAAAATAGAGCAATACTTTTGTAAAAATTTTTAGACATTGGTGTGGATTTAAGTCCTTTAAATTAGATGGTTTTTTATACGGTGTTATTAAAATCGAATTCAATTATGCAAACTTTTGCAGCAAATTCTTTAAAAAATCCTAATATTTAGTATTAGGGTTAACATTGGAATACTATGTTTTAACGACTTGGCCTAACCCTAATTTTGCCGAATTATTTACAATTAACAATAAGACTTTTTTTTATCTTTAACAATGGACCAATGTTTAATTGATTGAAAATGAATAATAAATTAATAACATTAAAAAAAACTATTACTTTTTGCACAATTCTATTAATATTTTCAAATTTTACTCTTTTTAAACCCGAATCTGCCCCACTCCCAAATATACTTGTTTTTATTACTGATGATCAAAGCTGGAAGCACACATCTTTTGCTGGGGAAGTCGCTATATCAACTCCGGGGTTCGATAGGATCGCCCTCGAGGGTGTTTATTTCAAAAATGCTATATGTGCGGCCCCTTCTTGCTCACCGTCAAGAGGAGCTATCATAACAGGTCAAGAAATTTGGCGACTTGGCGAAGCGGCCCAACTTTTCAGTGCGGTCCCAAAAGAATTGTCCCAACTTAGCTTTCCTCTTTTACTTATGGAAAATGGCTATCACGTGGGTTATACTCAGAAGGGATGGGCACCCAATGATTTTAGTATTTATGGATGGGAAAAATATCCCTTGGGTAAGTCATATTCGAAAAATGAAATTGAACCGCCAACAGAACATGTAGTTAAAAATGATTACTTCTCAAATTTCAAGACTTTTTTAGATGGCAAAGAAAAAAATCAACCGTTCTTTTTTTGGTGTGGTACCTCTGAACCACATCGAGCATTTGAAAAAGGTTCTGGTTTTGTCAATGGAATTGATTCTCATAAAATAAGGGTTCCTAAATTTCTTCCTGATAAACCAGAGATTAGAGCTGATATCTCTGATTATTTATTGGAAGTAAAATGGACCGACCAACATCTTAAAAAAATAATAGATCTTTTGGATAGTAAGGGTCAACTTGACAATACCATGATAATTGTAACAAGTGATAACGGTATGCCTTTCCCTGGAGCAAAAGCCACACTTTATGAGTATGGCATTCATATTCCATTGGCAATCCGATGGGGTAACGGAATAAAATCGCCAGGGAGATCGTCAGATCTTATGGTAAGTCTTACAGATTTAGCACCGACAATTTTAGAAGCTGCACAAATCCTTGTTCCAGACGCCATGACTGGTAAAAGTTTGAGTGATATTTTTTTTGGGTTTGAAACAAAAGATAGATCATATGCTTTCTCAGGAAAAGAAAGACATACCGTTTGCCGGGAAGGAGATTTATCTTACCCTCAAAGAGCAGTTCGTGATGCAAGGTTTCTTTACATTCAAAATCTTAAGCCAGACCGATGGCCCGCTGGCTCACCAACTATCAAATCCTCCCATGGTTGGGAGTATGGTGATATCGACATGTCACCAAGCTTTACATATATTAAGGCCAACAAAAATATACCGTCAATAGAAGGCTTTTTTGTTTTTGCCACTGGCAAAAGACCTGCTGAAGAACTATTTGATATAATCAATGATCCTGCTTGTCAAAACAATCTTATTAATGATAAAAGTTTTGAACTTGATAAAGTTAGATTATCTGTGGTTCTGAAAGACTATTTATTTGAGACCAATGACCCAAGAGTTACCTCTAATAGATCAACCTGGGAAGAATATCCCTATTACTTTAAAAATCCCAATGGGATTAAACCCTACCATAATTTGAGAAATGAAAAATAAATTGGTAATATCCTTCTTTCTTTTTATTTTTTCTTTGGGACTTTATGCCCAATTTGGGACCATTGGTTACGATTTTAAAGATCCTTATATAGATTTTCAAGGACTAAAATTTGCAATACGCCTTTCAACAGATAATAATATTTACTGTCCCAATCCAGCACAAATGAAAATCAAAAAATTTACTGAAAATGAAGTGGTTTTATACAGTAACTCACTTTCCTCAGCTGGTGGACAACTGATTTCAGGAGGATCTATTGAGTTAAAACTTTCGCTGACTACCGATAACCGAATTAGTATTTCTGCTAAAGGGAGTCATCCTTCAGAGATAAGTAAAACTATATTGGTAATTATTAAGGGCATTAAAGTTGAATCTATGGTTTCTGAGCAACCTCAAGCTAAAGGAGTGCAGGTTTTTAAAGATAGGAAGGGTATACGTGTCAGCTATCCCTCACGAGCCGCCACAATGCCCCTAGTTTTTTTTACCACTTCAGATAGAGAATGGCATGTAATTTCAAAAGATCGAAAAATCAGAAAAAAAGGCTTTGCATGTTTGTACGATCATCTTACTAATGAGCCCGTAATTCTCCTAAGTCATGACGCAGATATGAGAAAAATATCAACCAATATTCAAGCTCCTCAATGGGTTTTGGGTAATGATCGACCTAGAACAGAGGTTGTTAAAGAACGGTGTGTTGACCTGGAAGAATATTTCAGTCTTACACCTTTCAATAAAAAACAAAAAGTTCTTAAAGATTGGATTGATAATTTAAAGGTAGTTACTTTTTTACATGGCACGCATTGGACAGGATATATTTACAACACCTATGATCAAATGGGTGAACAGTTGGAATGGATTTCTCAAATGGTTGATGGGAAACAAATATTAGTGTTTTTACCAGCATGGGACGGACGCTACTATGTCAATTACCCCGAACATGAGCCAGAGAGAAGAATGGGAGGAAGCGACGGACTCAAACGACTTGTTAAAAAAGCGCACCGCTTGGGGATGAAAATTGTACTAATGTTGGGAGGGCCAAATCTATCTACTTTTGAGTTTTTGAAAAAAAATGATATGATTGGGGCGGGGCTAAAAACACCTTCAGGTCACGAAGAATTGCAAAACTGGCTAGATTGGAATACAGATTTACAAATTGAAACCATGGGCCTGATAATGAATTTCGGTCATCCTAAATATTTAGATTATATGATTTCTAAAACTTCCGAACTTTTTGATATTTACGGGATTGATGGTGTTTTTTTAGACGGTACTCTGCGTTGGCAAAACAGCCCCGATTATTCCCCCTACGAGGGACTTGTTAAATACACCAAAGAAATTAGAAAAAAATATCCTCAAAAATTGATCATGGGTGAGGATGGCTATGATGCTGTATATGGCCTTTTTGATCTCTTTCATACCTCGGGTGGACCTTTAGGCCTTGAAAACTATTTGCTTCGATACACACGTCAATTCTATTATTTGGCATATCCCTCAGAAAATGGAAGTGCTGGTATTCACGAGATTGGCTGGTCAAATTATTCACATACAATTAACAATGCAGATCCAAAATATACCATCCCCTCGATCTCACTTTTTTATGGTGATATAGAAAAATACGGAATTCGAATTAGGGAAAAGCTTAAAAGCTATAAAAATTGGGAACTGAAATGGACTCCATTAATGGAAAAATGATAAACATTGAGAAGGCTTATCCAATACTATAATAGAGATTTGTTTAAAAAATATTTATTTATTGAAATTTTAATTTACAATATGTAGTTAAACTCTATTGGCAAAATAAATATTTGCTATTGCTGATATTTACTAAATTTTTTTAATTTAAGTTAAAAATTAATAATTATCCTAAATCTACAGCAAAACAGATAACATAAGGGGAGACCATTAAAGTTATAGAAATACTAAATTAATTACCCGATCTTTAGTGGCTACAAATAGACAAGTAAAACCCTTCAAGATAACTTAGTTAATTTTTCTTATATCATTGTAAACTCAGTGATTTATCTTAAATTTAGTAAAAATAAAGAAATGAATTATCCAAATCCAAAACCGCTCGAAAATATTGAAGAATGGGAAGATGATTTACTTAAAAGGTATCCTGATCCCAATGAAGTTAAGGATAAGAGTAAATTTAGAAATTATATTGATTCTGATAGAGATCTAACGGTAAAGGAGTTCTACAAACTCAACCATGAATTTCAAACGTATGAATTTGTTGTTCAGAAAGAAGCCGAGTTCTTAAGTTTTAATAGAGGTGAAATGGGTATTTGGGATGCGTTAGACTATCTCAATACATTAGTAGATGACAGTGATCCAGATATTGAACTTGATCAACTGCAGCATCTTTTGCAAACATCAGAGGCAATCAGAAAAGATGGACATCCCGACTGGTTTATTCTAACTGGTTTAATTCATGATTTAGGAAAGGTACTTTGTCTTTTTGGTGAACCACAATGGGCTGTTGTAGGTGATACATTTCCAGTAGGTTGTAGATTTTCTGAAGATATTGTTTACTCTGATTTTTTTAGTTCAAATCCAGATAATAGAGATGAAAGATATTCTTCCAAGTTTGGTATTTACTCTGAAAATTGTGGTTTAGATCAAGTCAAGATGAGTTGGGGACACGATGAATATTTGTATCAAATATTAAAAGATTATTTGCCTAAACCCGCTTTGTATATGATTCGTTATCATTCATTCTATGCACAGCATAGAGAAAATTCTTATGATTTTTTGATGAATGATGAGGACAGAGAAAACTTTAAATGGGTTAAATTATTTAACCCTTATGATTTATATTCAAAGGCACCTAATCCTCCAAATGTGAAAGCTCTTAAACCATTTTATGAAGATTTAATTTCAAAATACTTACCTGAAAAACTATCTTTTTAGTCCAATTATTTTAAACGTTTAGAAAATGTTGAATATTGGAATAGTGGGTTTGGGAAGAATTGGTAAAATTCACTTATCTAATGTTCAGCGTTATGTACCTAACGCTAAAGTAATTGCAGCTTGTCCTGTTAGAAAAAAAGACGAATCATTTTTAAAACTAAATGGAGTTTATCTTCACTTCGAGTCCTATGAAAAAATGATCAAGGTTAAGAATATAGATGCTGTTATAATTGCCTCACCTACAGCATTTCACTTCGATCATATTAAGATTGCCATGAACGAGGGAAAGCACATTTTTTGTGAGAAGCCAGTAGACCTTTCATGCAAAAAAGTAGAGATGCTAAAAGAAATGATTAATGAGTCTGGAATTCAATTTATGGTTGGTTTTAATCGGAGATTTGATCCACATATAAATCAGCTAAAAACTGCTTATAGTGAAGGTCGAGTTGGTAAAGCACGTATTTTAAAAATAACCAGTAGAGATCCAAAACCTCCACCCTTAGAGTTTATAAAAAATTCTGGAGGTTTGTTTCTTGATATGACTATACACGATATCGATATGGCTCGATATTTAGTAGGTGATGAAGTTATTCAAGTAAGCTCAAATGGAACTGTTTTTGGTGATTTGCCATTAGGGGAATATGATGATATTGATACTGCTGCAGTCACTTTAATTTTTAAAAATGGCTGTTTGGTCCAGATTGACAATAGTCGTTATTGTTCCTACGGTTATGATCAAAGGATTGAGGTTTTTGGTGAAAAAGGTAAACTGGTTACCAATAATATTTTAGAGAATTCAGTTCAAATATCAAATTCCAGTGGTCAACACGGCGCACGAGCTAAATATTTTTTTTTAGAGAGATATGTTGAATCATATCGAAATATATTAATTGATTTTGTTGAGAATTTACTGAATCACAAACCATCATCTATTTCTATTGAGGATGGATTAGCCGCTTTATCAATTGCAAAAGCAGCTAAAAAATCATTACAACAAAACCAACCAATAACAATTATTTAATTATTCCATCAAAATACTTTAATGCTTCTAATTGGAACTTTTATAGCATATACATTTTTTGTAGCATTTTATTCTTGGTCTAAACTCAGAAAAGAGAATCTCGACACACAAGATGGTTATTTTTTGGGGGGAAGAAGCCTGACTGGAGTTGTGATTGCCGGTTCTATGTTGTTGACCAATATTTCGACCGAGCATCTTGTAGGAATGAATGGCTCTTCCTATAAAAATGGTTTTGTCATCATAGGTTGGGAGGTCACTTCTGCTTTAGCATTGGTAGCAGCAGCCATCTTTTTTGTCCCTATGTATTTAAAGATGGGGCTTACTACGATCCCTCAATTTTTAGAAAAAAGATTTGATAGTACCACCAGAACTATGGCTGCTCTTTTTCTAATGATTTCCTTTGTGGTTACTTTACTGCCCATTGTACTCTACACGGGGGCAATCAATTTGGAAAGTATCTTCAATATCTCCGAAGTCCTTGGAATCAGTAGAAATGAGGGAATTTGGCTAACCGTGGTTGGGATTGGTATTATCGGGTCGATTTATGCCATTTTTGGTGGACTCAAGGCTGTAGCTATATCAGATACCATCAATGGATATGGCTTGTTGATTGGAGGACTGGCGATCCCATTTATCGCTTTAGTGAGCATTGGTGATGGCAATCCCATGACAGGTTTGGTAAAAGTTTTTGAAAATAGTCCCGATAAGTTTAATGTCATTGGTGCCAAAGACTCTGTGATGCCTTTTGAAGTTTTATTCACAGGATTGATCATCAATCAATTGTATTTCTGGAGTATGAATCAGACCATCATACAGCGAGCGCTGGGCGCCAAAAACCTTGTTGAAGCACAAAAAGGCCTTTTGTTTACAGGGTTTTTAAAAATATTAGTCCCCATCATCATCATTTTACCTGGTGTTATCGGTTTTTACTATTACGGAGACAGCCTATACGATAATCAAGACATGATCTATCCCGAATTGATTAAAAAAGTTTTGCCCGCCGGTTTGGTAGGTTTATTTGCTGCGGTTGTCATGGGAGCTGTTCTCAGCACTTTTAACAGTGTTTTAAATAGTGCTGCTACCATTTTTAGTATTGATATTTACAAACGTCATATTGGGGTCAACAGCTCTGACCAAAAATTGGTTAGGGTAGGAAAGTTGGTCTCAGCCGTTTTGGCAGTATTTGCCATTCTTGCTGCCCCAATGGTGGCAAATGCTCCGGATGGCTTGTATCAATTGTTACAGCAACTAAACGGTATTTTCTTTATTCCCATTGCATCTATTATTTTAGCAGGATTCTTTTTAAAGTGGGTCTCAGCAATGGGAGCGAAAGCAGCTTTGATTGTCGGTTTAGCTTTTTACATAACAACAACTTTTATTTTAAAAACCGATATTCATTTTATCCATATCTGGGGTATTGAGTTTTTAATCAACATTTTTGTAATGTTTTTGATGTCCTACTTTTACCCGATTACCAAAGAATTTAAAATCCAGAATTTAAAAATTGTCGATTTGAGTGAATGGAAATATACCAAACATATGTCGTTTGTTCTTTGCTTTGTCACCATTCTGATCTACATAATGTTGGGGAGAAATTAATGCAGTACAAATGCGTCATTTTTGACTGTGATGGGGTACTGGTAGACAGTGAATCCATAGGTGCAACAGTTTGGGTAGAAATGGCGAAAACAATGGGTTTATCAATAAGTTTTAAAAAGGCCTTTAATGAGTTTACGGGAAAATCTTTCAACAGTATTGCCGAGTATTTAAGCGAACAAGCCAAGAGAGATATTCCGGATTATTTTGAAAAACATTTTAGAGAAAAAACATATTCAGCTTTTCAAGCAGATCTTCAACCCATCAAAGGGATACATGAGGTTTTAAAAAACATGACAGTGCCATATTGTGTGGCCTCAAGTGGTCCAATAGAAAAAATTAACTTGAATCTAACCAAAGTGGATTTGATTCAATTTTTTTCTGCTGATCGAATTTTTAGTTGCTATCAAATTGCTAAGTGGAAACCCGATCCGGCCATATACTTGCATGCTGCAAAAAAAATGGGTTTTAGTCCTGAGGATTGTGTAGTAATAGAGGACAGTATTTATGGGGCTCAGGCAGCCAAAGCCGGGGGGTTTGATGTTTTGATTTATGCCAATGAGCAGAAAAAGAAAAACTTTAGTGTCGAGGGTCAAATTTATTTTGACAAAATGGACGAACTAAAAAACATACTCTATTATTGATTTTCTTAGCCCAAAACATTCATATCAAGCCAGTTCTTCTTTTAAAGAATGGAAGTAGACAACCTTCCTGTACTGTCGGAAAATTGCTCTGTTTCAATATCCAATCTATTCAACATGCTTACAAAGAGGTTGGATAACCGCTCTTCTTTTTCCTCAAACCTTGTATAGGTTCCGTGTTGAAGCCCCATCTGAGAACCACCGGCCAAAATGAGCGGGTAATTTCTTGCGTTATGAGTTGTACTACAGGCACTTCCGTAAAGTATAAGTGTATTGTCCAACAATGAGCCGTGGACATCTCTGGTGTTTTTCATCTTATCGATAAAATATGCAAACTGTCTTGCATACCATCGATCCAATCTTCCCCAGTCTTCCCAATGTCCAGTGGCTTTATCGTGAGAAATTGTGTGGTGTCCTTGAAGTCCAAGTGCAATTTTCGGGAAATTATCACCAAATCCCATACCATCTTCACGTGCCATCATATAACTGATGACCCTGGTAGCATCGGTTTGAAATCCAAGAATCATCAAATCCATCATAGAACGAACATAATCCTCGGGAGCCGCAGTGGGGTCCACATCCAGGTTGATTAAACTGGCATCAAAATCTTTCATGGGTACATCGAGCCATTGCTCATTTCGATTGAGCTGTTTTTCTACCTGATCCAATGAGGTCATATATTCATCCAGTTTGTCTTTGTCATTCGATCCCAAGCGTTTTTTAAGGGTTTTACTGTCCTCCAAAACCAGATCTACGATCTTTTTACCTTGGTGAATGCTTTTCCTTCTCTCGTGAGTTGGAGCTCCTCCATTGGGCGAGAAATAGCGTTCAAAAATTTCTCTTTGTCGGTGTTCCGAAGGAATTGGTCTTCCTGATGAATTAAATGAAAGGGTAGATGTTCTTGATTTGTATCCTACTCCACCGTCTGTGGATAATGTAAGTGATGGGAAACGGGTGTAACGACTCAACTTTTCCGCAGCTACTTGGTCTAGGGAAACACTGTTTTTGTATTCGCCCCTTAAATCACCTCCCGTCAAAAAAGAATCTCCGGCCATATGACCCAGCACATTCCTACTGTAGGGATGACTAAGGCCTCCCATTATAGACATTTCACTTCTAAAAGGGGACAAGGGCGCCAAGGATCTCGATAATGTGTAGTTGGTTCCTTCACCCATTGGAAACCAATGCCATTTCTTGTGATAAACACTTTCCTTTGGGGGTAATCCCACACCATTCGGGAAGTACAAAAAACACAGTCGTTTGGGAGACATGGGCTCCGCAAACTTTGAAAAACTGGTCATCGCCATGCCTTCAAAAAAAGGCAACATACAGGTCACACCCAAACCTCTAATAAAGGTACGACGGTCTAAATGCCAAGATTTTTTAATCATCTTCCAACTATTTTGTTAAACCAACTTTGTTCTTTTTTATAAAACGACGGACTTAAAACGATTTGTTCTATAACGGTCTTAAATCGATAATCATCATCAATGACTTCCTCTACAATATTATTAATTTCTTCCTCATCTGCAAAACCAACATCACGACCAAGGGCATAAGCAAATAGATTTTCCACCAAAGATTTTGTAAAATGGTCTTTTTTTAACGTTAAAATATAATCTTTAATCCCCGCTATTCCTTCGACTTCTGTACCATCAGGTAATTTCGATTTGGAATCGATAAGCTTGTCTTTTGCTATTAATTGAAATCGCCCGACAGCATCGTAATTTTCAAATACTACACCAAAAGGATCAATTTTTTGATGACAATCCATACAAGACACTTTATTTCTGTGTAAGAATAATTGTTCTTTAAGTGTAAGATTTTCAAAGCCGGGGGTTTCCGGATCCAATTCGGGAACATTCGGTGGGGGAGCAGGGGGGTGGTCTCCTAGTATTTTTTCTTTTAACCATACCGCTCGTTTGATGGGGTGGGCTTGAACGCCATCGGAATGCCCACTCAGAAAAGACCCTTGGGAAAGCAAACCGCCTCTCTCTTGATTTTTTGTGAGAGTCACCGGGCGAAATTCATTTCCCTTCACACCTTCAATACCATAGAACTCGGCAAGGTTCTGATTGAGCATGGCAAAATCTGAATCTATAAAATTCAGTATACTCAAATTATTTTTTAGGACATGGTGGACAAAATTGTAGGTTTCCTTGAACATGTCTTCTTTTACAAATCGCGTAAAATCCTCATATTCTTGCACATTTACGTCCATGCTTTTGTGCCGATCCAAACGCAGCCATTCATAGCTAAAGGAATTGACCAATTGAGCAATTTTAGGGCTGTCAATCATACGATCAATCTGCTCGGATAATTCATCGTATAGATCACCTTCGGCGGCCAAAGCAGTTAATGTTTCATCGGGGGGTGAGTTCCAAAGGAAGTAGGACAATTGCGAAGCCAGATAAAATTGATCTTCCGAATCTTCCAATTCGGGAATTTCGGGTTCAAACAGGTAGATAAAATTGGGAGAACACAGCACTGCGATGAGTACTTCCTTGACCCCGTCTTCGAAACGGTCAAAATCGTCTTTTATATTTTCCCAAAAACCCATATAGCGGTTCAATTCGCCGGGATTAAGAGGTCTCCTGAAGGCGCGTTGCATGAATCGACTGATGACTTCCTTTGCGTAGGTTTTGGCGATGGCTTTGTTGGGAGAATCGAAAAATATAGAGGTATGACTTTCTGGCGGCCAAACGGGATAATAGGGTGCTTCAAACTCTACCGATTTTATAAGCAGGGGAGGTCCCTTAAGACTGCTTTCCTTTACCAAATGATTGTTCCAAAGTCCTACCGTAAAGATGTTGGCCAATTCTCCACTGACATCATCGCTGCCCAAAGGAATGGGTAAATTTTCTAGTCTGGCGGTAAACTCAAATTTTTGAATTTCCCCCATTGGCGCAGTGACTTCAACAGATTTTGAAAAGGGTTTATAATCCATTCCATCATCTGTTCTGGAACCTGCAAATACCTGAATGGATGGATTGATATTAGCATATTTTGAATTGTCTTTGATGGCCTCTTTTTCAAGTATCTTGGGCAATGGATCATCCTCCGGCAAGGGGTGGATCGCTATATGGCTAAAACCAACGAAAAATTTCCCTCCTATAGTACCTTGATGTTCTCCTTCGGACAGGTAGACCAATGTAATGGGGGTTGTGATTTTTTTTTGGTTTTTTTCCGATATATCCATGTTAAGACGTTTTCCCACTATGCCTTCTTTTTTTCGTCCCAGCAGACTTATTTGATAAGACGGCATTGCATCATCTGAAACGTAGGGGTGGATCAAATCTATCTGGTATAAACCGGATATGGGCACATGGTAGGTGAATTTGGCCTCGACATTTTTTGCAACATCTTTGGGCATTAACCAATGATTGTTTCTTAAAACAAAATCATTGTTGTATTTGACGTTTTTTGCGGCGATAAGAATGGTTTTTGAGGATGCCGATGCCGGTTGATCATTTCTCAGATCAATAAGTCGTTCAATGGCCATAGAGTGATAGCCTCTGGAGGCTTCAACCCTGAAAGCGAAATCTCCTGACCTTGGGAAATCTTGTTTGATCAATAACTTCAGGTTGGGGGAGGGCCCTTGCCACGACTTTGGAGTAACTTCTTTGGCGGGTAATGCCGAATTCAACACCATGCCCTCTTTGACAACAGTGTAGCGATTACTGGCAGAGCCTCTCATGCCAATTCCTATATTGTTCTTAATTCGGATTAAAGAATCGCCTTCTGATTCGGGTAAATTTTGAATGGGTTTTCCTTGACCGTTTAATATTTCTACCACTAAATCTTCATTGTTGACTGGGGCTGTTTGATAGCCTCCAAATTCAGCAGCTGAAATCCCATCTCCTAAATTTTTTCCCATTGTAACTTTATATCGTTTTGACTTGGGTTTAGATCCAAAAACAATGGCTTTGTCCATAGCCTCCCGGGCTATTTTTTGATAATAATCAATGTGGAGGGCTGAGGTTTGGAGGATGTTTCCATTGTTGCTGAATCCCATTTTCGATTTTCCATCGTCGGGCAGCGCATCCCCAAAATTGACAGACACTCCAAGCAATTCATTTAAACTGTTGGTGTATTGAACTTTGGTCAGCCTTCGCATCACACTTTTATTATCCTTTTGCTTGGCGATGGCAGCTTTTTTTAGATTATCTGACAACCAATTCACCAGTTGACGACGCTCTCCATCCTTTAACTGCGCCTTTTTTTTCGGAGGCATTTCTCCCAGATTAATTACATTCAGGGCGGAGTGCCATCTCTCGGCATCACGTCCATTGATCATGTTCCAATGCAAAGTGTCCAACCGCATGTCTCCTTTTTGCTTTTCTTCCCCATGGCATTCAAAGCAATAGTTTTCTACAATTGGTCTGATGTTATTTTTAAAATATAATGCCTCTTTTGAGATAGAATCAGCTGGAGTGTTGATGACCAAATACTCATCCTCAGCATTGTCAATATTCAAAAGAGTTTTCATGCCAGTGGGCATGTATCTTGTCAAATAGTCTTCCCCGTGGGTTAGATGGCCACCATAATGTCCGGCCAATGACAGAAGTACTACACTCGAGGATAAAAAGAGGTAATAAATACGCAATATGCCATTGGGTCGGGCAGAAGATTTTTTTTGACGCAATACGACCAGCCAAATACAAATTAAAGCCGTAAACCAACCCAGCCATTTGTGAAAGTTTAACAATTCATCTTCATAGCTGCCACTAGATGCCAAAAGAAAACCTAGGGTGATGGTTGGAATGATGCTCAATACAGAAAACCACAGCAAAATATTACAGGCAGCATCCAAATTTAGTTCCGGGCGGAACCTGTTGATGATTTCCATTAAAAAAAGAACCACCAATGCACCGATGGGCAAATGGAGAATGATGGGGTGGAACCTCCCAATAAAAAATACAAAAGTGTTGTCTACATTGCCATCCAGAGGAATCAGAAGCAGCCCAAATAATACTAAAGTAAAAGTAATTGCAATCAGCAAAATGCGCTTCATGATGAACTGACGTTAACGGTTTTTAAAGGTTGCTTATATTTCGCTTCCTAAAATTAAAAATTATGTTTCATCTTTCCAAGTGAATAACCGTCGGATAAAACCTCAAGGAGGGATTGAAGATCTTTTGATTCTTTTGAGTTCTAGTTTTTTTCTAACAATTCATTGTAGTTCAAAAAACTTATATTCCCATTGGGGTCTATCTTATAACCCTCAGGAGTTTCCGATTTCCATTGGAGTTGTGGCAAGATTTCCAAGAGCACTTTTCTGTGACTTTTAATGATTTTTGTATTTTCCTTTTTGTAAGCAATATTATTCCATTCGTTGGGATCAGATTGATGGTCGTATAATTCTTCAAGACCTATGTCGGGGTAGTAGATGTAACGATAGTTTTTGCTCCTCACGGCATGACCAGCAAAAGGTTTTTCTGTCCAGGTAAACTGATAGCTGCTAATGACAGGAGCAGTCGAAGCATTTGGATTTTTGATTTGAGGAAGCAGACTATGACCGTCCAAATGTGCTGGCTTTTCAAAACCGGAGAGTTCTACCAGAGTAGGGTAAATATCCATCAGGCTAACGGGTTGGTCACAGCTTGTCTTTGCTTGTATTACCCCTGGATAGGATATGATTAACGGTACACGTGTGGATCGCTCCCAAAGTGTAAATTTTTCGATGTTTTCCTTTTCTCCCATATGCATTCCATGATCCGACCACAGTACAATGATTGTATTGTCAGCATATTTTGATTCTTTCAGTTGATCCAACAACCTACCGATCATGGCATCGGTGAATGTGATGGCTGCCGCATAGGATTGTACCACTTTTTTCCACTGTTTATTATCTTCCACCCAATTGTGAATCCAGCGTCTGCCGTGGTCAAAAGCGTCCAATAGGTCATTTTCTTTATGGAAGGGTAAAACGATGTCTTCCAATGGATATAAGTCAAAATACTTTTGTGGTACTTCCCAAGGGTCGTGCGGTTTCCAAGTTCCTACGGCAAGAAAAAATGGTTGCTTATGATCTAATTTGAGTTGATGGTTGGCCCAATCTACTATATGATAGTCGGCCATTTTTTGATCTTTAACAGCCAGGGGCCCCCATGTCCACCAACTACTTTTACCGCTTCCATCGGATTCTCCAGGTCTACTCTTGTTATCTACTTCTTTGGGATAGATGACTTTATTAGGTGCACGAATTTGATAGGGGTGGGAGATGTAGGGGCTGGGGTAATAAAAATCCCAGTTTTCGGGTTCCACCTGACTGGTGGGAGTCCATGGAGGAGCCTGACTGTGATAAATTTTCCCTGCTCCAAGGGTCTTATAGTCTCTGTTTTTAAAAAATTGTTCCAGGGTTTCTACATTTTTTAAATGGGGAAACTTTCTCCATTCGGGGCCATCTCCCCAGTGGGTGTTTTGAATGCCAGATCTGGCATGATGGACCCCCGTAAGTATGGCTGCACGAGCCGGCGCGCATGCAGGAGAGGGGGTGTGAGCATTGGTAAAAACCATCGAAGCATGCGCCAGTCTGTCTATGTTTGGGGTATAGATTTTCATTCGGCCATGCCCGTTTAGATAGCCTACCCAATCGTTCATGTCGTCTACCGCGATGAAAAGAATATTGGGTTTGTTTTTTTTAAAGTTTGTATTTGAATTTAAAGAATTGGTTATGGTTGGAGTTGGTCGTTGATCCGTGGTCGTAACCGAAGTTAGGCCCATTACAACCATTGAAACAATTGACAGTGTCAGGAATCTTTTTTTCATAAAAGAAGGCTTTCTAACTCAAATATATTTAATGGTATCGAGGAGATAAAAAAAGCCCTTCCGTAGAAAAGGGCTTTGTTTTTATCGGTTGATGAATTGATTATTCAGTTTTCATCGCTGCTGCCATTACACCGGAGGCATCAAAAAAGTCTCTTGTTTCATGAATTTGATTTTTTTCATTGAATTCAAAAGTGTGAAAGGCATTGATGTTGATGACATTGCCTGTAGCAGTATTTTTGGCCGTCCATTTTCCCATGGTCATCACAGAACCATCGGGCTTTCCTGATTCATCTGTTCCGGGAAACCATTTTGGATCGTTATAAGTTATTTGATCAAAGTTGTCCATCCATGCCTTACTGGCAGCTAAAAATCCTTCCATTTTAGAGGGTTCACTTCCATAAAAGGGAGAATAATGAGTGATACCGGGACACAAGAGTGGTTTTTGACTTTCGATATCTTCGGTCGAAAAAGAGGCGAAGAGTTTTTGGGCGGTAGCTAAATTGAGATTATAAGTTGTTAAATCAATTTCCGGTGCAGACTCTACGACAGGCTGGCAGGAAAAGAGTAGGGTAGCAATAAGAAAGAGTATTGAAGTTTTAAAGATTTTCATAATTAAAGTATCGGTTAATATAACTGTAAATGTATGAAATTTTAGTAAAAATCATTTAATAGGGGTTTTTAGTTTACTAAATGATAACCTTTCATTCAAATTCTCAATATTCCAATAATTTTTAAATCAATTGTAATATATTTCAACCTTTTTCCAAATTGATCATCATCGATAGGAGTTATAAAAACATAGGTCTGCTAGAAATACCTCAACCGAATCATAATATGATTTCTTGATTTACTTTCGCCTATGGTAATTTTTAAAGGAATTTTATTAGTCAGCATTTAATTCATGGACAAACCCAGAAATGACAATCAGGGGATCGTACTTCCCTCCGCTTTTAAATACATATTGAGGATGCTTGAGTTCTTGCACCCCAACTTGGCGATGCGATTTGCCGCTTTTTTCTTTGCCAAACCTTTTAGGTATCAATTTCTGGAACGAGAAACTCCTGTATTGTCAAAGGCACAAAAATCCTCTGTTTACATCCAGGGGCTGGACAAAAGTGTTTTTTGTTATCATTGGCAGGGAAAGGGCCCCAAGATCATGATCATGCATGGGTGGAGCGGTAGAGCGACTAATTTTTTTAAAATAATAGAAAAATTAATGCTTTTGGATTGCGACATTTATTCCTTTGATGCACCTGCCCACGGCAAATCTCATGGTGTGACCACCAATCTCGCCGAGTTTATTCTCACATTGGATACATTATTGAATCATTGGGGGCCTTTTGAAGCCGTTTTGGGGCATTCCGGGGGCGGATTTTCGAGTGCTCATGTTTGTGCTCACCATCCCGAAATCAAAAAATTAATCTTGATCAGCCCTTTTGATCAGTCAATGGACCTATTTGAAAATTATTTTGATTTGATTGGATTGGGACAAAAAGCCAGAAAGTTGATGTTGGATTATTTTTTCCGAAAAACAAACAAAAAAATTTCAGAATTTTCAACTGCTTTTTCGGCCCGTTCAATCCAAGCCAATACTCTGGTGATTCACGATGAAAATGACAGGGAGGTCCCGCTTTTCAATGCTGTCAATATTTTAAAAAACCTTAAAAAAGGTAGATTAATCATTACCAAGGGGCTTGGTCACCGAAGGATTTTGAGGGATGATAGGGTGATTGATGAAATCTTTGATTTTTTGAATAAAGAATAGATTTTTATTCATTTTTGATCATAGGGCTTTATAATTGTTAGATAAATTCTTAACTTTAATTAAATAGTTTTTTCAAAATGAAATCTTGTTTGAAATATACTTTTTTAGCATTTTTGCTCGCATTACCCTTTAACATTCAAGCACAAAGAGGTAAAACTGGGGACAAAACCTTTGCAGATCGTTTTCCTCAGGATGTAGTCGTTCCCATATCCAATACCTTTTTGTTGGTTAAAAATACTGTAGATCACGATATCATTGTTTGCGTTCGAGATCAGTACAAAAAATACTTGAACCACGTTTATATCCGTAACAATGAGGAATATTTGTTTACCGGATTGCCCATTTCAAGAGTTTATTTACAGTACAAATCAAAGGAGTTTTACTTTGAAGACCTTCAAAAAACAGTCATCAATTACGGGGAACGTCACACCTTTACCTTCTTCTATGACGCATCCATGGAAGGGAACTTTATGGTCATTAAGGAAGATGACTTTTTTAAACCTTAGCAATAACTAAGGCTTAAAACCAATAGGTTATTTTTAAGTTTAGACTTCTAATGCGGGGTGATATGGGGCCGGTTTCTCTGACCAAGTAATTGTCGTTGTAAACCAGGAAAAGGTTGGAGAGTCCATTGAATCTCCACTGTAAGCGTGAGTTGACTCCGAGGTTTTCGGACTGTGAGTTGAATTGTATCAAGGTGGCCCAATAGAGTTTTTTGGTAAAAGAAAAATCAAATTTTGGACCCACCAGCCAAAGTTGCGCTGTCTTCTCAAGGTGGTTTAATTTGATAGCATCGTAGTTTAACTTTACGCTGGCCAATAGCTTGGGTTGGAACCTAAAGAAAATACTGTTTTCAAAAGAATATTTTGTTCCATCATAGAATCTCCCAAAGTTCTGTGCAGCAATAAAATAAAAATCCTTAGCAGGATTGGAGGAATAACTTACTTCAAAGATGTTGGTGTGGTAAGTATTGCCTCCTTCAAGAGGTGCTTCACTATTTATTCCGGTCGGGTCAAAGTCATTGGGGAAATATTCATTTGCGTTAAAAACCCTGAATTCAAGTTCACTTTGGTTGGTATATATGGCTCTAAAACTTGCCAGAAAATTATTTTCAAGAATGTTTTGCGTGGAAGAATTTAATTTAAACCACAGCCAATGGTAATAGGCTAGCCTGTAGTAATTAACCTTTCCTTTTTTGGGGTAAAACTTGTGGGCGTAATAAGGGCTGAATTTTGAGACTCCAATCCTTCTCAATATGCCCAGGTCAGATCGAAAATCGTCTCCCAAATAGGAATATTCAAAACTGATTTCTTGCTTGCGTGTTTCTTTTTTTACTCTGACTCCACCGCTAAAACCATTTTCGTTTTTGAGCGGACTGAAAGAGTTGTAGGTGAAAAATCTACCATTCCATACATTATCAATGGAGTTTAGATCATATTCCAAACCGATCAGACGATTGAATTTGTCGTTTTGATCAACGAAGTCATATTCCTTAGTTGTTTCTCTGTTGATGAACAGAAACTTGACTGCAGAGCGGTTGAAAACTTTTTGATTGAGGGAGAGTACGGTATTCAGATTGGAGGGAATCTCATTGGCCACATCATCATTGGTGAGCATGCTCAACAAACCTATTTTTAAACCATTGGAAATTTTACCACTCAATCGAATACCCCCGATGATGTCGTTTTCGACCAGATTGCCTTGGGCATCTCTAGCCAGGCCTATTCTTCTCGTAAAGAAAGGCGTAATGGTTCTGATGGCACCGAAATTTGAAAAAAGATCACTGTTTTGGAGGAAAAATTGTCTTTTTTCAGGCAGTTTGATTTCAAACCTTCTAAGGTTTACTATTTCGTCGTCGACTTCGGCTTGAGAAAAATCGGGATTATAGGTCAGATCCAAATTCAGTCCGTTTCCAATCGGGACTTTAATATCTCCCCCAATAGAAATATCGTTGAGAGCGGTGTCGTTTTCAGAGTTGTTTATGGTAATGGCATTTATAAATGGGATCACAGAGATATTGGCATTGGATTTACCCAAAGGTTTTTCGAAGTGAATCTTGCCCATAAAAGCCAAGTTGTAATCTTTGAACTCTTGAGGAATTCTTGCCCAAGTGGTTCTTTGGTATTCTGTGGTATCGAATCTGAAAAAGTTGAAACGCCAAGAGGTAGATCCTTTGGGGAAACTGAGTGTCGACAGTGGAATCTTCATTTCGACTATATAGTAGCCGGGAAATATTTGTCCCTCCACATCAAATTTGGCATCCCAAGTTCTGTTGATGTCATTCCTAGGGGTGCTAACTCCACCATTGGAAATCAAAATATCACTTTTTACTCCAGCCATGTTGGAGCCAAACATATAGGCAATATTACCATCACTAAAGGTGTCGAATATAAAGTTTATTTTGTCTGATGCCTTTCCACTGAAATCCCATTTTAGTGAGGGGATTACATAATCATCGGAGGTAGAGAACGCTTTACATATAAGGTATATGTTTTTATCATCGTAAAGCAATTTGAGCTGTGTTGGATTTTTAAAATCGGTTGATTCATTGGGAAAGTGTGTCCAGCCTGTGTAGGTTGAGTCTGCAGTTTTCCAGGCCTCTTCCAGATCATTTCCATCAATGGTGATGGCAGATGAAGTAAATTTAACATTCATGTTGGGGTAGGTTTCTTGTGCTACCCCCCTTTGACTATAGCCAAATAAAATTAATCCGAGGAGAAATACGTGGGTAAATTTTATGGTTTGTTTGATCAAATTCAACATCAAAACTTAAATAATCTTGGATAAACAAATCTACAAATTCTTTTAGGATTCGTGTACGCACACATTTAAAAAATTTTAACTTCAACATCGGCTTTTTATTCTACTCTCTCTGCACCAAAAAGGGTCCAATTTATTTTACTGTTGGAGGTCAAAGGGAGTAATTTCATTTCCCACACTACCTTGGGTTTTTTAGTTTTCGTGTATTCTCTGACCATGGTCCATTGGGGGTATTGAATTCTGTTCCACCACGTCATTTTATCAAAATATTCGGTATTTAGTAGTGCCCCATAACAGGCCAAAATATTACCACTTTCCTTGAGTTCGCTTACCCTACCCATAGCGATGCTGTAGACCTTTTCTTCACCATCGTTTTCGGTGCTCCATAATTTGGTTGCTTTTTTGTTGATTTCATCAATTTTATATTCAACCACATAACTCGGACTTTCTAGAATTTCCTTGACTGTTTCAAAGGGTCTGGATTGATAATTATTATTGTTAACAAACAATAATGTACCCGATTGGGTATATCTAGGGGAGTGTTGGTGCCAGTTTAAACCTCTTTGGGTAAGTGATCAGTTTGTCTTTTAAATCCTCTCCCCATCCTGAATTTTCGGCAAAAATCCATTCAATATTAACACTTTTTTTGTTGACCTTAATCATGGCACTTTGATAGCGAAAGTTGACCAAATAGGCAGCTTCCCCTTTGATGGGAACTACTGCATTGGCATGGGTCCAATCAATGGTATCGGGAAAGCCCCTTCTTATCCAAAAATCACTGAAAGTTTTATAACCAATCCTCATCACAGGGAGTTGATCGAAACTGTTCCATTGATGAACAATTTCTCCCTTGGGGTTGAATTCTAACACTACGTCACCCATTACTTTCTGCTTTTTTCGGGGGGCATGGGCATCGGCATCGGCATCGGTTTCACTGGTGTAGTAATCGTAAATTTCTCTGGCCTCGGTACTCAATACCAATCTGTGCCCATTGGAGAGTAGGGCAGTGTCGTGATGAAAGGTTAGAGTGTTGACCGCGATAGGATCAGCATCTTTTCCCTATGGTCTTTGGGCGGCATACCATTGTTTGGTGATGTTTCCAGCAAAATCTATTTCAATGATTTTATTGTCTTGGGTTACGTAGGAAAAATTGCCATTGGGTAAAAGATCGAAATCGTTGATCCTTGAGCTGTTTTGATAATACCACAATACCTCTCCTTTTTGGTTAATAATCGTCAGTAGTCCATAGTTTTGATTAAAAGCATTACCGCTTTCTTGAACCATACTGCCTCGTCTTCTGGGATTGATAAGGGTCAATTCTTCTTTCTCAGTCTTTTTATTTTTGGTAATCACAATTTTGGGAAAAAGAAAATTTTTTTGAGGCAATACCGGTGTTGTAAAAGTTAGTTTGTGACGGCTGTTATAAATTTTACCTGAATTGTCTTTTAGGCTTAGCGAAATGCTGTATTTTTTTTTTTATCATATGCTTTAACAAGTACCCGAGTTTAGTTTAATCCCTCTGTTGGTATTTTAGCTTTGTTTCTCTTTCCCTATCATTGATTTTAACGATTACGGAATCTATAGGATGATTGGATTTGAAATAGACATAGGCGGTAAGGAGAGGTGTTTTTGGGATTTTCTACAATTTTTGGGGTCGCTGAAAATTGAGGTGATTGATGTGAATCACAGCATAGAACAATTGTAATGACTCATAAGTAGAGCAGTGTTACATAGTTTTTCATGGTAATGGACGAATGGTCCACAAATTTAAAACAATAAAATTGTTGATTAATGAATTAATCAGCAAGGAAGTAAACAATTTAAAATCAGGGCATATAAAATTAGAAAACTATCTTCTAGAATTTAGTTTGGCCAAGAGTCTTAGGATCTCAAGGTAGAGCCAGATCAGTGTGACCAATAGGCCAAAGGCACCATACCATTCCATGTATTTGGGAGCCCCTTTTTCAGAACCCTCTTCGATAAAGTCAAAGTCTAAAACCAGATTGAGCGCAGCGATGATAACGACAACAACGCTGAACCCTATACTCATGGGTGAGGCATTGTCGATTTGCATTACTCCCATACTAGTACCAAAAAATCCCATTACAAAGTTTACCAAATAAACGATGGCGATTCCTCCAGTAGCGGCAAAAATACCCAATTTAAAATTTTCGGTTGGCTTGATATAACCCGAACGATAGGCAACCAGAAGTGATAGCAATATACCCACTGTTAGGAAAATTGCATCGGTTACGATACCGTCATAAAGACTGTTGTACATAAATGATATTCCACCGAGTAAACCTCCTTCTAATATGGCATAGAGGGGAACGGTGATGGGTGCCCATTCCTTTTTGAAAACAGTGACTATGGCTACAATAAAACCTCCAATGCCACAGGCGACCAATATGCCGGGATTAATGGTGTTAAAGGTCAGATAGCCTGTGCCTATCAACAACACTAAACTAATTGCAGTTTTGTTGACCGTTCCATTGATAGTCATGGTTTCTGAAATTCCAGAAGTGTTTGAAAAAGTGTTTTTGGTAAGTACCGGATTCCCCGATCTTAAGGATAAGTGGTTGGCCATTGTTGTAATATTTAATGTCTGAAATAGACGTTGTTCAAACAAATATAGCCTGAAATGATTTGACTTTAAAATTATAAATTGTTAAAAAACGAATAAAGTAATAAAGTTGCTACTGTTGTTGTTGTTGAATCATTTCCAAGTTACTTCTGTAGCTGTTTTGGGTGCTGATTTGATGGATTTCTTCGGCTACTGAGTCGTGGGTAAACAATTCCAAATTCTTGGTTTTTCTTTTGGTATCCAAGTGAACTTTTACATCCATTAACTGGGTTTCATTTCCCTTAAAAACACCTTTTACAGGAGCACAATCATTATAATTTCTTCCTACAGCCAAGCGGATATGAAATTGATCGGCAATACAGTTGTTGGTGGGATCAAGTCCCAACCACCCATAAGTGGGAATGAATATTTCGACCCAAGCGTGGGTAGCGCCAGCACCCCGTAATCCTTCGTCTGCAAAGACATAACCACTGACATATCTTGTAGGGATTTTTACCATTCTACAGAGTTGTATCAATATGTTGGTAAAGTCCTGACATACTCCGGATTTTAAATTCCATACTTCGTCAATGGTAGTAAAAACATTGGTTAGTCCCTTTTGATAATTAAAGGTTTTGTTGATGTAATCACATAAGCTTTTTGCATTTTCGAGTGGGGAATGTTTTTTATCAATTATTTCATTTAATAGATCATTCAACTGCTCAAAAACTTCTATTTTTTTAATACTTAAAAATGGAAGGTAGTCAATAGTTTTTCCAATTTCTTCGATGGCTTTCCACTGATTTTTGGTATTTGTTTTTTCCTCAGGTAGAACTATTTTTTTTGAGATTATTTCTGCTTCAGAACTGATTAATAGCTTTTTGTGTGGAGTTACATAGGTGAAAAACCCCACCCGATTGTTATAATCGTCCAGATAGGTAAAAACATTTGGATTTCCTGAGATGGTCAGCTTGTGGTTTACCAATTGTTGATTCATATCGTTGAATGG
>CALKCR010000030.1:0-3965 GCA_938082715.1 uncultured Flavobacteriaceae bacterium | reverse complement strand
TAATTAAGTTTTTGTTTTCAACACCCCCCTACAACCACAATCCAAAAACAGGGCTTAATCCCCTATCAATTAGTTAATTGCAAGGAAATACTATTGTATGCTATTGTGCGGAGAATGAACTTTAACTATGTTATATCTAATTATTCACTCTATTGACTCAACATAAAACCACTTCTTTAAAACCCACTCCCCTAGAAATTGAGGGAACGCTTTCTGAAGTTTTTGGTTTTTACTTATGGCCCATGCCCCCTGCCTTTTGGGGGCGGGGCAGGGCCAAAGAAACAATCATTTTTGAATAAAAGGTCATAGTCTACATCTTTACCAAAGTACTTGACTACATATTTACATACCTGATCTTTGTCATAGATAGGTTGATAGTCTCCAACAGATATATCTCCCAGTCCATATCTAATCTCTTTGTATGTCATATCGGTATTAGTTCCAATAAGCATATGAGCATGTTTGTTAAAGTAATCTCCTTTATCTCTCTCTGATACATAAAAGACATTTTCAACTTGATAAGAACGTCTAAAGAGTTTATTAACCCAATTTCTTACGGTCATGGTGTGGATCATATATGGAGTTCTACAGGTGATAAAGTAGTTCCAATTAAATCCCTGGAGGAATTCTGAGTAGTGTTTTGTTATTTTCATTTTCGGTTAAGTTTAGGCAATAGCAGATATTAAGGTTATTCATAGTTTTTATATTGAAAAACCTGTAAACCCTTGTCATTATTGATAATAAAGCTAAATCAAATACTAGTCCAAAAAAGACCAAATATGTGAATTGTGAAAAAATATAGGGACAAATCTGTGGACAAATTAAAAAAGGCGTGAACAGTAAATTTTCTGTCAACGCCTTTCTTTGTTGGTGGTCCCACCTGGACTCGAATCTATACTATTTACATCACTTCAAAATTACTGTAATTTTTATATGTAACTCAGTATTTACAATACTTAAAAGAGTTTTTACTCGTTTTGAATAATGGTATAATATTGCATAATAGTGCTTAAATTGTTAATATTTGTTGCCAATATGTTGCCAAATTAATAGCTTTACATCATGGCTAGTATTGGATTTAGAATTAAAACTAAAGAAAACAAAGAGGCAAGTATCTATGTATATTTTAGAGTTCCAAATTCATCAGTAATTTCCTCAAGAACTGGTTTCTCTGTTAATCCTAAAAATTGGAGTGAGTCGAAAAAAAGAGCTAAACCCTCTGATCCATTTCTTATCAATTTGAATAATGACCTTGAGGGTCTAAAGACCTTTCTAAATCATTCCCTTAATTATGATACTAAATATGGTATTGAAATAGACAGAAGGTGGCTAAGAAAAAAAGTCGATGAATTTAATAACAAGGTCCCAGTTAAAGCCTTTTATTTAAGATCCCTGGAAGATTTTAAACATTGTTGAAGTTTGATTATGTTTGAATATATAAAGTTTTAAAGCTTAAGCCCCTTATGCGCTATCTGTTTATATTCTCGGCTTTCGTACTCTTCACCCAATGTGGTCCATCTCCCCAAAACGGCTATGACCAGAGTTCGTTTGAAAAATGGGAACACTACCTCGGTGATCCCGGCAGGAGTCATTACAGTACACTTTCTGAGTTTGACTCCACAAACGTTAAGTCCCTAAAAATTGCTTGGGAATACGAGAGTAGGGATTTTGGACAAATGCAGATGAATCCAATAGTGATCGACACCTTGCTCTATGGGGTTAGTGCCGCACTCAGAGCATTTGCATTGGATGCACGAACGGGAGAAGAAGTTTGGGTTTTCGGAGATTCACTAAAAACTTGGCATTCCACAAGCAGAGGGGTTTCCTATTGGGAATCGGGGGAGGACAAACGGATTTTTTACACCATCGGTTCTGATCTATGGGCTCTGAATGCCGTGACAGGTAAACCGGTACTCTCCTTTGGCACAAAAGGAAAAATAGATTTGCGAAGCGGTCTTCCCGCCACATCAAAGGAAAAGTTTGTCATCTCAAGTACTCCGGGAACCATTTTCAGGAATTTAATCATCATGCCACTAAGGCTTTCGGAAGGAGCAGGTGCTGCACCGGGAGATTTAATGGCATTTGATGTAAAAACCGGGAAATTGGTGTGGTCTTTTCACACCATCCCCCATCGGGGAGAGTCTGGAGACCATACTTGGGGAAATCCCGATATTTCAAAGAGTAATGTAGTAGGAGCCGCCAACAATTGGGCTGGAATGTCATTGGATGTAGATCGCCAAATTCTTTACGTACCCACCGGATCAGCAGCACCGGACTTTTATGGTGCCATGAGACCCGGTAAGAATCTCTTTTCAAATTGTCTTTTGGCCCTCAATGCCAACACCGGTAAATTGATATGGCACTATCAGTTTACGCATCACGACTTGTGGGATCGCGACCCTCCTGCTCCACCCAATTTATTAACGGTCAATCATGGAGCTAAGTCCATCCCTGCTGTAGCTCAGGTAACCAAGCAAGGCTTTGTTTTCCTCTTTGATCGGGTAACAGGTGAACCGCTGTTCGATATTGAAGAAGTCCCTGTTCCAAAATCTGGCTTACCCGGGGAACAAACATGGCCCACCCAACCCATTCCTGTAATGCCGGCTCCCTTTGCACGACAATCCAATGATTTAACAACAGCCGACATCAGTCCCTACGCTCCAAACCGTGACAGTTTGCTCACTCTTTTTGAACAAGCCGACAAAAGGCGCTATGCACCACCATCCTTAAAACCCGTTCTTCTTTTACCCGGTTACGATGGAGCTGCCGAATGGGGCGGTGCCGGAGCCGATCCGGATCAGGGTATTCTGTATATCAATTCCAATGAAATGGCATGGTTTCTTCAAATGAAAGCCAATGATGAGTCGAAGCCCAAAATTTCCCATGGTGAGCAAATTTATCGGCAAAATTGTGCCAGCTGTCATAAGGACAATCGGGCAGGAATCCCCGCCAGCGGATACCCAAGTCTTCTCAAGCTAGGCCTTCGTTTGTCCAAAAAACAGATTCAAGAAATCATTACCCTTGGTAAAGGGATGATGCCCGGTTTTCCTCAATTAACTCCCAAAGATCAAGAAATGCTCATACAGTTTTTGACCCATAAGACGGCTAAAAATAATACGCAGGAAATACAAGACAAGACCAAGGAAACACAACTCCCCTTTCAACATACCGGCTATAATAAATTTCTCGATAAAAATGGTCTTCCGGCTATTGCTCCACCCTGGGGAACACTGCAGGCTTTAGATTTAAATACCGGAGAATACCTCTGGAAAGTACCCCTTGGCGAAACAGATTCCTTGCGAAATCTCGGTTATCCTACAACCGGAACCGAAAACTACGGAGGGCCAGTTGTTACCAAAAATGGACTCCTGTTTATTGCTGCTACCAAGGATGGTTATATCAGGGCATTTGACAAGAAAACCGGAAGCCTACTTTGGGAATTTAAATTACCCGCTCCCGCCTTTGCAACCCCTGCAATCTATGTTGTTGAAGGCAAACAGTATTTGGCAATTGCCTGTGGTGGCGAAAAACTGGGAACTAAAAAGGGAAATAAAATAATTGCCTTTGCCTTGGAACAAGATGTCAATGAAAATTAAAGTCATTGAGGTGGCTTGTTTTGAAATTTAGATCGCATTCAACTGCCAGCAACCTTAAAGAATAGGAGCAGCGTGATAAAGTGTTTTTGTATATTGCTCTAAATCTTAACCTATTGAAAATGAAACCAAATATTCTTTTTTTATCGCTATTCATTTGTACCGGTCTTGTTTTTGGTCAGTTCGAAAATATAACCGCCTTCCAACAGAAGCTCATCAAAAATGAAATTACCAGAACTGTCAGTATAGCCAACATAGTACTGAAATAAGTCAGATTCGCTATCACCTCTTATGTATGGTGTAACGCCACCATTCCAAGCAACTTGAATCGTTTGTGTCCCTGAACCACATTCATTCAGATTACCATCAATT
>CALKCR010000029.1:0-13660 GCA_938082715.1 uncultured Flavobacteriaceae bacterium | reverse complement strand
CGGGAGACTTAAAATTTGTAGATGTTAATGGAGACAATACCATAACCGTTGAGGATAAAACCTACTTAGGTGACCCCATTCCTGATATGACAATGGGGTTAACGTTTGGAATCAACTATAAGAATATGGATTTTAGCGCCTCCTCCTTTGCTTCCCTAGGAAATGATCTCGTTAGAGATTACGAGCGAAAAAATTTATATTCAAACAAAGGCTCATATGTTATGGACAGCTGGACAACAACCAATCCAAGCAATACAGTGCCTAGACCTGTTAATGGTGCTTCAGTTAGTTTCGATAATTTTTCTGATTATTTTGTTGAGGACGCCTCCTATCTTCGAATTCAAAATATACAATTCGGTTACACTTTTAAAGAGACACTATTACAACAGTTTGCAATAAAAAAATGTAGAATTTATCTCTCTGGTAACAATTTATTCACATTTACCAATTATAAAGGTTACGATCCCTCAGCAGTTGGTGGAGGAACCGATGGAAAAGGAGAACCAATTGGTTCAGGAATTGACAAAGGATTTTATCCGGTTGCAAAAACATTCTTAATCGGCACAAGCTTAAACTTTTAAACAAAATGAAAAAAATATATTACACTTACGCCCTTTTCGTTTCGTTGATTTTCATAAACGCATGTAGTAAATACATAGACATAGTTCCTGATGCTCCCAATTCAGAAAACTTTTTCAATGATAAAAGTGAGTTTGAAGAGGCATTGATTGGGGTCTATGATATGCTTCAAACAACTCTCTACAATGTAATGGTGGCTCATACTGCTTCTGATGATATTATTGCTGGAGGTGATCCAAATACATTCGATCAGCCAACACTCCAAAGGATTGATAAAATGGTACATTCTCCTTCGGACAATGATCAAATTCAACTTATTTGGCAACTGATGTATGCTGCCTATAACAGAGCAAATTATGTTTTGGAATTCAAGGATAAGGCTGATTTTGAGGGCAAAGACGAAATTATTGCTCAGGTTTATTTCCTCAGAGCATATTTTATTTTTGAGTTAACAAAATTTTTTGGAGATGTCCCCCTTTTTATAGAGGAAAGAAATGGAATCAACCGGATTGCAAATAAAAGAATCTTATTTGGGGATCAATACTCGATCAAAAGAGTGGGAAGTGTAGACGATATTTATACTCTATTGGAGGAAGATTTAAAAGAAGCCATTCCCAATTTACCTGACTCAAGACCAAGTTCAGAAATATACAAGATAAGAAAAGGTGCCGCACAAGCACTTTTGGGAAAAGTTTACCTGTATCACCTTCAATACCAGGAAGCGGCAAATCAATTCAATGAGGTAATCAATAGTGGAAATTATCAATTACTGACAGGTTCTGATTATAACAATCTTTTTACCAGAGCGGGTGAAAATTCTCTAGAATCGGTATTTGAAGTTCAATATACCGGGGTTGTTGGAAATAACTGGGACTGTCTGCATTGTAATGCAGGAAACTACATGCCGCAGAGCAATGGACCAAGACCTCCCCTTAGCGACAATACATATAAAGAAGGTTGGGGAATCAATATTTTCACGAAATACCTTTATCAGCAATATAGTTCATCTGATATCAGAAGAAATGTTACTGTTTTTGCACCTAAGAGTGGATCCTATGGTGAAAGCAGAGAAAATTCCGGATACTACAATAAAAAGTATTTGGTGCGGAAAGACGAGCCTACTGTCTCCTCTGATCCTGTAAGTTACCAAAATAATTACCGCGTAATACGATATTCGGATGTGCTATTAATGGCGGCTGAGGCAGAAGCGCAAAGTGGAGGGGCCAATGCGATTAGTTACTTAAATCAGGTTAGGGAGCGGGCTTTTCAAAACAGTTCGCGCAACTACCCCTATAACGGTGAAAGTAATTTACTTGAAGCCATTTATAGAGAAAGACGTTTAGAATTGGCCGGTGAAGGACACCGATTCTTTGATCTGGTCAGAACTGGTAAGGCTGAGGAAGCATTTTCAGCATATAATACAGCCATTGATGGTGAGAACTTATCAGCGGAAGAAAAAACATTAAGAAAAATCAATTACACAAGTGGTAAAAATGAGGTATTTCCTATACCTCTCGAAGAAATAAATCTAGCAAATGCAAATGATACTTGGGGGCAAAACTCAGGGTATTAATTAAAAAATTTTGAAAATTATATAGAAATAAGTCAAATAACTAAGTCAATTAATTTAAATATTTAAAAATGAGAAATTATCTAAACAAAGGAATGCTTGCCCTAATAGGGTTAAGTTTTATTTATGGATGTAGTAAAGATGAAAATTCAGAACCTGAAACACCACAAATTTCAAATGTATCATTTACAGTTGTAGCAAGTGGAGACGGAAACGTAATAACGGTAACCCCTACTTCTACAGAGGGTACATCTTATTCTATTGATTTTGGAACTTCAGCTGATGATGATGTTTTAACCACAGCTGGGCCCGGAGTATCCTATACTTATCCTGAAGAAGATGCAAGCTATACCATTGTGGTAACTGCTTCTGCAACTGGGTATGAAAATACTCAGGCAACTAAAGAGGTGACCGTTGATTATACCGAACCGGATCCTTCTCCTTTAGAAGGAAGATGGGTGTTATTACACGATGCTGGTGCTTTGGGTGTTGGACCCTCCAAAACCGACTTCTCATGGTGGTCAAACAGTCTCGGTGATGTTGTTACAAGAGATTGTCTTTTTGATGATGTTTATGTATTTAATGCTGATGGTTCTTTTCAAAATATCTTAGGTGATACAACTTGGGTTGAGCCAGATTTTGGGAAGGATCCTGAGGGATGTGCTGCGCCAGTATCTCCGTGGGATGGTTCCATTGACTCAGCTACATGGGAACACGATGAAGAATTAAACACCATTACACTATCTGGTGTAGGGGCTCATTTAGGGTTATTTAAAATAGGCGATGCTGTTCAACATAGTGACAGTTCTACTGCTGATGATAGTATTACATATACAGACATTGTTATATCCGAAGATGGAAACAATCTTACTGTAATGAAGATTATTGATAATGGAGCAGTTTTTTGGAGATATAAATTCGCCAAAGAAGGATCTACAGGAGCAGAGCTGCCCCAAACAGATACAGATGGAGATGGTATAGTTGACGCACTCGATACATGTCCTACAGAAGCAGGTTCACAAGATAATGATGGATGTCCTGTATTAGGTGCACCAGAAGACGCCCCTGCAACTCCAACTACTGATGCCTCATCTGTGGTGTCAATTTTCAGTGATGCATACACAGACATTGCCTCAACATTTGCACCAAATTGGGGACAATCTACAGTTTCCACTGAAGAAACCATTGCCGGCAATGCAGTAAAAAAACTAGTTAACCTCAACTTTGTTGGAATTGATTTGGGAGAGGATGTTTCCAATAGAGTTTCTATTGCCGGTGTAACACATGTCACATTTGACTATTGGACACCAAATGGAACTGCTCTAAAATTGAAACTTGTAGATTATGGAGCTGATGGTGCATATGCAGGAGATCTTTATCAGCCGATAGTTACCGTTACAGAAGCTGCTACCCAAGATACATGGACCAGAGTGGTATTACCATTGAGTGATTTTACTACGAATGCTGATGGTGTAAATCAACCACTAACTGCTGATGGTAAAATTGGACAAATTGTTTTTGAGGGAGGTACTGGAACTGAAACGTTCTACATTGATAATCTTTACTTTTATTAACTGAACCTCTAAAACCCCGCACAATTGTGCGGGGTTTTTTAACTATCGATTAAACTAATTTGAATCGAATTTAAATTTTTTGTGGTAGAAAAGATAATCATCTAACTGTGTTGAATGGAAAATAAAAACCTCATAATAAAAATTATCTGCCTTTTTTTCTTTTTCACATCTTGTGCTAAAGATCAAAATATTCCCTATGTAGCTGAGCTTATTGAAAAAATAGTATTAGAATCTCAAAGCCCCGCTGAAGGAGGGACCCCATCTTTAGAAGACTTGTCTGAGGCTGGTGTAAAGAATTTGACGGGTGAACAAAGTCAATACGAAGTAGCCATTTCTAATATTGATCCTATTCCAACGACACTAACTGAATTACAACAAATCATTAATGATGTGAATGGTGACAGGGCATATTTGGGAAATACAAAGCTTGTTTGGTCGGATGAATTTGATGTAGCAGGTACTCCTATGAGTTCAAAATGGACTTATGATATTGGAGCTAATAATGGTTGGGGAAATGGAGAGTCACAATATTACACGGTAAGAAACGAAAATGTAATAGTTGAGGATGGCCTACTTAAAATTACAGCTAAGAAAGAAAATTTTGAAGGTGCAAATTACACTTCCGCTCGATTAAAATCTCAAGGTATATATAGCTTTACCTATGGAAAAGTTGAAATTCGAGCCAAGCTTCCCTCTTCAGCCGGTACTTGGCCTGCATTGTGGATGCTCGGTTCTAATATTACTTCTGTTGGCTGGCCAAAGTGTGGAGAAATTGATATTATGGAACAGAAAGGTTGGAATAAAAATAAGATATCTGCTGCACTTCACAATGAATCAAGCTCGGGTAGTACAATACACTATCAGGAGGTTGACGTTCCAAATTCTACCTCTGATTTTCATGTTTATGCAGTTGACTGGACCCCTTACGAGATTACATTTTCTGTCGACGGAAACCAATACTACACCTATAGCCCTGCGGATAAAACCCAAATAAATTGGCCTTATAACAGTCCACAATTTATCATTTTAAATGTTGCTATGGGAGGTACCCTTGGAGGCGAAATCCCTGAAGATTTCAGCGAAAGTTCAATGCAAATTGATTATGTGAGGGTCTATCGTTAAAAACGCCTAAGGTTGGTATGTGATTTCTCCTTCTTAAGCCAAAATATGGCACGTCAATTTGGAATTTTTACTCTAAAAAATATCAATCAAAGTTTTGAAAGAACATATTAAACTTGGTTTTCATGATAGCTCCATTAACAATTTAGTAGAAGTTATAAAGTCCTGTTAGTCGCAGTTTATTTTAAAGAAAAAATTTGTTGAATGATCAACGTAGAGGAAAGTCAAATTTTAAAAAATACTATTACAAACCCTCTGAATTTTGTAAGAGGAGCAGAAGTCTTGATAGGGGGAGAAAACTTCTATAAAATCTCGAATGTAGACAAAATGCCCCCTTTTTTTATCAGCTTAATCAGCAACTCCAACCATTGGCTTTTTATTTCAAGCAATGGAGGTCTTACTGCTGGACGTAAAGACAGCAGCAATGCATTTTTTCCTTACTATACCGATGATAAAATAACGCAATCCATTGAGCATACGGGAAGTAAAACTATTTTCAGAATTGGAAAAGCCAATTCAGATTTTTTATGGGAACCTTTTTCTATCAGACAAGAGCGTTCTTTTAAGTATTCCAGAAATCTCTATAAAAACACCCTTGGAAATAAAATTATTTTTGAGGAAATCAATCATGATCTGGAGCTAACTTTTTCTTACGAATGGAACACCAGCGATCGTTTTGGTTTTGTCAGAAAGTCGCTGCTCATAAACCATGCAGTTGAGGCAGTTGAAGTTAGTTTAATCGATGGACTTCAGAATATTCTTCCTTGGGGAATTGATCAAGGCATGCAATCTGAATGCAGTAACTTGACGGATGCTTATAAAAAAAATGAATTAGATCAAGAAACTGGCTTGGGGATTTATTCCCTCTCTGCCTTGATTGTTGACAAAGCAGAGCCTAGCGAGGCATTAAAAGCCAATTCGGTTTGGTCGATGGGATTTGATAATAAAAAATTATTATTATCCTCATTGCAATTAGAACCATTCAGGTTGGGTTATCCCGTTCGGCAAGAATCCGATATTAGGGCTGAGAAAGGGGCCTATTTTATTAATTCCGAATTTAGATTGTTACCACAAACTTCTAAAGATTGGGCCATAGTAGCCGAGGTAAATCAGGACATCAATCAACTTAATGAAATTCGTCACAATCTGATCAATAACAAAAGTCTTTATAAAGACCTCAGTCAAGATATTAGCCTTGGTAGTGAGGAATTAAATCGTTTGGTGGCTGCTGCTGACGGTATGCAAATGACTGCTGACGGAAAAAGAAATATTAGGCACTTGTCGAATACCCTTTTCAACATCATGAGAGGTGGAATTTTCGATAAAAATTATACCGTTGAAAAGGCTGATTTTTCCCAATACTTGTCTGCAGCAAACAGTGCTGTTTATAAAAAGTATTCAAAGACAATCAATCAGCTTAGCCAGCAATTCGATTTGGAGGAATTAAACAAGCTTTTAAAAGAGGAAAACGATCCTGATTTTATAAGGTTGGCAACAGAATACCTCCCTTTGAAATTTAGTAGAAGACACGGTGATCCCAGTAGGCCTTGGAATAAGTTTTCTATCAATACTAAAAACGAAATTGATGGATCAAAGATTCTTGATTATGAAGGTAATTGGAGAGATATTTTTCAAAATTGGGAGGCTCTAGCTCATGCTTACCCTTGTTTTATTCAGGGTATGATTCACAAATTTTTAAATGCAACTACGTTTGAGGGATACAACCCTTACAGACTCACCAAAGATGGTTTCGATTGGGAAACAATTGAACCAGATAACCCTTGGTCATATATCGGTTATTGGGGAGATCATCAGGTCATCTATTTACTTAAATTTTTAGAAATCAGTGAAAACTATTTCCCTGCGAAATTAAAGGAGTCGCTTCACCAGGAGTTATTTGTTTTTGCAAACGTTCCCTATAAAATTAAGCCGGTAGAGGAGCTCCTTTTAGATCCAAAAAACACTATTGATTTTGATTTTGAGTCCCACGAGAAAATACATGATCGAAAAATTAAAATTGGAGCCGATGGAGCTTTACGCCTAGATGCCCACCAAAGTCCGGTAAGGGTGAGTCTAATTGAAAAGATTTTGATAATGCTCCTTGCAAAAATCTCAAATTTCATTCCCGAAGGAGGCATATGGATGAATACGCAACGCCCCGAGTGGAACGATGCAAATAATGCATTGGTTGGGAACGGGGTCTCTATGGTCACACTCTACTACCTAAGAAGATTTTTTAGCTTTTTTAACGGTTTGCTTGAAGGTTATGAAAAAAGTAGTTTTTCTGTGTCAATCGAGTTGGCCCAATATTTTGGCAAAACACTCCAAACTTTTGAAGACAATGAGTCATTGTTGAAAGCCAAAATAGATGACAAAGACAGAAAAAGGATTTTTTATGCTCTTGCTGTCTCTGCAAGTCATTACCGGCAGATTATTTACGACAATGGTCACACTGGCGATAAAGAAATAATTTCCAAAGAGTCTGTATTAAACTTTATTCAATTGTCACTCGCTTTTTTAGATCACACTATAGTGGCCAATAAAAGAAAAGATCAATTGTACCATTCCTATAATTTGGTTGAGGTAAAAGAAGACATGATGCGCTTGACCAACCTTTCTGAAATGCTCGAGGGCCAGGTTGCTGTAATGAGTTCAGGATTTCTATCAACTACTGAATCTTTAGATCTGCTAGACAGCCTCAGGAAAAGCAGCTTATACCGTGAGGATCAAAACAGTTACCTATTATACCCAGACAAAAATCTGCCTGTTTTTTTAGAAAAGAACATACTACCCGCTAATAAAGTTGAAGCGAGCCCTTTGTTAAAGAAACTCCTTAATGATAAAAATTCAGAAATTATTTCAAAAGACATTTTAGGTCATTATCATTTCAATGCCGACTTTAAGAATGTGGCGGAACTAAAGAAGAAATTGAGACAACTGCCTCACCAATACCAAACAATGGTAAATAAAGAATCTGAAAGCTTATTTTCCTTGTATGAGTCCGTGTTCAATCACAAATATTTCACAGGAAGATCGGGAACATTTTTTGGATATGAAGGCCTGGGATCAATCTATTGGCATATGGTTTCAAAACTATTATTGGCCAATTACGAGGTGGTTCTAAAAGCAATAGATACCACAAATGATAAGAAGCTAATCGATAAACTGGTTTCTCATTATCACCAAATTAGGAGTGGTATTGGTGTCAACAAATCACCAGAACTGTATGGTGCCTTTCCAACGGACCCCTATTCCCATACCCCAAGAGGAAAGGGCGCACAACAGCCTGGAATGACTGGCCAGGTTAAAGAAGATTTATTGTCCCGGTGGGGAGAAATGGGAATAAGAGTTAGATCGGGAGTCATATGTTTTGAGCCAACTTTATTAAATGAAGAAGAGTTTTTTGAAGAGCCTCAAGTATTTAATTTTATCGATATCTATCAGGAAAAAAGGACACTATATTTAGTGCCAAAATCTTTGGCATTTGGAGTATGTCAGGTAGCTGTTATATATCAGCAAGCCGACGAAAATATCATAGAGGTATACCATAAAGACGGTAGTATAATCCAACTCAAAGGACTCCAATTAAATTATAAAATAAGCCAAGCTATTTTTAAGAGATCGGGTGAATATATTAAAATAGTGGTTTTTATAGACACAAAAATCTTTAATCTTATTTAATTGAAAAACCAAGCCCTTTTTATCAAAAAAATAAGACTTAAAACCCTTCTTTTGCTCCTTTTTAGTAGTGTATTTATAGTGTTCAGTCAAACCAATAATCCCATATTGACTTCTGCCACTCCAGATGCCGCTTTTATTTTAGGTAATCCAGATTACAAGGCAATCTCTTACGGAGGGTACCGATCAAACAGCAGAGATGTTCAACCAACGGTTGAGGAGATCGTTCAAGATTTAAAAATTTTAGCGGCATTGGGGTACCGACTTATTAGGACCTATAATGTTCATTTTCCATTTGCAGAAAATATTTTAAAAGCTATTGATAACCTTAAAAATCAAGATCCCGATTTTGAAATGTACATGATGCTTGGCGTTTGGATTAATTGTAAAGGAGCTTGGACAGCAAGGCCCAATCATGAAGAAGAGGATATTGAGTCAAACACCGAAGAAATTAAAAAGGCGATTGCTTTGGTTCAAAAATACCCTGAAATTGTAAAAGTTATTTCAGTTGGAAACGAAGCCAGGGTTCACTGGGCCCAAAGCTATTTTGTTCCGACTAGAGTTATCCTAAAATGGGTTAATTTTCTTCAAGATCTTAAAATGTCAAATCAAATACCCCCAAGCCTATGGATTACAAGCTCTGACGATTATGCTTCTTGGGGTGGGGGTGATGTCTCCTATCACGAGCCTGAATTGCAAAAATTAGTCGAAGCAGTCGATTTTATATCCATACACACTTACCCATTTCACAATACCCACTACAATCCTGATTTTTGGAATTTAAAAAAAGAATCTGTGACCAAATACAACAAAAAACAGCTCATTGACAGAGCTATGTATAGTGCTAGAGATTTTGCTATTAATCAGTACCTAAAGGTAAAGAACTATGTAAACGGTTTGGGATTGAATAAACCCATTCACATTGGGGAAACAGGATGGGCAACCAATAGTAGTGACCTATACGGGAACACTGGAACGGCTGCTGCAGATGAATATAAACAAGCCTTGTATTATAAGTTGATGAATGATTGGTCTAAAAAAAATAACACAACAGTTGTGTTTTTCGAGGCTTTTGATGAAGTATGGAAAAATGCTGAAGATCCTCTTCATTCTGAAAATCACTTTGGTTTATTTACCCTAAAGGGAAATGCCAAATTTGCACTGTGGGATGCAATCGATAATCAAAAATTAAAAAACTTAACCCGAGAAGAAAAAACCATTCAAAAAACATTTGGGGGAGATGATGCGCTTCTATGGACCAATACTTTAATACCTCCAAAACAATGATAAAATATATTCGTTTGCTACCCAAGGTTGTAATAGTTGGCTTATTACTGTTTTACTCTTGTAATAAACCTGTTGATAAAGTGATTGTTGTAGGTAATGAGATTTGGGTTAACGACGCACCCTATTTTATAAAGGGAATTTGTTACAACCCCGTACCCATAGGCAAAGTAAATCGTGAATTTAACGAGCTTGAACTCGACCTAAAACTTATGGTTGAAGCAGGAATAAATACCATAAGGGTTTATCGTCCCATTGAAGATATTTCTGTTTTGGATCGAATAGAGAAAGCAGGATTAAAAGTAATAATGGGAATAGGTTACAATCAAGAAGGACGCTACGACCTGTTATCAAAATCATATGCACAGTATATAGAAAAGTTTAAGGAACACAATGCTATTCTATTCTGGGAGTTGGGAAATGAATACAACTATCACCCTGAGTGGTTTGAAGGTAATATTCAAAATTGGTACGCTACTATGCAGCAAGCGGTAAATACCATCCACAGCATTGATCAAAATCACCCGGTGGCTACAGCACACGGCGAACTACCCGACAGCCTCGCATTATCAATGGGTTCAAATATAGATTTGTGGGGGCTTAACATATACAGGTGGGACAACCCTATTGCACTTTTTGACCAGTGGGAAAAACTTACCGACAAACCCTTTTATTTTTCTGAAGTAGGAAGCGATAGTTATATGACCATTGAAAGAGACAGTTTTACTAAAGGAGAAAATCAAAAAGCTCAAGCAGACGGAATAAAAAATATTGTAAGTACAGTGTTTGAAAATCAAAATAGAAATAATGGATTAACCCTATTTTCATTTTCTGACGAATGGTGGAAAGCAGGTAACCCAGATCAACAAGACATTGGAGGGTTTGCGCCCAACAGTACTGGCGTTCCATACGATGGAAGTCCTAATGAAGAATATTGGGGAATCGTTGATATAGAACGAAACAAAAAAGCGTCGTTTTTTACGTTAAAAGAGCAATACCAGAGATTTGAATTAAATAAAAAATCGAATTAGGGATATGAATGGAAAGGAGGAAAGTATAGAAAATAAAGTGCCCATGGGTCAAAAGATTGCTTTTGGTTTTGGTATGTTGGCCAACCAAATGTTCCCCGCAGTGCTTCAGATATTTATGGTGGTCCTGGTTCAAGACTTAGGGTTTCCTCCAATTTTATGGGGATTGATTTTTTTCTTACCCAGGTTTCTTGATGCAGTTACCGACCCTATCATGGGTTTTATTTCTGATAATACCAAGTCAAAATGGGGAAGGAGAAGACAATATATATTTGTAGGGGCTTTGATTACAGGAGCTGCATTTATTGCCATGTGGCAAATGTATGATGTCAATGGACCCATTTATAATTTTTGGTATTTTCTCTCTTTTTCATTTCTATTCTACCTGGGGATTACCATTTTTAGTGTACCCTATGTTGCTATGGGCTATGAGATGAGTGGTGATTTTCACGAACGAACCAACATAATGGCTATTGCACAATGGATAGGTCAGTGGGCATGGGTTATTGCACCTTGGTTTTGGGTTATTTTTTATGACCCCGACTGGTTCGAAAGTGCTGAAAAAGGGGCAAGACTAGCATCGATTTTCATTGGAATTATTTGTACCATTTTTGCCATTATCCCAGCCATTTTCGTGAAAAGTAATTCCACCTTAAATGATAAACACCTAAACCCATTAAACTTTAAATATTTGTCAAATAACGTAGGGAACATTTTTTTAAGTTTCAGGTATGCGTTTATGAATAAACCTTTTAGAAAATTATGTATAGCTACTTTTTTAATTTTTAATTCCTTTAATACCATTGCAGCTTTTTCCTTTTTTATAATCGTATATTATCTGTTCAATGGGGATACATCAGCTGCAGGAATATGGCCCACACTGCATGGATGTTTGGCGGCTTTATCCACCACGTTTTTGGTAATTCCCGTGGTTACCAAAATGTCGCAGAAAATCGGTAAGAAGAAATCATTTATTATCACACAGGGAATATCCATAATTGGATACATCCTTTTTTGGTTTTTATTTGTTCCTGGGAAACCCTATTATTTTATATATGCTTTACCGTTTTTCTCGTTTGGAATTGGAGGCTTGTTCACCTTGATGATGAGCATGACTGCCGATGTATGTGACTTGGATGAACTTCAAAACGGACTACCTAGAAAAGAGGCTACTTTTGGTGCTATATATTGGCTCATGGTAAAATTTGGATATGCCATTGCCGGTCTTTTAAGTGGATTGATTATGACATTGGTGGGATTTGACCCCAACATACCTGAGCAACCTGAGGGTGCTGTTTTTTGGTTAAGAGTGGTGTACTCTGTTTTTCCGATATTAGGGACCCTATTGGCCATCTATGTGATGCGAAACTATGAGATTTCTGAGGAAAGAGCGATGGAAATTAAAACCCAACTAAGAGACAAGAAACTGAAAAAAGAATAAATTACAAAAGCAAAATTCTCTATTGATTTTTACAAGGCTGAATTAAGAATTTTGGAATTTTTTTAGTTTTTCTATTAAAGCGGGGACCACTTCAAAAGCATCGCCTACAACACCATAATCAGCAGCTTTAAAAAAGGGAGCTTCTGGATCGTTGTTGATCACTACCTTTACTTTTGAGGCATTGATTCCTGCCAAGTGTTGGATGGCTCCAGACACACCCACGGCAATATACAGATTTGTAGCAACAGGCTTCCCCGTTTGGCCGACATGCTCGCTGTGTGGCCGCCAACCCATGTCAGAAACAGGTTTGGAGCAGGCAGTAGCCGCTCCCAAAACGTCTGCCAAATCTTCGATGAGATGCCAGTTTTCAGGACCTTTAAGCCCGCGACCCCCAGAAATCACAATGTCAGCGTCTGCAATGGTAACTTTTCCAGTTACTTTTTCCACTTTTTCAATTTGAAGGGATCCAGAGGAAGGACTGATTTCTCCTGATTTAACACTAAGAGGAGTTGATTTTTTATGGGCGCCAAATGCATTATTTGACAAACCAATGATATTGATTTCATTTTTCAGAATCGTGGTATTAAATGCTTTGTTGGAATAACAAGTTCGCTTTACTGTCAAGGGAGCATAACTTTCCGGAAGGGCAACAACGTTGGAGGCGTATCCAGCCATTAGCGCCACAGACAATATAGGTGCCAAATATTTTGCATCTGCACTGGAACTCAATACCACCAGATCAACATTAATTTCTTTAGCAGTAGAAACCAGGTGAACGCCATATTCATGGGTTTTAAAAGCAGATAACGTCGGATCCTCATAGCTGATGACCTTGTTTACACCGTATTCAGACAAAGAGCTTGGATCGCTTAAATTAAAAACGACTGCAATCAGATCGCATTTTTTTTTATCTGCAACGGCCCTGCCGTAAGAGGCCAACTCAAACGCAGATTTTTTTAAAAGGTTATTTTCAGACTCAGCGTAAATTAGTACCGCCATATTTTTTTGGTTTAGATTACTTTGGCTTCGTTTTGCAACAAATCAATTAATTGGTCAAGATTGTTAGCGTCTACCAGTTTTACCTCGCCCCTCGGGGCAGGTTTTTCATAATGGATTACCTCGCTTCTTGCTTGTGTGGCTGTTGGGAGGATAACTTCAAGCGGTTTTTGGCGGGCTTGCATAATACCTCTCATATTGGGAATGATTAAATCTTTCTCTTCTACCAATCCCTTTTGCGCCCCAATCACCAATGGCAAATCGCAGGAGACGGTTTCGATTCCACCGTCTATTTCTCGGGAGGCTTGCGCTTTATTTTCAGTGATTTCTAATGCCACACAATTGGTGACAAAACTGGATCCCAGCAGCGCTGAAAGCATTCCTGGAACCA
>CALKCR010000028.1:0-49863 GCA_938082715.1 uncultured Flavobacteriaceae bacterium | reverse complement strand
TGACGGGCGATAAAAAAGCAATCTATGAACTGGCCCGAAAGTCTTACTTGGCCGTCAAAGAGGACGGTGATGGGGGGGCCTTCGATATGATTCACACCGAAAACTTTGTACTGGTTGATCCCGATCGTAGGGTCAGAGGTTTTTATGATGGAACAGATGTTGAGGAAATTCAAAGATTATTGGAGGAATTGGAAATTTTGATCCAAGAATATTTTCCTTCCTAAATAAACGTTACTTTCTCACCCCCCAAATTGACCAAAATTTATAATTTTGTTTTTTTAAAATCATTCTAAATAATGTTCCCACTCGATCAATTGGCACTTGGACAAAGAGCAATCATCAAATCCATAGAAACCGATTTTTTGCCGCTAAAATTGATTGAAATGGGATGTCTTCCGGGCAATGAAATTTCGCTTCTCTATCTGGCTCCATTTCAAGACCCAATGTATTTAAAAATTGACGAAGCTCACTTGGCCATCAGAAAGGAGGTTGCCCGTTACATTATGGTAAAACCCCTGAAGGATGATTAAAAACATCAATGTTGCCCTGATAGGGAATCCCAATACAGGAAAGACTTCTGTCTTCAATGCCCTCACCGGATTAAATCAAAAGGTGGGAAACTATCCGGGAATCACTGTAGAAAAAAAACAGGGCAGTTGCCGATTGGATCGGGTCACCAAAGCCAGAATCCTTGATCTACCCGGTACCTACAGCCTCAATGCTTCTTCTATGGACGAGAGCGTGGTGGTTGAATTACTTCTCAATAAAAACAATCCCGATTTCCCGGATGTTGTGGTATTGGTGACCGATGTCGAAAACCTCAAACGCAACCTGCTGTTGTTCACCCAAATCAAAGATTTGGAAATCCCTACGGTATTGGTGATCAATATGTCTGATCAGATGCAAAGAAAAGGCATCAAAATTGATCTGGAAAAGCTAGAGGAAAAACTCAACACAAAAGTAGTTTTGGTCAGTACCCGACAAAATTCGGGGGTAGACCAACTCAAACAAATTCTGGTTGATTATCGATCCATCTCTTCAACACCGATATTAGACCCCACTAACATTGATCAGGATTATTTTGAAAGCTTGGGTAAAGCTTTTCCCAATCAATCACTCTACAAACTTTGGGTGGTGATCACTCAGGATGTCAATTTCACCAAGCTGGAACGACAAAAGGTTCCCGATACGGCGCAGTTCAAGACCCAACCCCAATCCTACCTCAAAAAATTACAACAGCGAGAGACCATCAAACGCTATCAGACCATCAATCAAATCCTCAAGGAAACCTATAGGGTAAACCGAGAGGAGGCAACCGATCTAAGAAGCAAATTGGATAATTTATTGATCCATAAATTTTGGGGTTATGTCGTCTTTTTTCTGATTTTACTGACCATTTTTCAGGCCATATTTGATTGGAGCAGTGTGCCTATGGATTTTATCGACAGCAGTTTTGCTCGCTTAAGCGAATGGACCAAAGCCCAGATGCCAGCAGGTATATTGACCGATCTGATTGCCGAAGGGGTCATTTCCGGTTTGGGTGGAATTGTAATTTTTATTCCTCAAATAGCCTTTCTGTTTTTGTTCATTTCCATCTTGGAAGAAACCGGATACATGAGCCGGGTGGTATTTTTGATGGATCGAAGCTTAAGAAAATTTGGCTTAAGTGGAAAAAGTGTTGTTCCTTTAATTTCCGGAACGGCCTGTGCTATTCCGGCGGTAATGGCCACCCGAAACATCGAAAACTGGAAGGAGCGCTTGATCACCATCCTGGTGGTTCCATTTACCACATGTTCTGCACGCCTGCCGGTGTACATGATCCTCATCTCTTTGGTCATTCCCAATGAGCGGCTGCTGGGAATCAGTTATCAGGGCCTAACCCTAATGGGACTTTATCTAATAGGCTTTTTGATGGCCATTGTTTCGGCTTCCATTCTCAACCGTGTACTCCAATCTCCCAACAAGTCTTATTTCGTAGTGGAGATGCCCAACTATAAACTCCCCTTGCTCAAAAACGTGGCGTTTACCGTTTGGGAAAAAACCCGATCTTTTGTGGCTGAGGCCGGTAAAATTATATTGGCGATTTCCATATTGCTTTGGTTTATGGCTTCTTTTGGCCCAGGGAAAAAATTTTCCAAAGCCGAACAAATTGTAGCGCATCAATATTCTAATCAAGTCCTAAGCGACTCGGAATTAGAAAATAAAATTGCCTCCTTTAGGTTGGAAAATTCCTACATCGGCATTTTAGGAAAAACCATCGAACCCATGATTCTTCCCCTTGGATACGATTGGAAAATTGGAATTGCTTTGATCAGCTCTTTTGCGGCTCGGGAAGTTTTTGTCGGCACATTGGCCACTATCTATAGTGTGGGAAATGATGCCCAAGAGACCATAAAAACAAGAATGGCCGGAGAGATCAGAAAAGATGGAACCCGTCTGTTCAATTTGCCTACGGGAATTTCTCTGATGCTTTTTTATGCCTTTGCAATGCAGTGTATGAGTACATTGGCCATTGTCAAAAAAGAAACCAACAGCTGGAAATGGCCCAGTATTCAGCTTTTTTCTATGACCATCATTGCTTATATTGTATCTTTATTGGCCTACCAATTATTAAAATAATGGAGATATTACAATACATCATAGCGATATTTTTAGGATTGTGGTCTCTCTATTATCTGATCAGAAAGTTTAGACCAAAAAACAAATCCGCAACCGTTCAAAGCTGCGGGAGAAGTTGTGGTTGTTGAATCAACTCATGGTAATCCGAATCCGATCCATTACCATTAAGGGAGTATAGAAAATCTCACCAGCAGAACAAATATGTTCTGTAAAAATCTTTCCACAAAACTTAGTTTGTCCACGTTTAAGCATAAAAAGTGGAAGATTCTAACAAAGTTTTAATCAAGGAATTGGGTAAAAGAATTAATTTTTTAGAAAACTGAAGGGGTTAAAACAAGTCCATCTATCCAATTTAGCAGATATGGAGGAGTCGGCTGTAAGGAGAATTGAATTGGATAAGACGAATTCAACTTTCAAAACCCTGCTGCGTATTTCCAAGGGCTTAGAAATTTCCCTTAAAGAGTTGCTTGATTTTCAGATTTCTTAGCCTTGCTGCATCAAATGTTCAATCTCATCCGCTGTTTTGGGAATGTTTTTCATCAGATTGATCGGGGGCCCTTTTTCTTGAGTGACCACATCATCTTCAATGCGAATGCCAAAACCTTCCTCAGGGATGTATATTCCCGGCTCGACAGTGAGGACCATATTGGCTTGTAATGGTTGGTCAACCAATCCATAATCGTGGGTGTCCAGACCCAAGTGGTGGGAGGTGCCGTGCATAAAATATTTTTTATAGGCGGGTCTTTCTGGGTCTTGATTTTTGACAGTCACTTGGTTCAGCAGCCCCAGTCCGATCAATTCATCGGTCATGATCTGACCGACCTCTTGATGGTATTCTTTGATTAATATTCCGGGCACCAGCAATTCTATGGCGGCCTTTTCTACTCGCAATACAGAATCGTAGACCGCGCGCTGTCTGGCGGTGAATTTCCCCGAAACTGGAACCGTTCGGGTCATATCACTGGCATAATTTCCAAAGGCTGCTCCAACATCCATCAGGATCAAATCTCCCGATTGGCATTGTTTATTGTTGTCGATATAGTGCAAGACGTTGCAGTTTTTTCCGGAGGCAATGATAGGAGTATAGGCAAATCCATCGGATCTGTTTTTTAAGAATTCATGGGCGTATTCTGCTTCAATTTCAAATTCCCATACTCCCGGTTTGATGAAGGGTAAAACCCTTCGAAAGCCTTTTTCTGTGATGTCTATGGCATTTTTAATTTGGTCAATTTCCTCTGCATCTTTGACCGACCTCAGTTTTTGTAAAATAAAGTTGCTTTTTTCGGTAGGATGGCTGGGAAACTTGGCCTTCGCCCATTTGATGAATCGGTCTTCCCGGGTTTGGGTTTCGACTTTGGCCCTGAAATGTTCGTTGGTATTGAAATAGAAAACTTTGGCCTCTTGGGCAAGTGTTTCAAAAATCGCTTCAAAGTCATCCAGCCAGCATACAGTTTGAATTCCCGATAAAGCAGTAGCTTGTTTTTGCGTCAGCTTTTGACCTTCCCAAATAGCTATCTTTTCGTTGGTTTTTTTGATGAACAAAATTTCACGATGTTCGGGTTTTGGGGCATTGGGAAACAACAATAAAATACTTTCTTCTTGATTGATTCCACAGAGGTAAAAGATGTCTCGGTGTTGAGCAAAAGGGAGGGTGCTGTCTGCACTGATCGGATAGATGTCGTTTGAATTAAAAACCGCTAAACCCCCGGGTTTCATCGCCTGTACAAATCGATCTCTATTTTTGGAATAAAGGTGGGAGGAGAGTGGACGGAAGCGCATCAGCCGATTTTTTGTATGATAAAAACATCTAAAATTATTAAAATTAAAGTGAGTGACACGGATTTCGAATCAGTTTGTTGAACAAAAAAGGGATTTCAGCCCCTTATTTTGTCCAATTGTTCAACATAAGCTACATTGCAGAGTTCAGCAAAAATTTAAGCACCTGGGCTTTTCTATTCAACGTTTATGGACTAATTTTGTTATGATAAACCAAAGCTAATGATTACAACTACCATCGCCAGAAAGGTAGCCATGGCCCTGTCGGGGCTCTTCTTAATACTCTTTTTGGGGCAACACTTTACCATCAACATAACTTCGGTATTCAGCGAAAAAACATTTAATTTTTTATCCCACTTTATGGGTAACAACCCAGTGGTACAATTTATTCTACAACCTTTTTTGATTTTGGGAGTTGTTTTTCACTTTGTCATGGGTTTTGTTTTGGAAATGAAAAACACCAAATCGCGCAGTGTAAAATATCAATCCTACAGGGGATCAGCCAATGCCAGTTGGGTATCCAGAAATATGATCATATCCGGAATTGTGGTACTTTCATTTTTGTGTTTACATTTTTACGATTTTTGGATTCCGGAGATCAATTATAAGTACATTGAGTTTCTACCCCAAGATCCGGATCGCTACTATGGAGAAATGGTTCATAAATTTCACAGTCCGGTTAGGTTAGCCATTTATGCATTGTCATTTGTCTTTTTGTCATTGCATCTTTTCCACGGATTTTCCTCATCTTTCCAATCAGTGGGGCTAAATAACAAATATACCCACGGAATCAAATTATTTACGGTCGCTTTTTCGCTGGTCATTCCAGCAGGTTTTATTTTCATTGCAATTTTTCACCACCTAAACGGATAATTAAATGGCAAAGTTAGATTCAAAAATACCACAAGGAAGTTTGTCCGAAAAATGGACCAACCACAAGAGTAAAATCAACCTTGTCAGTCCGGCCAACAAGCGTCTGATCGATGTCATTGTGGTGGGCACCGGTTTGGCAGGAGCATCTGCCTCGGCGACTTTGGCCGAATTGGGTTACAATGTCAAAACATTTTGTTTTCAAGATTCTCCACGAAGAGCGCATTCGATCGCTGCCCAAGGAGGGATCAATGCCGCAAAAAACTATCAAGGGGATGGTGATTCTACCTACCGACTTTTTTACGATACCATCAAGGGAGGGGATTACCGTTCCAGAGAATCCAATGTTTATCGTTTAGCAGAGGTTTCTACCAATATCATTGATCAGTGTGTTGCCCAGGGGGTTCCCTTTGCCAGGGATTATGGCGGCTTATTGGACAACCGCTCTTTTGGAGGGGTATTGGTTTCCAGAACCTTCTACGCCAAAGGACAAACCGGACAACAATTGTTGCTGGGGGCCTATTCGGCAATGAACCGGCAAATCGGTCGTGGAAAAATAAAAATGTACAACCGTCACGAAATGATGGATCTCGTTTTGGTCGATGGTAAAGCCAGAGGGATCATTACCAGAAATTTGGTCAATGGTGAAATCGAAAGGCACAGTGCTCATGCAGTGGTCATTGCTTCGGGAGGTTACGGCAATGTATTCTTTTTATCCACCAATGCCATGGGAAGTAATGTTTCTGCCTCTTGGAAAATTCACAAACGCGGAGCGCATTTTGCCAATCCGTGTTTTACTCAAATTCACCCCACTTGTATTCCTGTATCGGGGGAGCACCAATCCAAGTTGACCCTGATGTCGGAATCTTTGAGGAATGACGGTAGAATATGGGTCCCCAAAAAATTGGAGGACGTTAAAGCCATTAGAGCAGGACAACTTAAAGCCACCGATATTGTAGAGGAAGGCCGCGACTATTATCTCGAACGTCGTTATCCAGCTTTTGGAAACTTGGTCCCCCGTGATGTGGCTTCACGTGCAGCCAAAGAACGTTGTGATGCCGGCTTTGGGGTCAACAAAACCGGAGAGGCTGTTTACTTGGATTTTGCTGCTGCAATTATCCGCTATGGCAAAGAACAAGCCCATGTCAAAGGATTGGACGAAAATGATGCGGCATTGGTCAAAAAATTAGGACAAGAAGTAGTCCGTGCCAAATACGGAAACCTATTCCAGATGTATGAAAAGATTGTAGATCAAGACCCCTACGAAACACCTATGATGATCTACCCAGCAGTTCATTATACCATGGGCGGTGTTTGGGTAGATTACAATTTGATGACTTCCATACCGGGTTGCTACGCTATTGGTGAGGCCAATTTCTCTGACCATGGCGCCAACCGACTGGGCGCATCTGCATTGATGCAAGGTTTGGCCGACGGCTATTTTGTTTTGCCCTACACTATAGGAGATTATTTGTCCGACGACATCAGAACCGGGCCTATCTCTAAAGATTCTCCCGAGTTTGAAGCAGCTGAAAAACAAGTCAAAGAACAATTGAAGGCTTTTGTCAATAATAATGGCAAACACTCTGTGGATTATTACCACAAAAAACTGGGAAAAATTATGTGGGACAAATGTGGTATGTCAAGAAATGAAAAAGGCCTAAAAGAGGCCATCAGTGAGATCAAAGCATTGAGAGAAGATTTTTATAAAAACGTGAACGTACCCGGAGGGTCAGAGGAGTTTAATGAGCAGTTGGCCAAAGCCGGAAGGGTTGCGGATTTTCTTGAATTAGGAGAATTATTTGCCAAAGATGCTATGGAAAGAACAGAATCCTGTGGAGGTCACTTTAGAGAAGAATCCCAAACCCCCGAAGGAGAGGCGATGCGGGATGATAAAAATTTCACCTTTGTCTCTGCCTGGGAATATAAAGGAGAACCTTCCAAGGCCAAGCTCCATAAAGAAGAATTAAAATTTGAAGAAATCGAAGTAAAAACACGTTCATACAAGTAGAATCTGATATAATGAATTATTCACTCCAAAACCTTTACCCTTATCATATAGCAAGAGATGATTAAAATAATTTACTAAGTAAATGAATTTGAAACTTAAAATATGGCGTCAAGCCAACGCAGAAGCAAAAGGAAAAATGGTTACATATTCCATTTCCGATGTTTCACCCGATATGTCTTTTTTGGAGATGATGGACATGCACAATGAGCAATTGATCCAACAAGGAGAAGATCCCGTTGCCTTTGATCATGACTGCCGAGAGGGTATTTGTGGAATGTGTTCCATGTTCATCAACGGAGAAGCCCATGGGCCGGACAGATTGGTAACGACCTGTCAATTGCACATGCGAAAATTCAAACATGGAGATACCATCACCATTGAACCTTTTCGAGCCAATGCTTTTCCGGTGATCAAAGATTTGGCAGTGGATCGATCTGCCTTTGATCGTATCCAACAAGCCGGTGGTTTTGTAAGTATCAATACTTCTGGAAACACCCAGGATGCTAATGCCATTCCCATCGACAAACACGATGCCGATAAGGCTTTTGATGCCGCTACATGTATTGGTTGTGGTGCCTGTGTCGCCAGTTGTAAAAATGCCTCTGCCATGCTTTTTGTTTCGGCCAAAGTTTCCCAATATGCCCTTTTACCCCAGGGTAAAGTTGAGGCCACTGACAGGGTTTTGAATATGGTGAATCAAATGGATGAAGAGGGTTTCGGGAATTGTACAAACACAGGAGCCTGTGAGGTGGAATGTCCCAAGGGAATCTCTTTAGAAAATATCGCCAGAATGAATCGGGAGTATTTGACCGCTTCATTAAAAGGCTAAAGTCCAATATTATGTGCTCCCACTTAAGGATTTTGATGGGGTTTTTGTTGGTCCTCATTTTATCCAATTTTTCCTGTAAGAACCAAGCCGTCAATATTGATATTTCCGGGGAGGTGATCAGTCCCCGAACGTATATAATTCCCAGAGCATATCAACCTATTGAAATTGACGGTAGGGAAGATGATCCAAGCTGGAAAAAAGCACCTTTTAGTGAAGATTTTACCGATATCGAAGGGGAGAAAATACCCAATCAAAAGACACGACTGAAAATGCTTTGGGATGAGGAGTTTTTATACATCTTCGCTCATTTGGAGGAAAAACACATATGGGCTACGCTCAAGGAGAGAGATACCATTATATTTTACAACAACGATTTTGAAGTCTTTGTCAGTCCCTCTAACAGCAACCACAACTATGGTGAGATTGAGATCAACTCCTTGAATACTGTATGGGATTTACTGCTAGATCGACCCTACAACACCAAAGGGAATCCGATTTTTAACTGGAACATTCAAAACCTAAAATCTGCCGTTCACATTGAAGGCACGTTAAACAATCCTGAAGATACAGATCAATACTGGTCGGTAGAAATGGCCATTCCCATGAGAGCACTTATAGAACTGAAACGCTCGCCTAAGGGAAAACCTAAAATCGGGGAACAGTGGCGTATCAATTTTTCAAGGGTACAATGGAATCATGACTTGATTGACAACCGCTATTATCGTAAAAAAGAAAATGGTAAACACCTTCGGGAAAACAATTGGGTTTGGTCCTCACAGGGAGTGATCAACATGCATTTACCCGAACATTGGGGGTATATTGAATTTGCGGAATCCCCTAATGTAAATGAACCGTTTATTCATAAAACCGATGCCGAAATAGAACAAATTACTTATGCGGTATTTAGAAAAATAGCTTACGGTGATTACAAATTCTTGAGAGATAATCCACCCGGAAAAATTACTCCTATTCAACTTAGTGGATTGGATGACCGAAAATTGAGAATTAACCTGTTGAACTCTTACACGGGTTTTGATCTAGAAGTATTTGATCAACTCAATGGAGCCGTCTACACCATTGATGAAAGAGGATATTTAAACCGCCCTTAAGATAAATAAACACTGACCGAATTTTGTGACTACTGAGTCTCACTTTGGCTTCTTTGACTTTCCACAGGAGACTGATGTTAACAAAATCTCAGTAGATTTTCAATTGATCTTTGCCCTGAACATATCCAGATGAAACCTAAATATAAAGTTCTGAAATGTCCCCTTCTTAATTGTCCTAAATATAAAAGTATGTTACAAAAGGTAGTTTGGTTTTGGGTAATACTTTGAAGGGATTGGCGGTCAATTTCAAAAGGCTTTTAGATTGAGGATGTAGTGAAAGAATTGAGCCCAACAATACACGCAAAATAAAACTAACCCATATTTAAAAACATATCTATTTGAACGAACAAATTTTTTAGATTTAAATAAAACTAACAAAAAAACAAGGATTAATTCAGAGAAGAATTGGGATTTTGCCCAATGCGAACCAAGGAATATTCGGGATCAATCCCTGAGTTTGCTATATTAGATAAATCATGGTGTAAATAAATTCGACTTTAATGATTATTTAAAAAAACATTATTATGAATTCCAATAAAAACAAAATTTCTCGTGCTGATTTTTTAAAAACATCAGTAGCAGCATTTGGAGGAGTGGTTACCCTATCTCATTATGCTTGTTCGGGAGATATGAATTCTCTAAAAGAAATGATAATTCAAGGGAAAACCAATTATAACTTGGTGGTACCCACACAAGCCGATGCCAAGGAAAAAAAGGCGGTACAGCAACTGCAATTTTATTTGTCTAAAGTATCGAAAGCCGTTCATGTGTTAAACGAAGAGGAATACAGCGGTGAAAATGCGATTTATTTAGGAAAAACGGCCTTTGCCAAAACCGCTGGGCTTGATTTGGCTTTGTTGGAGGAAGACGCCTATCTTTTTAAGCGATTGGACAATAACCTGATCATTGCCGGAGGAGCAGAAAACGGCTTACTCAACGGAGTTTACTCCTTATTGGAATTTTTTGGTTTTAGGAAATACAGTGCTGACGCCCCTCTAATACTTCCCGGTAAAAATGCTTTCAGCTTCCCAAAAGATGAGCTCAAAACACCCAGGATCAAATACCGAACAACAAACTATTACGATGCAAGAGATGCTGATTATGAATCTTGGCACAAGCTCTCATCCACTGATTCCTGGGGAATGTTTGTCCATACTTTTGAAGTATTGATTTCTGCCGAAAAATACAGTAAAACCCACCCGGAGTATTTTTCGCTTATAGATGGGGTACGGAATCCTGTTACCCAATTGTGTTTGTCCAATGAGGAGGTTTTTCAAACCTTGGTCGCCGAACTCAAAGAGAGAATAGAAAAGAATCCCAAGGCAAAATATTGGTCAGTCAGTCAAAACGACAATGACAAATATTGTCAATGCGTCCCCTGTACTTCTTTAAACAAAAAATACGGGAACTTACCCAGTGGCTCCATGGTCTGGTTTGTCAATAAAGTAGCACGTGAATTTCCCGATAAGATCATCTCCACCTTGGCCTATTGGTATACCCGAGCGGCACCGAGCAACATTGTTGCCGAACCCAATGTCAACATCATGTTGTGCAATATTGAAAGCACCAGAGAAAAACCGGTCTTTGATACCGATTCGGCCTTTACCAGTGATTTACAAGATTGGGGAAAAATGAGTCAGGACATATTGATTTGGGACTACAACATACAATTTGCCAATCCGGTGAGTCCCTTTCCTAACCTGCATACCATTGGCCCCAACATCAAGTTTTACATCCAAAATAATGTACGTGCGCTCTTTATGCAGGCCACTGGAAATAAAGGAGAATTTGGTCATATGAGGGCCTACCTCATCACTAAGCTGATGTGGAATCCCAATGCGGATCCCAATGCCATTATCAACGATTTTTTGCAGGGCTATTATGGAAAGGCCGCTACTCCGATCCGCAATTATATAGACAGCATGCGGGAAGCACTGTTGAATGATAATTTTCGTCTGAATATTTTTGGCGACCCCAGAGATGCGGTCAATAACTATCTGGCACCGGATAAGATGATCCATTACAACCGCCTATTTGACAAGGCAGAAAAAGCAGTATCAGATGATAAAGAAAAATTGACCCGAGTCAAAGAGGCCAGGTTACCCCTTTTGATTGCAGCAATACAAATTGCAGGCCAGATTCCTGTGGGGCAAAAGGGGAGTTTTTACACTACCCATGACAACGGAAATGTTATTCCCAAACCCGATATGAAAAATATGGTTGAGGAATTTGTGGGGAGGGCCAAAAAAGCGGGCATCCAGCGAATAGGAGAGCGGGCTATTACCATTGACGATTATGCAGACAATTTCAAAAGAATGTTCGAGAAGATGGAACAAATGGATAAGGCGATCTCTTATAAGAAAAAAATCATTCCCATCAGTGAACCTTCTTTTGGAAAAGAAAATCTTGCCCGCCTTACGGATGGAATTTTTGGTGCTTTTGAATCTTGGCGATTCCCGGATAAGGATGCCAATTGGGTCGCTTACAAGGAAAAGCATATGGATTTCATTTTGGATTTGGGGGAAGAGTTGCCTATCAATAGCGTTGAGATGGATTTCCTCAATGTTCAGGCTCAGGCCAACTGGCACCAACTCATACTTCCCACATTTGTGACTTATGCTTTATCACAAGATGGAGAAAATTACAGTGACCTAATACAGGTCGATAACCCCCACAATCCCAACCCAGCAGAAAACCCTGATATTGTAAAGTTGCCTTTTATGGTGTTCAAAGTAAACTTTGAGAACACCAATGCACGATTCATTAAAGTTCATGCAGAGAGTGAATTGAAAATGCCCGACTGGCATATTAATGCCGGAAAACCAGCTGTTTTATATGCCGATGAGATTGTGGTTAAATAAAAACTTTAGAAAACGGAGTTATTATTGCGGCTCAACCCTATAAATTTACAACTTACAATCACCAGGAGCAGTATTCTGTATTTTTGTTACCTTGTATTATTAACTATTAACGTTAGATGTAAACGGAGCATATTTGAATAAAAAAAACAAAATACTATATATTGACAATGAACAAAATCTAAAAGAAACCTTTATCAAGATATATGAAGGAAATTTTGAAAGATTGATTCGTTATGCTTTCTCCATTACTAAGGAAAAGGGGCTGGCTGAAGATGTAGTATCTCAAGTTTTTGCCAACTTGTGGGACAAAAGAGGTCGTTTACATAAAATAAAAAAAGTTCGATTTTACCTCAATACATCGGTAAGAAATCAGGCCATCAAAATGATGACAAATAACTCTAAATTAAACTTATCAATAATAAGCGATGAAATTACAGATCAGGTTGCCATTGAAGACAGTATAGATCCAGAAAGTTTATTGATTGGCAAGGAATTAGCCAAAATTATTTCTAAAGTAGTTGATGAATTACCTACTCAAGCTGGTAAAGTTTATAGTTTATCTAAAAATGGTAAATCCAATGGAGAGATTGCACAGGAATTTAGAATATCAAAGAGAACGGTGGAAAACCATCTTTACAAAGTATTAAAAACACTTAAGAAGGCATTGGAAAAATATTTCGAAGCAGAGAGTTGAATTTACATTTACTTTATTCTCAATCCATTACAATTTTCAAAAAGTATTTTTTATCTAGTTGCTTTCTGTCAAAACCACATCAAGCTTGTTCTTATAGTTTATATCGAACTATCAATGAATTTAAACAACATAAAATTTAAATATTTCTTAAAAAAATAAAGTTTTTTGAGAAATTTATTTATCAAAAAAGACTTATTAATGATTTTTTAATAAAAATTTAATACTAACTGAGTAAATGGGTACTCTAAAGACTCTATAATTATAACAGCCAATATTAAATGGAAAAACTTTTATACAAATACCTGAACAACAAGCTGACAAAAGAAGAAGACAAGGAGCTTCAAGCATGGCTAAAAAAGGATAAAAAAAATCTTAGGGTTTTTGAAAATATAGTAGGGGAGTGGAATTTGTCAAAAAATTATATTGATAATTCCAAAGAAAAAATCCTTGCACAAATTCTTGACCAGAACAATTCAATTGTTAGAGAACGCATTGTTCAAAGGGTATATTTTAAGGGGGCTATAAAAAAAATAGCCATAGCTGCAGCAGCTGTCGTCGCCTTATTTATCTTGAATGTATATGATTTTAGTTTCAACAGTAATGAAAGTTCAGTTGCTGAATCTTTTCAAACTATTGAATCCGGGAAGTCTAAAGCAATACTTACACTAGATGATGGTAAGGAAATCGATTTGCTGGATGAAAAAAATTTCAATTTGGAATCAGAAGAAACTAAAATTATTGGCGGGGGAAATTCCATCACTTATTTGCAGAAGACATCAGATGCTAAAAAGCCTAAATACAATACCTTAAAAACCCCTCGTGGAGCTGAATTTTTTCTTACCCTCTCAGACAGTACCAAAGTTTGGTTAAATGCCGATTCCCAGCTTAAATATCCTGTAATTTTTCTCGGGGACAAAAGAATAGTTGAATTAACCGGTGAGGCTTTTTTTGAAGTAACGCCTAATCGAGACAAACCATTTCAGGTGATTTCAGGTGATCAAACCATCGAGGTATTGGGGACCTCGTTCAATGTGACTTCCTATGAAGATGATGCCGAGGTTGTAACAACCTTGATTGAAGGTAAGATCAATGTAAATCAAAGGTTTGGAGATAAAAAAAGTATTTTATTATCACCCAATCAGCAGTGTAAACTTAACAAGGAAACTGGTGAAATAAAGAACATAAAAGTCAATCCAAATCAGTTTATTGCTTGGAAGTCAGGGAAGTTTTATTTCCGACAACAGAAATTAAAAGATATTACTAAAGTTTTATCCAGGTGGTATGATATAGAAATCTTTTTTGTGAATTCAGATACAGAAAACAAAAGATTTACGGGGAGATTTAAAAGATATGAAGACTTTGATCATATTCGATCAATAATTGAATCGACAGAAGAAGTAAAATTTATTAAAAAAGGAAAAACAATTATTATTAAATAAAAAAAAGGGAATGTTGTACCATTCCCTCTCAAATCTAGTACAATGTCTACAAAAACAAAGTTTAACTAAACCATTCAAATTTATGAAAAAGTATGATGCTCCGGATGATTTCGGGACTAAAAATTTAATCCGAATTATGCGATTATCATTTGTCTTCTATTTTATTTCAATAACTCATGCCATCAGCGGCTATTCTCAGTCAGAATTATCAATCCGATTGAACAATGTTGAGGTGGAACAGGTTATTGATGAAATAATGAGTCAAAGTGAATATGATTTCTTTTACAGCGCTGAATTATTTAAAGATGTACCCAAGGTAACAATCAACCTTCAAAAGGTATCTCTTGATGTACTTTTGAGAAATATTTTACCGATTAATTTCATTTTTGAAATTCGTGACAAAGAGGTTATAATTAAGAAAAAACCCAAAAACCTTCTACTTAATTTAAATGATTTAGAGGAAGAGCAACAAAACAGAACGATTACTGGAACGATTACTGATTCCGATGGAAATCCTCTACCAGGGGCATCTATTTTTGAAGATGGCACATCAAATGGAACAGTATCTGATTTTGATGGAAAATATACCATTGAATTGGTAAATGATGATGCAATATTAAAAGTATCCTTCATCGGATTTGTTACTTCGGAGTTAAGTGTAGGATCCTCAGATAATATAGATTTTTCACTTATTGTGGAAGATTCTTTTTTGGATGAAATTGTGATTACAGCACTTGGAATTTCACGAGAAAAGAAATCATTGGGATATGCTGTTACTGAAGTATCAGGGGACAATGTAAATACAATTAAAGATAATAATCTTGCCAGTTCATTATCTGGTAAGGTAGCTGGACTTCAAGTCAATAATTCAGGATCATTGGGTTCTGGCTCGGTCATTACCATTAGGGGAAATAACTCAATTACTGGAAATACACAGGCACTAATAGTGGTTGATGGTATGCCGATTAACTCCTCTATACCTATTACATCCGACGGTGGTCAACAAAATTCTGGTAGTAATAATGGTGGAGGTGGACCTAGTTTCGAGCCCAGTATATCAGGTGGAGGTATTTCGGATATTAATCCTGATGACGTAGAATCCATATCAGTTTTGAAAGGACCAGCTGCAGCAGCACTTTATGGCTCAAGGGCTGGTAATGGAGTAATTCTTATTACAACAAAAAAAGGTTCTCGTTCAGACAGATTAGGAGTTACTATTAAGTCAAACGTATATTTTGATAATCCAATGTTTTTACCAGACTTCCAAAATCAATACGGTCAAGGTTCTTTTGGATCAACTTATTCAGACCGTCAAAATGATTGGGGGCAACTCTCTTGGGGAGGGAAATTAGATGGATCCCAACAGCCGTATTTTGATGGCACAAACAAGCCATACACTGCACAACCTAATAACGTTGAAAACTTTTTTAGATCAGCCTTGCGCTCAATAACCTCTGTTTCAATTGACAAAGGATCAGATGCTGGTTCTGTTCGGTTTTCATACACCAATAATTCATCTGAGTCAATTGTAGAAAATTCGGACTTGAACAGTCATAACTTTAATTTAAGAGGAGTAGCTAACTTATCGGATAGATTAACGGTAGATGCTAAAGCAACATATTTCACTCAAGATGTAAAAAATAGAGCCTCAACAACTGGAGCTCAGGGTTTATTAACACATGTATTGAACATGCCTAGAAATGTGGATATTGAAGATTTACGAACCTATCAAGTAGATAATCCTGCAACTCCAGCAGAATTCGCTGTTATACGTTATGCTGACGAATTTATTGGGAATCCCTACTGGATGGCCTATCATGATGAGACAAGAGTACGTAGAAATAGATTTTTAGGTTTTACCAAAATAAACTATGAATTTACAGATTGGCTTAGCGCTTTTGTTCGTGTTGGGGCAGACATAACTAATGTTAGAGATAATAAAATCTACAAACCTGGTCATCACAATCGACCATTGGGGGAATTGACAATTAGTGAAAGTTCATTTGGGGAATTAAACTCTGAATTCTTGGTCACTGCAAAACAAGACTTTACAGAAAAGTTGAATTTTGTTGCTAATCTTGGAGGTAATTTATCCAAAAGAACTTCAGAGGGAATGTTGGTTAGAGGTACAGATTTCAAAGTGCCTACTAAATTTTTCCTGAACAACATAAGAACTATTGGTGCAACAGAAGAGTCGCCACTGGCTATCAAGAAAGTAAGTTCTTTGTATGGGTCAATCAACTTAGCTTACGATAATTTTCTTTACATAGACCTTGCTACACGTAATGATTGGTCGTCTACATTAAGCAAAGAGAATAGATCTTACATGTATAATTCTGCAAGTATAGCGGCGGTAATTAGTCAATTTATTGATCCCAATCAGGATTTTTTCAATTTTATTAAAGTTCGCGCAAGTCTAGCTCAAGTAGGTAATGATACTAATCCATATCAAATTAATCAGACTTTCAGTGTGCCAGGAAATGGATATCTTGGACTTACTACACTTGGATTTCCGAATGTTAAATTAAATGATAATTTAAAAGCGGAAACAGTTACATCCTCTGAATTTGGAATAGAGTTAAGCGTGCTTGACAACAAACTAACCTTGGATGTTTCTGTTTATGATATGTCTACTGAAGACTTGATTTTTGATATTCCAGTACCCGCCGCAACTGGATTTCTATTTTCAAGAGAAAATATTGGTAAAGTTTCCAACAAAGGAGTAGAAATCGCTTTAGGCGCCTCCTTAATTAAAATGAATGATATATCATGGGACACCTCACTTTTTTACTCAAAAAACGAAAATACTGTAGAGGAGTTAACGGAAGGACTTGACAGTTTTGTATACAACTCTTCATCAGACAATAATATTTTTGTTAAAGCTACAAAAGGTGGTAGTATAGGTGATATATATGGTAAAATTGTAACTGGAGAAGTAGATGCTACTGGTGCACCACTCGGATCAGATTCACCAACAGAGTTACTAGGAAACGCTCAACCCGATTGGCTCGGGGGATGGTCTAATACTATTAGGTATAAAGACTTTTCCATGAGTTTCCTAATCGATGCAAGAATGGGTGGACAAGTTTATTCGCAAACATCAGCCGATTTGGACAGAACTGGTGTATCTGAAAGAAGTTTGCAATACCGGGATTCTGGTGTGACTTTGACTGGAATTAACACTGGAACAGGTGCTGCAAATACTGAGAATATTACTGGTCAAGAATATTGGACAGCTATGAGTAATATATCTGGTAACTATATCTATGATCAAGACAACATACGTTTAAGAGAACTTTCTATTGGTTATAATGTTCCTAATGTGTCTTCGATTGGACTTCAAAGCGCATCCATTCAATTGGTAGGTAGAAACTTATTTTTCTTATCTAAAACTGCTGATGATATTGATCCTGAAGCTATGCTCGGTACCTCAATTGGAGTTCAGGGTATGTCACACTATTCTATGCCTACTTTAAGAAGTCTTGGTCTTAATTTGACTTTAAATTTTTAATCTAACAATCAATAAAAAATGAAAAATATAATATTAATATTAACGTGTCTTTTATTGGTATTTCCAATATCATGTACAGACGATTATGATGAAATTAATGAGCAACCCGATGCACTTTCTGTTTCTGATGTAAGTGCTAAATTTTTTGTCACTACTCTTCAACAGAAACTATACAGAGATAACGTGTTTGAATTGTGGTATGGAAGAATTCTTCATTCAGACATGTTTGCTGGTCACTTTTCTGGTGGACACAGCGCATATGCCTGGGCTGGAGATTTTGCATGGAATTACTGGAATGCTCTGACAGACGGTGGTTCTTGGGGTCCTTATGCAGCATACAATAGTACGCTAACCTCTTATATGAATTTAGTAGGTGAAGGTGGAACACTGGAAAATGAACAGTATTATGCTCTTGGACTCGTCATGAAAAGTCTATATTACCATGCATTTACTGATCAATTTGGTGCAATCCCATTTTCTCAAGCGTCTAATCCAGATATTAAACTACCTGTCTATGACGACCAAATTGATATTTATAAAGGGATCATTGCAGATTTAGATGAAGCGATTTCAATTATAGGAAGTAATACATCTACTGGTGAAGGGGTTGATTTACTCGGTGAGAACGATGTTATTTTTAATGGGAATATGCAAAACTGGAAAAAGCTTGCCAACAGTTTAAAGCTTCGGATTGCACTCCGTGCCCACGGTTCACCGGGGGAAGACTTTTCTGCAACTGCAGCCTCTGAGGCAATTACTTCGGGTGTTCTGGCTGATACTGATGCTCTTTTAGAGGGATATGCTGAAGAGACCAATATATGGGGTGGATCAACTTCTTATGGAGATGTTTGGCACACCTGGCCAACTGCTCGTTGGAAGATGGCAGAACCTTTGATAAATATTTTAAAAGCAGACAACGATCCAAGATTAGCAATAATGTCAAAACCAATTCAAGGAGGCTCTGTTACTGTAAGCATCGTTCCGAGAGATGGAGAGACTGATGCACTTGTTCAAAAGCATTTAACTTTTCTTAAAAGTACATTGGATGATGCAGGCCTTGTTCAGGATACAGATTATACATGGACTGAAACTGCTGATGAATTGACTATTACCATTTCTGAAAACATTTACTATGTAGGATTGCCTTCACGAATGAATGGTAAACTTCAGAAATATTTTAACACTAATTTATTTTCTGATCCTGCAGAAAATTTAACACAAATGGTAAATCAAGGTAAACCTGTATTACCCTCAGTAATTATGTTAGCCGGTGACACACATTTTATGATAGCAGAAGCAATACTTAGAGGACTTGCCTCAGGTGATGCTGCTTCTTACTATCAATCAGGTTTAAGGAAGGCCATGGAACATTGGGAAACCATCAGTGGTGTTTCTTTAGACGAAAGTAATATGGGAGCATTTACGGGAACATTGGATGAAAAATTAGAAAAAGTAGCTACTCAAAGATGGATAGCAAATTATACAAATAGTCTTGAAGCCTGGGCAATTGTTCGCGATACAGGATATCCAAGCTCTGCCGTTAGTACTTCATCTGACGATGATATTATCAGTTTAGCTGGGCCTCTTAATGGAGCCTACCCCAATAGGTTGCGTTATGGTTCAGGAGTTTATAACTCAAATGGTGACAATGTTCAGGCAGCAGTGGCTAAACAAGGTCCAGATGTAATGGCAACTAAATTGTGGTTTGCTAAATAACAAATAGTAATTGTTTTTTGTTATAGTGGAGAAGCCTGTAAGTAATTACAGGCTTTTTTTATATCTCACAATCCATAAAAGCAAATACTTACAATACATTTTTTTTATCTAAATTTAATAAGAAAAATAACTTTTAATGTACCAGTCGATTTCTAACAAAACAGGATGTTTGTTAATCATGGTCTTGTTCGCGACAGGATGCATGACTCGCATTCCAGATGAAATGGTACACGAAATCTCAAAGTTACCTGATAAAATAGACTACAACTTTCATGTCAAACCCATTTTGTCCGACAATTGTTTTGCTTGTCATGGGCCAGATACCGGCAATCGAAAGGCAAATTTAAGGTTAGATTTCGACCAAAAACTCCTTGGAGATAATGTCCAACAAGTCCTTACCTTGGAAGATGTAAAATCCGAAATTCCCAATCGGTTATTGTCCCACGATCCTGATATACAAATGCCACCCCCCGAATCTCATTTGAACCTATCAGGTCGAGAAATCGCAACCATATTAAAATGGATAGATCAAGGAGGAGCATACAAGCCCCACTGGTCATTGATTTCCCTCTCAAAATATCAATTGCCAAAAACCTTGGAAGATGGGTGGATGGAGAATGAAATTGATTTTTTTACAAAGAAAAAATTGGATGAACACAACATCTCACCTTCCAAAAAAGCCGATAAAGAAACCCTTATCCGACGATTGAGTTTTACCCTAACTGGACTCCCCCCAAGTCTGGATGAAATCGATGCTTTTTTGGCCGATGAATCGGCTGATGCCTATAAAAAACTGATCGATCGACTGCTGCTTACCCCTCATTATGGTGAGCGTATGGCAACCGAATGGATGGATGTGGCCCGATATGCTGATTCAGATGGATACCTGGATGATAAACACAGAGACTTTAGCCCCTGGAGGGACTGGGTAATTGATGCCTTCAATAAGAATTTGAGCTACCAACAATTTGTCACCCATCAATTGGCGGGAGATTTGATTTCCAATGCAGATCAATCCACTAAAATTGCCACAGCATTCAATCGCCTCCACAAAAAAAATTCTGAGGCAGGGATCATTTTTGAAGAATACAGAACTGAATATGTAGCAGATCGCACCATTACATTTGGTAAAGCTTTTTTGGGAATGACCATGGAGTGTGCCCGATGCCATGATCACAAATACGACCCCATCAGTCAAAAGAATTTCTATGAAATTTCCAGTTTTTTTAACAGTACCAACGAGATTGGACATGCCGGATATGGCCCGGGACAAGTAGCGGGACCTTCTTTACTTTTGACCAATGACGAGCAAGAGACCCTAATTGATTATATCAAAAATGATCTCAATTCTCAAAAAGAAAAAATTGCTCAAAATCGATCTCAAAATGAGCAAGCCTTCGAAAATTGGTTTACCGAAAAAAAAGCAGCCACCCAACACATCGTAAAAAATATTAACCAGGGATTGGTGGCCCATTACCCATTCGATGAATTTATTCCCAAAACCAGAGCAAAAACATTTTACAGTCCCAGTCGTATTCGCGGGCAAAAAGCCGCAACCCTATCCGAACCTATTATCGATAAGGAACATAATCAAAAGGGGTTTTTGATAGATGAGTACACACAGATGAAACTCCCGGAGAAGATAGGTTGGTTTGACCAGACCGATCCCTTTACGCTTTCCTTTTCCATCTATGCAGATCATAAAGACCAAGAATCCATTGTTTTTGGTCATTGTGAGCAAATCAGATTGGGACTTAAAGGGTATTCTTTCTTTATCAGTGACAATAAACTAAAGTTTATCATGGCCAGATCATGGCCACAAAATGCCATTGAGATCCAAACCCTCCAACCTATTTCAGTAAAAAAATGGAGTCAAGTCACCATTACCTACGATGGTAAAGGATCCGTTGGGGGAATTCAGATCTATATTAACGGAAAAAAGACTGCCGTTAAAAGAAAAGGGGATGAATTGTACAAATCCATATTGTTTAAGCCGGATATTCACACCTATGGATTTGAGGGATTTAAGATCGGTTCCAGCCACAAGCTTAAGGCCTTTGATGGTGGAGGTTTTGACGATTTAAAAATTTTTGATAAGGAATTAACAGCCCTTGAGGTAGCCTATCAGAATGACCCTAACTTTTTCAATCAACTTTCAGCAGGAGATTTATCCTCAGAGAGGCAGTTGTTCAAGGATTATTTTTTTAAAAATATAGAACCAACCAACAAGGCTCTAAATGATGAGTACCTCAACCTAAGAAAAAAATTAACTGAGGCAATCGATCCCATTCCTGAATTGATGGTCATGGGAGATATGAAAAGCCCACGACCAACCTATGTTCTCACCCGAGGGGCATACGATGATAGAGGGGAAGAAGTTTTCCCCAATACACCGGAGGTAATTTTGGAATTCGACAAAGAACTATCCAAAAATCGACTGGGTTTATCTCAATGGCTGTTTGATATCAGGAATCCTCTTACTGCAAGGGTTTTTGTAAACAGAATTTGGCAAATGCATTTTGGCAAAGGACTGACATCCTCTACTGATGATCTAGGAAATCAAGGTCAACTTCCCACCCACCCTCAATTGCTGGATTGGTTGTCCAATTATTTTATGGACAACGATTGGGACATCAAAAAACTACATAAGAAAATTTTAAGTTCTGCCACCTTTCAGCAAGAATCCAAAATAAGGGAAGATTTGGTAAACATCGATCCCGAAAACTTTCTTTTGGCAAGAGGGCCTGCCTATAGAATGTCGGCCGAGATGGTGCGTGATAATGCCCTTAAGGTCAGTGGACTTTTGGTTCCCAAAATAGGAGGGAAAAGTGTTTACCCCTACCAACCCGATGATCTGTGGAATTTGAGTGATAAAAAATGGAGATACCGATACCAACACGATAGAGGAGAGGGCTTGTATAGGCGCAGTCTGTACACTTTTTGGAAACGATCGGCTCCCCCTCCCTCCATGCTTATTTTTGATACACCCAACCGGGATTTATGTTCTGTAAAAAGAACATTGACCAGTAACCCTCTTCAGGCATTATTGTTGTTAAATGATCCACAACATGTTGAAGCCGCCCGGGTGATGGCCGAAAAGGCTATTTTATCCGAAGACGAAAGCTTGGATAAAAAATTAAGTGCTATTTTCAGAAAAATTACCGGAAGGGCCATAAAAGATGGGGAATTAGAAATCCTTGTAAGATTTTATAATGAGGAAAAAGAAAAATTCTCAAAAAACCCAAGCAAAGCCGTTGCCTACCTTAAGACAGGAGAGCAACCAATGAATCGAAAGCCAGGGATCATCAATACGGCTGCATTGGCCACAGTGATCAGTGGGGTGATGAATACGGCCGAAGCCATAACCATAAATTAATTTTCTATTGATGGATGATTTTTTAAAACATAAAAAGTACGGGACATCGAGAAGGGATTTTTTGAAAAAATCGTCATTGGGATTTGGATCTATTGCTTTGTCCTCTCTTTTGGGTCCAACCTTTGGCTCAGCTCAAAACACTCTCCCGCAGATGAACCCTATGGTGGGGAGAATCCCTCATTTTCTTCCAAAGGCAAAACGGGTGATCTATCTTTTTCAAAGTGGAGGTCCCTCCCAGATCGAGACCTATGATTATAAACCGGCACTATCAAAATGGAATGGTCGGGAAATCCCGCCATCCTTAAAAAAAACCCAAAGAAACTCCGGGATGGTAGAAGGTCAGTCTTCCTATCCACTTGTAAAATCCATCTATGGTTTTAAACAATACGGACAGTCGGGAGCCTGGGTGAGTGAACTTTTCCCCCATACTGCACGGATCGTCGATGAGCTTTGTATCATCAAATCCATGTATACCGATGCCATCAATCACGAACCTGCCGTTATGTTTGTTCAAACCGGCTCTCAACTTACGGGCAGACCCTCGATAGGGTCCTGGTTGAGTTATGGTCTTGGAAGTGACAATAAAGATTTGCCTGATTTTATTGTACTGGTTTCTAAGTCTCACTCCGGAGCACAACCGCTTAATTCCGCCTCTTGGAGTAATGGTTTCCTTCCCTCTCACCATCAAGGCGTACAATTGAGATCGGGAAAAGAACCTGTTCTATACCTCAACAATCCACATGGGGTGGATCATAGAGATCGAAAAAGAGCCATTGACTACATTAACGAATTGAATCATTTGCAATACGACAGCTATCAAGACCCTAAGATTTTATCTCAAATCAAACAGTATGAAATGGCCTATCGAATGCAACAATCTGTACCGGATGCCCTCTATGTAAAAGAAGAACCCCAACACATCTATGATTTATACGGCGAAGATGCCAAAGTTCCGGGAACCTATGCCGCCAATTGTTTACAAGCAAGAAGATTGGCGGAAAGAGATGTCAAATTCATACAATTATATCATACCGGATGGGATCAGCACGGAAATTTGCCCTCACAGATCAAAAAACAGGCACAAGCTACAGATCAAGCCACCGCAGGATTGATCAAAGATTTGAAGCAAAGAGGTTTATTGGAAGATACTCTAGTGATTTGGGGAGGTGAGTTTGGAAGAACCAGTTTTTCTCAGGGAAGACTTACTGCCGAAAACTACGGAAGAGATCATCATCCCGGTTGTTTTACCATGTGGATGGCCGGTGCAGGAGTGAAAAAGGGTATTGTGTATGGAAAAACAGACGATTTCAGTTACAATGTCGTCGAAAATCCTGTACATGTTCACGATTTTCAGGCTACCCTTCTGCATCTTATGGGCATCAACCACGAAAAATTAACCTTCAAACATCAGGGAAGACGTTACAGATTGACCGACGTCCACGGTCATGTAGTTAATGATATACTGCTTTAGATTGGGGATAAGCTTTTCGCGGAAAGGGTCATACCACAAAGGATTACAAGCCATGGCAACAAAAAAAGGATTACAATACTGCAATCCCTTTGTTTTTGTTGTTGGCCTACTAGGGCTCGAACCTAGACTCTTCTGAACCAAAATCAGACGTGTTGCCAGTTACACCATAGGCCATCAGAAATGTTTTGCAAATTTATATTAAAGTTTTTTGTTGCCAAACAATTCGTTTTAAAAATCTCACAAACTAAATTGAGCATCAAAAGGCTTATTTTTTTATTTAATTCATACATTCGTGAAACAAAAATTGCACATGTCCATCAGTACTTTTCAATTGTGGAATCGAAGTTTTGGTTGGGGAGTATTCAGTATTGCCCTATTGACCTTTGGCCTTACGGTCGAACCCACTGCTAGTTTTTGGGATGCGGGAGAGTATATTGCAACCGCAGCCAAGCTACAAGTAGGCCACCCGCCTGGAGCCCCTCTGTTTCAGATGATGGGTGCTTTTTTTGCTCTTTTCTCCACTTCGCCCGAGAACATTGCACTGATGGTTAACTATATGTCTGTTTTTTCTAGTGCTTTTACTGTGCTGTTTCTTTTTTGGACACTGACCTTGTTGATGAAAAAAATACCGACTTTTCAATTACTTGACAATACTCCTGAACGATTGACTTTTTTTGGAAGTGCTGCAGTCGGAGCCTTGGCTTTTTGTTTTTCTGATAGCTTTTGGTTCAATGCGGGAGAGGCTGAGGTTTATGCCATGGCTACTTTTATCCTCTCCTTACTCTTTTGGTTGGGACTCCGATGGGAACAGGATATGAATACCCCAAGAGGGGATCGCTGGTTGTTGTTGATTTCTTTTATTATCGGTTTGTCTTTCGGGGTTCACTTTATGGGACTGCTTACAATTCCCGCCATCGGGATGATTTACTACTTTAAGAACAACCCCAAAGTAACCGTTAAAAGGTTTCTTCTGGCCAATGTGATCTCTGTCGCCATTCTACTGTTCATCTTTAAACTGCTGTTGCCGACTACCCTTGCATTTTTTGGAAATTCAGAGGTTTTCTTTGTCAATAAAATGGGATTGCCCTTTAACTGTGGTACGCTGATAGCGGGCTTGTGTTTTGTCTTGTTCTTTTATTACAGCTTGCGCTATACCCAACGTCAAAAGTGGGTCAATATCAATACCGGTATTTTATGCATACTTTTTGTATTGGTAGGTTTTTCCTCTTGGCTGATGATTCCCATTCGGGCCAATGCCAATACGGTGATCAATGAAAATTCGCCTGCCGATGCCCGTTCCCTTTTGGCTTATTACAACCTAGAACAATATCCCGAAACCCACCTGTTCTATGGACCTCTTTTTTCTGATATCTATGCAGGACAGGATGAAACCGAACCCTATGTAGATGACAAGCCAAAGTACGAAAGAGACTACAAAACTGGAAAATACATTATTGTCAACCATTGGGAAAGGGCCAAAATCAATTCCAACAGTGAGCATCGCGGTTTTTTACCCCGTCTGTGGAGTTCGGAACACTCAGGCAATTACATGAATTTCACTGGGCCACTGGAGTTTTCCATAGTGCCGGAATATCAGAGCAACGAGATGTTGAGGAGCCGGGTAAATGAATTTAGAGAGGACATTCGTGATGGAGTCGTAACCGGGGACGATTATCATAAATTTTTCAGATCTCTTTCACCCTATCTGGTAATAGAAAAACCAAGTTTTTGGAGTTCCTTACAATTTCTGTTTCAATACCAAATCGGCTATATGTATTGGCGGTATTTTATGTGGAATTTTACTGGAAGACAAAACGACATTGCCGGTACTTATAATGTGTTGAACGGAAACTGGATCAGTGGAATTCCTTTGATTGACAATCTTCGCCTGGGCGATCAATCCCAAATTTCTGAGGATGCCAAAAATAATAAAGCGCGAAATACTTATTTCTTCCTTCCCTTTTTGTTGGGATTAATGGGGCTGATGTTTGTTTATCAACAAGATCCTAAACGTTTTTGGGTATTGTTACTCTTCTTTTTGTTTACCGGATTGGCGCTTAAGATTTATTTGAACGAGCGTCCTTTTGAGCCCCGTGAGCGGGATTATGCTTTGGTGGGTTCCTTTTATGTCTTTGCTTTGTGGATCGGCATGGGCGCTTTCTATATGTCACAAAAGGTCAAGACTTGGATTAAATCAAAGGCTGTTGCCCCAACAGTAGTTGCCATCTGTTTTATGGCGGTACCATTTTTGATGGCCTTTCAAAACTGGGATGATCACGACCGCTCTGATCGTTATACAGCTCAGTCAATGGCTAAGTCTTATTTAGAGTCCATTCAAAAAGATGTGGGAGCCATGATTTTTACCATTGGAGACAACGACACTTTCGCCCTTTGGTATGCGCAAGAGATTGAGGGTTATCGCACCGATGTAAAAACGATCAACACTTCCCTGTTGGCAACAGACTGGTACATTGACCAGTTGAAAAGAAAAACCTATGAGAGCGACGCCATTCCCTCACAGATGATTCACCCGCGATACGCCTATGGCATTCGGGATTACATTAAGCACGAGTCGCTTTTGGACTCTGTTCGATGGGACATCAAAGATTTTATGAACTGGGTCGCCAGTGATCACCCCAGAACAAAATACAAAAGCCTATTGGAACAGACTGGGGAAGACCCCCGAAGTTTCCCCAAAGGCACGCAGGAAATGGTCTTTTATCCCACCAATAAAATAAGGGTAAAGGTCAACAAAGAAAACGTATTGAACAGTGGTGTGGTAAAATCCGAGGACGAATCACTGATTGTTCCATATATTGACATTGATTTACCTGAGGGTGGAATGACCAAAAATCAGATCATGATGTTGGATATTTTGGCCAATAACGATTGGAAAAGGCCCATTTATTTTACCGGAGGCAGTTATGCCGATGCCGAATATATATGGATGAAGGAGTACCTGCAATTAGAAGGATTGGTTTATAAACTGGTCCCCATCAGAACTCCCCAAAACACCGAAAATCCATACATTATGGGTCGCTTGGACGCAGATTTGATGTATGATATCGTCATGAATTGGAGTTGGGGAAATTCTGAAAGTCCCGATATTTATCACGATACAGAAACCCGAAAAAACAGTATTTCCTTTAGAAGTAATATGGCGCGCTTGGCCGAAAAATTGATTGAGGAAAACAAAAACGAAAAGGCTAAAAATATCCTTGATCTGGCAATGGAAAAGATGCCCTTGGATTATTTTGGATACTACAGCCTTTTGGTTCCCTTTGTAGACACCTATTATCATTTAGAAGCTTTGTCCTCTGCTCAGAGTCTGGCCAAAAAGGTAGCTTTTAAATACCGAGATGAATTGGAGTATTTTGCATCCCTAACCCCAAGTGATCAATTCATGATGGGAGAGGAGATCATCACACAGATTGAGCGATACAGAACCCTAGTAGAAGCCATCTTGATCCATAAAGATCGAGAACTTTTGAAATCAGAATTAGATCTTTTTACTGCCTCCATTGAGCCCTTTATGAATCTCTACGGAGATTACGATTACTATACTTCTCTTACCGATTTTGTCGAAGGGTACTATCTATCGGGTCAAAAGGAAAAGGCTGAGCAATTGGCAGAGTCCATAGTGCTTCAATATGAAGAGCGTTTTGGGATGATTGCCAAATTTTCCAAAAGCAATAAAAGACGGTTCTTTGACCAAGTCAAAGGAGAAGTACTCGATTTCCAAGAGTTGATTTATCGTATCGAACTTATGGGTAGAGCCGATTTCGCGGCCAGCCTGCAAAAGCGATTCGATCAATCAATGGAACAATTTGAATTAGAGGAAGACAGCTCGGAAAACTAACCCAAGTGATCTTGCATCAGACTGATCAGGGTATTGGCATCCTGTTCGCCGCTTTGTCTCCACACCATTTCTCCGAGTTTATAGATCATAAGTGTGGGGAGCACTTTAACTCTTAGGGCATCTGAGAGTTTGATGTTTTTTTCAGCATCAATTTTGATTACCTTACCTTTGTCGCCCATGGCTGCGGCAACATCTTTTAGTATGGGATGCATAGAACTAGAAACCTGATCCTCTGCATTGTAGAATACCAAAAGCAGCGGCAATTTGTCATCAATGAGTTCACCAAATTTTGACATTTCTCAATAATTTCAAGGGGTTGACCTACGCAAATGTAGTTTTTTTTGCGATTAAATCAATAAATTCCTCTTTTTCAGGGTAATTACGGTAATCTCGGGCCATATTCCTACCCTCCCAGGATAGGCCAAATAGCCAAAGCCTCTGTTGACATTCAGCTTTTGTTCCTTCTCTTGGTAAATACCGGCCCATTGCTTGTATTGCCACTGGATGGGACTCCATTTGACCCACCCCGGAATCTCTATTCCGAATTGGAAACCGTGGGTGTGGCCACTCAAGGTCAGTTCAAAGGGATAGGAGTGTGGAAGGACCTCCGCTTCCCAGTGGGAAGGATCATGGCTGAGTAGTATTTTAAAATCTTCCGATTGGATCCGGGCGATGGATTTTTCCAAGTCACCGGCCTTTTTAAACCTTCCTGTGCCCCAATTCTCTACCCCTACTAGGGCGAGTTTTTCTCCATTTTTCTCTATATATCGACTTTCATTGAGCAATAGATCAAAGCCCATGTCTTTATGAATTTGATACATTTCCTCCATGTTTTTTTGTTTTGCGGCCTCGCTTTCCCATTGGTTGTAATCGCCATAATCGTGATTGCCCAAAACAGAAAATTTACCGTAAGGAGCATCTAATTCAGAAAGCTTTTCTACCCAAGGTAGCGCCTCAGATGATTTATTGTTGACTAAGTCCCCTGTAAAAAGAAGAAGATCTGATTTTTGCTCGTTGATCAAGTCCATCCCATAAGCTACTTTTTCGAAATTGTCGAAACTGCCACAATGCAAATCGGAGATTTGGGTGATTTGAAAACCATCAAAACTTTCCGGAAGAGAATCATACTCTAAGGTGTAGCGCAATACTCTGTAGTTGTATCGCCCTTGATACATACCATAGAGAAGGGAAGCGAATGGAACAGCACTCAAAGCCAAGGCTGCTTGAGCAATAAATTTCCTGCGTTCGGGAAGGTGGAATTTTTGTTCTGTATTGAAAAAATTGTAAATCCCCATTGCCATTCTACTCAAGTCCTCAAAAAAGAGAATAGGGATCAACATGAGTTGACCACTCATCAAAGCAATAAACCAACCGACAGTATAGGTAATGGCAGGTGTCCAACCCACAGAACGGTCATAGGTGAAAATTTGCCATAAAAAACTTCCCAGCGTCAATGTCACGATCGAGCCATACAGGGCCCACCATACTTTGTTTTGGGTAAGAGTTTTTAGTGCATGAAAGGCATACCATTGTAAAAAGGTTAAAAATATAACAAAAGGGATCCAGCGCATTGACAAATTTTTCGATTAAAGGTATGAACTGAAAATTAATAAATATCTTAAAACTATTTAAACCCAATTTTTTCTGCCAGTAGCATGGCTTTTCCATCGGTCAGACTGGCGACATAACAACTAGCGTTGAGAAGGGTTTGATAGAGGTTTTGAGCAGGCAACTCTTCATGTTCCGGAATCAATTGCAGTAGAAGCTGATCATAGCTGTTGTCCTTTTTAAAAAAGGCATTGGAAGCTGCCGAAACAAAAGCATCCAATAGAGCGGTAATGACTTTGTAACCCACGATTTCTTTTTGAATGACCTCTTCGGAGCAATAAATTTTCTCTACACTCAAGTTGATGATGTCTGTAATTTGTGCTTTGTATTGACTTTTTTCCAACAAGGCACTACCGAAACTTCCATTGAGAATATCGGTTTCATTTTCGGTAAAAACTCTGACGGCGTCCTTGATTAGGCTATTGATGGCCAAGGCTCTTAAATACCCCAACCTCTGGGCACGGTGTTTTAATTTAGAATATTTGAGGGTGTCCATATCCTCTTTGACCAAATTGATCAGGTATTCCAAGGCGTATTCTTCATCGATCCAACCCAGATGAATGCCATCTTCAAAGTCGATGATGGTATAGCAGATATCGTCAGCGGCTTCCACCAAATAAGCCAGTGGATGCCGGTGTACTGTCTTGGAATCGGCCAAGCCCAAATCCTGCGAAAGTGTATCGAAGAATGTATTTTGAGCCTGAAAAAAACCATATTTTTTATGGGCAACATGGGGTGTAGGTCGATTGGGAAGGCTGGCTTTGGGGTATTTGATAAACGCACCCAAAGTGGCATAACTGAGCCGTAAACCACCAGGGGTTCCCACTTTGCTTTCTGTCAAGATTTTGAATCCATTGGCATTCCCTTCGAATGCACATAAATCTTGGTATTCTTTGTCGTTCAACTTTGATTTATACTTGGCGCCATTACCATTGAGAAAATAGTGTCCGATGGCTTTTTCGCCACTGTGACCGAAAGGAGGATTCCCGATATCATGAGAGAGTGCTGCGGCAGCCACAATGGCACCAAAATCGTTGATTTTATATCTCAAATCTTTAGATAAGTGCGGATGTTTTTCTAAGATGTTTTTACCCGCCATTCTTCCCAAACTTCTTCCCACTACAGAAACTTCCAAGCTGTGGGTGAGTCGGGTGTGAACAAAGTCTGTTTTGGAAAAAGGAATGACCTGTGTTTTGTCTTGTAGACTTCTAAAAGCACTGGAAAAAACAATCCGGTCATAATCCACTTCAAAACCCAAACGGGTATCGTCTTGAGCCACCCTTGGCCGCTCTTTTACATCTCCAAACCTCTTGAGCTTCAATAGATTATCCCAGTTCATACTTTATAAACATTACTGAATTGTTAATGCCAAAAATTTTAAATAACATTAAATTAAATTTTTGGCATTTTATTTTAACATTAACCTAAAATTAATTAATTCAATGCCAAATACATTTGTAACAAATCTAAATCATAAGAACAAAATGACAAATTTTAAATCAATTAGTTTAGTTGCTTTTTTAGCAATTCTTTTCTCGTGCTCCAAGGAGGATCCTGTAGTGGAATATGTAACCGTAACCGAAAAAGTAACTGAAACAGAAACCGTTGAAGTAGATCCCTATGCAGACTCTACATTGCAAGGTAATATAACTTCTGATAAAACTTTAGACGCCTCCAAGATTTGGCTTTTGAAAGGTAGAGTTTCTGTAGAAAGTGGAGCTAAATTGACCATACCTGCCGGAACAATCATCAAAGCCAACTCCGGTACCGGAGCTGATGCTTCTACTTTGATTATTGCCAGAGGAGCTACCATCATTGCCGATGGAACAGCTGACGCTCCTATCATTATGACTTCCGTTTCTGATAATATTGAAGTTGGGGGAACCTATCCTTCCAGTGGTCCGGCTTTGAATGTTGATACCAGAGGTCTTTGGGGCGGGATACTCATATTGGGTAATGCTCCTTGTTCTTTTTCTGGTGATGTAACGGAGCTTCAAATTGAAGGGATTCCTACTTCAGACACCAACGGTCTTTATGGTGGTTCTGATGCTGCCGATAATTCAGGTTCAGTTCAATACCTTTCTATCCGACATGGTGGAGCCGAGATTGGAGAAGGAAATGAAATCAACGGACTTACCTTGGGCGGGGTTGGATCCGGAACAAAAATTAATCATATCGAAGTAGTTGGAAACGTAGATGATGGAATTGAATTTTTTGGAGGAACAGTAAATGCCTCCAACCTTCTCGTATGGGGACAGGGAGATGATGCCATAGATATTGATCAAGCTTATGCCGGGACCATTGATGGTGCGCTGGTTATTTTGACTGCTGCCTCCGATCATGGTTTCGAAATCGATGGCCCTGAGGGTTCTGCTTCTAGTCGCTTTACCCTTAAAAACGCAACGGTCATTGGAGCTACCGATGATTGTGATGCTGAGGGTGTTGACGGAGAAATGGCTGACTTTAGAAAAGGAGCTACCGGAGATGTTTTAAATATTCTGTTTAGAGATTTTGCCAGTGGGAAAGATGTAGAGTTGGATGCTTCTGCCGATGCCGCCACCTATACCGCAGGAACCCTGACTTTTGTCAATATTGATATCATGCACCCGGTCAGTGATGGTGCAGTCTGTTCCAATGTTGAAACACTCGACAAAATTTTTGACGATAAATCGAATGAAAGTACTTTCGAAGCTGATGCTTCTTCTTTCGCTGAAATCGTCACAGAACAAAAAGACGGAAATGGAGTAGATACATCTATTTTTTCGTGGACATTTTATGCGAGATAGATAGTACTAATTGTAAATAATTTTTTTATAACAAGTGTTTGGGGTCGATCCCGAACACTTGTTTTTTTGATATTTTAAACAATTAAATTTTCTGAATGAACATCAAATTTTTTATAACCTCAATACTTTCATTTTTTACATCATTTTTTGTGTTGGGTCAAATTGGAATTACTGGGACAGTGATCGACGGAGATTTCAACGAACCCCTTCCTTTTGCCAACATTCTCCTTAAAGAAACCGGAGAAGGAGTTACTTCAGATTTTGACGGGAAATATTCTTTTGAGCTTGAGCAGGGGATCTACACCCTTCAGTTCTCCTTTGTAGGATATGAAACCAAAATCATTACTGAAATCCAAGTGAAGGGTAATGAATACACGATCACTGATGTGGTTTTAAACTCAGCTGCACAAGGTTTAGATGAAGTAGTTTTAACGGTAGAGGCCAGTCGAAATTCTGAAGCCTCCGTTCTGGAAATTCAGAAAAAATCTGCCAGTTTGTTGGATGGGATTTCCGCCCAAGCGTTCAAAAAAATTGGAGCCAGTGATATTGCCGGTGCCGTAAAAAGTGTGCCTGGTGTATCGGTTCAAGGGGGGAAATATGTCTATGTACGTGGATTGGGAGATCGTTATTCAAAATCCATCTTGAACGGAGTAGACATTCCTGGTTTAGACCCTGACCGAAATACGATTCAAATGGATTTGTTTCCAACCAATATGCTTTCCAATGTCTTGGTCATCAAATCTGCAAGAGCAGATCTGTCAGCCGATTTTACAGGGGGGGTCATAGACATCATCACCAAAGATCTTCCAAGTAAAGAAGAGTTTTCAGCTTCTTTGAGTATGGGCTACAATCCCGATATGCATTTTAATGATAACTACCTTTCCTACACAGGGGGGAGTAAAGATTTTTTAGGTTTTGATGATGGCTCCAGAAAAAATAAAATTGCCAATAGTTTTTTGGGCAACGCATTTGACCCAAGGTTAAACCAATCGAATTCAACCCTTAATATCATCAATCGTGTCAGTAATCAATTTGATCCTCAAATGGCACCAAAAATTTCCAATAGCGGGATGAATTTTGGTTTTAGGATTTCTTATGGTAATCAATTTAATTTTGAAAACGGTCACGCCTTGGGTGTATTGGGTTCTGTCTCCTACAAAAATGAACAAACCGTTTATGAAAACACCCAAGACAACATTTATAATTTTAGCCCTGACAAAAGCGTATTTACTTTTGAAGAAAACCGGATTCAATCCGGAACCATCGGTGGGCACAATATCATTGCCAGTGGTCTTTTTGGCTTGACCTATAAAACCACTTCTTCAAAATACAAATTCAATGGATTGCATATTCAAAATGGGGAAAGTACATCAGGTAGTTTTAGGCAACTGACACGATTTTCCGACTTTATCGACTTTAACAAGTTCAACCTCGAATACAATGAAAGAAGCATCTCCAATGGTATGTTTTCAGGCCTACACAATTTAGATGAATCCAATTTAAAATTGGAGTGGACACTTTCTGGAACCCTTGCCAATGTGCATGATAAGGATGTAAGAAACACAACTTTTCAGGATGAGGAGGGAATTTTTAGTTTCCAAGAAAATACAGAACCCAAAAGAATTTGGAGAACACTAGACGAAAACAACTTGGTTGCCAAAGTTGACTTTACCAAAAGATTTCAATTTCTTGGCTCAGATGCTGTTTTAAAGCTTGGCGTATATGGTTCGTTAAAAGAACGAGACTTTTCTATTACTCAGTACTCTGTGAGTTCAAATTATACTTCCAAAAGCGATTGGGATAACTATGGGGGAGATCCCAACCAGCTTTTTAATCCCAACAATCTCATTGGGCCTAACAATGACAAGGGAACCTATATCAATCCACAGACAACGCTTCGGCAGGATGCCAATATTTTCAATGCCAAGCAACAAAATATTGCCGCCTATGTTTCAAATGAATTTAATTTTTCTGAAAAATTGAAATCCATAATTGGGTTGCGTTTCGAAAATTATCAGGTATTCTACACCGGTGAAAACAGTCAGTTGGGTCAAGTTTATAACAACGAGACCATCATCAGCAAGAACAACCTATTCCCTTCAATAAATTTTATTTACAGTTTAAAAGAAAACCAAAACCTGAGGTTGGCCTATTCGCTTACCACGGCTCGACCCAGTTTTAAGGAGGCCTCAATTGCAGAGATATACGACCCATTATCCAATTTGTTTTTTATTGGAAACATCAATATTCGACCTACCTATATAGACAACTTTGACATCCGCTATGAGGCTTATGGCAAAAATGCACAATTGTTTGCCCTCAGTGCTTTCTATAAAAACCTTAGCGATCCCATAGAGATCGGTTTTGTGGCGGCCTCTACCTCAAACTATAAGCCATTAAATCTGGAAACGGCTAAAGTTTTTGGATTGGAACTGGAGTTAAGAAAAAACCTTAGTACTTGGCTTTCTGGTTTTGACCATTGGAACCTGAACCTCAATGGATCTTATATTATCTCCGACGAGAGGTACAGTGAGGATGAATTAAAATTGAGAAAACTTGGTTTGAGAGAGGGGCAAACACTGGGAACTTCAAGACCATTGCAAGGTCAATCCCCTTATCTGATCAATGCCGGAGTTGAATACAAGAATCAAGATAAAGGATTCCAAGGGGGACTGTTTTATAATGTTCAAGGAAAAACATTACAAGTTGTTGGGGATGGTTTTTATCCAGATGTATATACCATGCCATTTAATAGTCTTAACTTTAACATGATTAAACAACTAAAAAAGAATAGAACACTGACCTTGAAAGTAACCAACCTTTTAAAAGATAATCGAGAGAGCATGTTTATTGGCTTTGATGAAGAACATGAGTATTTCAGTTTTCGTCATTTGGGAAGAACATTTACTTTTAGTTATGCTGTTAGATTTTAATACATAAATATTTTTTGGAAAACATTTATTTATACATTGTTGTTTTATTAAGTCTGTTAGCAATCGGTGACTTAATAGTTGGAGTAAGTAACGACGCAGTAAATTTTCTTAATTCTGCCATTGGTTCAAAAGCCATTTCCTTTAGAAACATAATGATCTTTGCGAGTTTGGGAATTGCTTTGGGAGCCTTATTTTCAAGCGGCATGATGGAAGTGGCTCGTAAGGGTATTTTCAATCCCGGGGCCTTTAATTTTGAGGAAATCATCTATATTTTTATGGCGGTGATGATGACCGATATACTGTTGTTGGATTTCTTCAACACCCTGGGAATGCCAACTTCTACAACAGTATCAATCGTCTTTGAATTGTTGGGTGCCGCTGTGGTCATGTCGGTGATTAAAATATTTTCGGATTCCGGCAATCTTATGGAGTTGTCCACCTACATCAATACAGAGAAGGCCACTCAAATCATTTTGGGGATTTTATTGTCTGTTTTTATTGCTTTTACTATTGGGGCTGTTGTACAATGGATATCTAGGGCCTTACTCACACACAATTTTCTTAAAAAAGCCAAGTTAATCAACGCCCTTTTTGGGGGAATTTCGCTTGCGGCCATCAGTAATTTTATTTTAATCAAAGGCATTAAGGGGACTCCCTATGCCAGTATTGAATATGACTTTCTCAATGGTTTGACGATCAATACCTTTCTGGAATCCAATGCGTTTTTGGTCAATCTTTCCAGTCTTTTGTTTTGGTATTTGTTCTCCTACCTTTTGATGAGAGGATTTAAAGTTGACATCTACAAAGTAATTATTGGTGTTGGAACTTTTGCTTTGGCACTGGCTTTCGCGGGTAACGACTTGGTCAACTTTATTGGTGTTCCTGTAGCGGCTTTTCAGTCCTACGAAGCTTGGGTCAGTTCTGGGATTGCTGCCAAAGAGTTCAGTATGAGCGTGCTCTCCAATAAAGTCCCCACCCCAACCATTTTTCTGTTAGGCTCGGGATTGATTATGGTAATTACTTTATGGTTTTCTTCAAAGGCCAAGAAAGTAGTCAAAACCTCCCTTGATCTGTCCGACCAAAACGATATCAAAGAACGTTTTCGCCCCAACTTTTTATCCCGACTATTGGTTCGATTTTTTGTAGGGTTAAATCAATATTTTTCCAACCTATTTACAGCTGTTATTTCCAAAAAAATTAGTGGTTCTTTCGAAATCACTGCTGACAGGTCAGGCGTCAAAGATCCGGATGCCCCCTCTTTTGATACCCTAAGGGCCTCTATCAACCTGACCGTAGCAGCCATTTTAATTTCCATTGCCACCTCTCTTAAGTTGCCATTGTCCACCACTTATGTAACCTTTATGGTGACCATGGGAACTTCCTTGGCAGATCGCGCTTGGGGAACAGACAGTGCTGTGTACCGTGTGGCGGGCGTGATCAATGTGATTGGCGGTTGGTTTTTTACTGCCTTGAGTGCCTTCTTGGTTTGTGGGGGAATTGTCTATCTCATTCATTGGGGTGGGTTTACGGCCATTCTTGTGATTTTAGGTATCATACTGCTGTTGATTACCAGAAACTTTATCAATCACAGAAGAGAAAACAAAGAAATACACAAAGGAAGACGCCTCAGTTCTCAGAGCGATTCCTACAATGGTGTTATTGAGGAGAGTGTTATGAATATTGCCAATGTAATTGGGAATACCTATGAGATTTATGCTGCTACCATCCGAGGCCTGTCCAATAACGACCTCAGAACCCTTTCCAATGCCAAAAAGAATGCTGATGAACTGTTTGTTGAGGTAAATGATTTGAAAAATGGGATCTATTATTTCATCAAACGCATCAAGGAAACCAGCGTGCCGGCCAGTCGATTTTACATTTCCTTGTTGGGCATTATGTCAGATCTCATTGAAGACCTGATATATATTTCCAATGAAAGCCATAAACACATCAACAATAATCACAGTCCGCTGAAGGCCCAGCAGATCGATGATCTCAATGAGATTTTTGAGTCTTTATCTTCTGTTTTTAAAGAAGGGATTGAAGCTTTTAATGTACAATTCAGTGAGAAAGAGTTCAATGATGTTTTGATACAAAAGAAACAAAACTTTGATTTGTTGAACCAAAAAATCGACGATCAAATCCTAAGAATCGAAGGAGAAACAAGCCCCAAAAACACGGCACTTTATTTCAATATCCTGATCCGAACCAAAGATCTTATCTTTCACAAGTTTGATTTGGTAGAAGAATTCTACAGAGTAGGTAAAAAAATAAAATCTTGAAAGCTTAAGAGCTAAACGTGATTAATTGTTTTTGGCGATCATTTTTTTATCGCTGTTATTCCACTCTAAGACATTGATGATTTTGTTGTCTTCGTAGATCACTTCGATCAATTCGTTTCCTTTCCAAAAAAACCATTGACCGTTTTTCAAACCCATTTGGTAAGAACCCATAGCGGTTTTTTCCCCTGAATCTTGGAAGCTAATCCAGTTTCCGTGGCGTTTTTTGTCTTTAAAATATCCAGTTTGTGCGATCTCTCCATTATCATGAAAAAATACAACTTTGGTAAGGTCACCTTCCTTTTCATACTTAGGGGCTTTACTTTCTTGTGCACTCAGTGTGAATGAAAACATTATCAATAGGAAGGCTATATATTTCATAGTTTGGTATTCTAAATTCACTGCTAATTTACACAAATGTTCACTAAAAATAAACATTAAATTAACATTAAATTTACAATTAATATATAACTAACACATAATCAGTTAAATATACCGTATAAAAAAACGCTTATCTAATTAAAATAAGCGTTTTAAGAAGTGAAAATGAATTATGAGCCGCACATTAGACAATCATCATCTTCACTTTTCTTGGATTTTTCCAGCATCTGTTTTAACTCGGCTGGGGTGAGGGGTTCTACAGCGGCGGCAGGGTTGCTCTGATCTTTCCCGCCGGCAGCAGCTAAGGCTGAGGTGGTGGCAACTATTGCCTCCGATTTGTTGGGGGATTGATCTACCTTATCCGCTTTTGATTTTGCCGCCTTGGCATTGTCCAGCGTAAATTTGATTGCATCAACAGCAGATTTTGTCCTCAAATAATACATTCCTGTTTTGAGACCCGATTTCCAGGCATAAAAGTGCATTGAAGTCAATTTCGCCATGGTTGCCCCTTCCATAAACAAATTCAGGGATTGTGACTGATCGATAAAATAGCCTCTGTGTCGGGACATATCGATGATGTCTTTCATACTCATTTCCCAAACGGTTCTGTACAATTCTTTGATGTCTTCCGGTATTCCCTGTATCTGTTGGATGGATCCATTGGCTTGCATCAACTCTTGTTTCATGTCTTCGTTCCACAACCCCAGATTGACCAGGTCTTCCAAGAGGTGCTTGTTGACTACGATAAACTCTCCAGACAAAACCCTTCGGGTGTAAATATTTGATGTGTAAGGTTCAAAACATTCGTTATTTCCTAGAATTTGAGAGGTCGATGCTGTGGGCATGGGCGCTACCAATAGAGAGTTTCTTACACCGTGTTTTTTTACATTCTTACGCAAATCTTTCCAATCCCATCTTCCGCTGAGTTCCTCGTCTTTGATGCCCCAAAGGTTGTGTTGGAATTCTCCTTTTGCTATGGGCGATCCTTTGTAGGTTTTGTAAGGGCCGTCTTTTTCCGCTTCCTCAAGAGAGGCGGTAACTGCTGCAAAGTAGAGGGTTTCAAAAATTTCTTGATTTAAGGTTTTGGCTTCTTCACTGGTAAAAGGTAACCTCAATTTGATGAAAGTATCGGCCAAGCCTTGGACACCCAAACCTACCGGACGATGTCTCATATTGGAGTTTTCTGCCTCCTTGACCGGGTAATAGTTACGATCAATGACTCGGTTGAGATTTTTGGTGACCCTTTTGGTAACGTTAAACAATTCTTGGTGATTGAACTTGCCCTCTTTTACAAACATCGGTAGTGCGATGGAAGCAAGATTACAAACAGCAACTTCGTCCTCTGAGGTATACTCCAAAATTTCGGTACAGAGGTTGGAAGAACGAATGGTTCCTAAATTTTTCTGATTGGACTTTCTGTTGGCAGCGTCCTTATAGAGCATGTATGGGGTTCCCGTTTCAATTTGAGATTCCAAAATTTTGTCCCAAAGTTCGCGAGCTTGGATGGTTCTTCTCCCTTTACCCTCTTTTTCGTATTTGATGTAGAGTTTTTCAAAGTCTTCACCATGACAATCATAAAGTCCCGGACACTCGTTGGGACACATCAATGTCCAAGAGGCATTTTCTTCTACACGCTTCATGAATAGATCTGAAATCCACATGGCATAGAACAAATCCCTTGCACGCATTTCTTCTTTACCGTGGTTTTTCTTTAATTCAAGAAAATCAAAAATATCGGCGTGCCATGGTTCGACATAGATTGCAAAAGATCCTTTTCTTTTCCCCCCTCCTTGATCTACGTATCGAGCAGTATCATTGAAAACCCTGAGCATGGGGACGATACCATTGGAGGTACCGTTGGTTCCGGCGATATAGGAGCCGGTGGCTCGGATGTTGTGAATAGAAAGCCCTATCCCGCCAGCCGATTGGGAGATTTTGGCTGTTTGCTTGAGGGTATCATAAATACCGTCAATGCTGTCGTCCTTCATGGTCAACAGAAAACAAGAGGACATTTGGGGTTTGGGTGTACCGGAGTTAAAAAGAGTGGGTGTTGCATGGGTAAAATACCGCTTGGACATCAATTCATAGGTCTCAAAAGCAGCCTCTAAGTCATTGAGGTGAATACCGATGGAAACCCGCATTAACATGTGTTGCGGACGCTCTACAATCTGACCGTTAAGCTTTAACAAATAGGAACGTTCCAGAGTTTTAAAGCCAAAAAAGTCATATCCGAAATCCCTGTTGTAGATGATATTTGAATCGATCTGGTCTGCATTTTCCTCAATGATTTTATAAACTTCATCGGAGAGCAATGGCGCTTTTTTACCGGTTCTGGGGTTGACATATTCATAAAGGTCTTTCATCGTAGCCGAGAAAGATTTTTTGGTGTTTTTATGTAGGTTGGAAACAGAAATTCTTGCTGCCAATTGTGCGTAGTCGGGATGGGTGGTGGTCATGGTGGCTGCGATTTCAGCGGCAAGGTTATCCAATTCTGAGGTAGTAACCCCATCATAAAGCCCTTCGATTACCCGCATGGCTACCCGGACCGGGTCAACCAATGGATTCAATCCATAGTTGAGTTTTCTAATACGAGCCGTAATCTTATCAAACATTATTGGCTCTTTACGCCCATCTCTTTTTACTACATACATAGATTTCTATTTTAAAATTAAATTAAAATAAGAACCCAAAAGGGTCTATTTACTGAGGTACTGGGTTGGGGTTGGGGGCGACTGATCCTCAGACTAGAAATCTGCGTCAGTGGTAAATTGCGTTTCCTCTTTTTCGTTGTTGAGCACACCTGCTTTTTGGTATTCAGAAACACGCTTTTCAAAAAAGTTGGTTTTACCCTGAAGTGAGATCATGTCCATAAAGTCAAATGGATTGGTCACGTTGTGCTTCTTTTCACAGCCCAACTCAACGAGTAAACGATCTGTTACAAACTCCAAATATTGTGTCATCAACTTGGCATTCATACCGATTAAACTGACGGGTAATGATTCCGTGATGAACTCCCGCTCTATTCTTAAGGCATCCAGGATGATTTCCTCAATCCTTTCTTTGGGAACTTTGTTCACTAGGTGCTTATTATGAAGGTGTACCGCAAAGTCACAATGGACCCCTTCGTCTCTGGAGATTAACTCGTTAGAGAAAGCAAGACCTGGCATTAAACCTCTTTTTTTAAGCCAGAATATTGAACAAAACGCACCGGAGAAGAAAATACCCTCTACCGCAGCAAAAGCAATCAACCTCTCGGCAAATGAGTCGGAATCAATCCAACGTAAAGCCCAATCAGCTTTCTTTTTGATGGCTGGAAAAACTTCAATCGCTTTGAATAATTTTGTTTTTTCTGCCTCGTCTTTGACATAGGTGTCGATCAAAAGAGAATATGTTTCAGAATGGATATTTTCCATCATGATTTGGAAACCATAGAAAAATTTAGCCTCCGAATATTGAACTTCGTTGACAAAATTTTCTGCTAAATTTTCATTTACGATTCCGTCTGAAGCTGCAAAAAAGGCCAAAATGTGTTTGATGAAATATTTTTCATCGTCACTCAACTTGGTATTCCAATCGTTTAGATCTTGATGTAAATCAATTTCTTCAGCTGTCCAAAAACTCGCCTCCATCTTTTTGTACCATTCCCAAATATCGTGGTGTTGAATGGGAAATATTACAAATCTATTTTCGTTTTCTTGAAGGATTGGTTCTACAGCTGCCATATGATCTTTTCTTTATTAGTTATCGTATTTTGTCACAACAAAGATTCTAAAATGTTATCAAAAATGAAAGACATACTTTTCCACAAACAGGTCGAGTTTTTAACAAATTTTCTTTTTAAGAAATTGAGATCAGAAAAAAACAACTTATTTTAAATACCTGATAATCAATAATATATAAAATAAAAAAATTGCTTAACCCCTGTAAATACTGACCCTTAGGAATTAATTTCTCGGGCGGCCAATTCCAATTCTGAATACCACTTATTTCCAAACTTTCTGATCAGGGCATCTTTTACAAATTGATAAATTGGAATTTTCAAACTATCTCCCAATTGACAACCAGCATCACAAATTTGCCAGCGGTGGTAGTTCACTGCACTGAACTCAGAATACTCTTTTACGCGAACCGGATAAAGGTGACATGAAATGGGTTTTTTCCAATCTATTGATTGGGCGCGGTGGGCATTTTCTATACCACATTGTGTGGTTCCATTGGCTCCAAAAACGACATAAGCGCATTCTTTGTTGTCCACCAAAGGGGTTTCAAAAGTGTCTTTTTCTACTTGGATAAACTTACCCTGCTTTTCAATGGCCGCTTTGCCTTTTTCATTCAGGAAAGGGGCGATGGCATCGTAGTTTTTTTCTAGAAACTCTGTTTCCTCTTTATCAAGTGGTGCGCCCGCTTCTCCTTCAACACAACAGGCTCCTTTACAGGCATTTAGATTACACACAAAATCATTGGTGATGATTTCTTCCGATACTAGTGAACTCTCAATTTGAAACATTGTATTCAGAATTTATGTCCTAAAATATTTTCAAATTTAGTATAATATAAAAACAATGTAGCAAAAGGGCTTTACCTTTGAACAAATTATTGAGATGGATTTAAAAGAAATTTTGACGGCCAGTATGGTACTTTTTGCAGTCATTGACATTATAGGAAGTATCCCCATCGTGATCAGTTTAAGAGAAAAAGCGGGACATATTCAGTCTGGGAAAGCTTCTTTAGTGGCTGCTTTAATCATGATTGCCTTTCTTTTTTTAGGAGAAAAAATTCTAGCTCTCATCGGAATAGACGTTAACTCTTTTGCGGTGGCAGGCTCCTTTGTGATTTTCTTTTTGGCCTTGGAAATGATTTTAGGCATCACTTTGTTCAAAGACGAAGCCCTAGAGGTTGCCTCTATTGTCCCTTTGGCCTTCCCTATTATTGCAGGAGCCGGAACCATGACCACTTTGTTGTCATTGCGGGCAGAATATGATTTGATCAATATCATCTTTGCCATAATGATCAACATCTTGATCGTCTATATCATCCTCAAATCATCCTCAAGACTGGAACGGATTTTGGGCAAACAAGGCATCAATATTATTCGTAAAATTTTTGGAATCATCTTGTTGGCCATAGCTGTAAAACTCTTTGCAACCAACGTGAGTAAAATAGTAGTTTAAGTTCACTGGGTTTATCGGGGAGTTTAGTAATTTTATATGATGAAAACATTCATGAGAATTTTGATGGTATTGTCCCTTGGGATGGTGATTTTTAATGTAACTCAAGTCAATTGGGAAGACCCTCTTTCTGACAAAAGTTCCATCGCAGTCATTGGAATTATGGCAGCTCTTTGTGCTTTTTTACTTATACTGCTTTTGATGATTTCCAAAAAAATTTCCAAAAAAATTAACCGTTAGTTTGTCTGAGACAAACTGTCTAAGGCACTGATGGCGGCTTCTAAGAATAAATCGTCTTGGTTTTTGATCTGGTTAAAAGTATTCTCTCCAAAAAGCTGTAGTCCCAGATAAGCCTTTACCGCCTTTAGGGTTTGCAGTGCTTCTATTGTGATCTCAACTTCTCTTTCGGCACAGTATTTTACAAACAAATCGTGCCATGGGAGCAAGTCCTCAAATTTACCTTCGAGTAGATCCTCTAAATCGAGGCCATTGAATTTTCTTCTGTTATTGTCCAATTCTTCAAAGACAAAATTATTCATCATGTTGGAGTTCAAAATGAGTGAATCCCATTCCTCTTGTTCTGTATTTTTATTTGAAATGTAAAAATCGGGAGTAATGCCTCCCCCTCCAAAAACGGTTCTGCCCTCAGGGGTTTTATAGGCCAGACTGTCGGTAACAGGAATTTTTTTTGCATCGGCCATTTCTCCATTGTGATAACGATTACTGAGATCTTGATCATAGGCTTCTCTATCCCCGTTGTAGGGTTTTTGAATTGACCTTCCGGTAGGAGTAAAATATTTGGCGATCGTCAGTCGAACGGCATCCCCTCCTCCCAGCGGCATTTGCTGCTGTACCAATCCTTTACCAAAAGTTCTCCTTCCAATGATCCAACCCCTGTCGTTATCCTGTACTGCGCCGGCGACGATCTCACTGGCAGAAGCCGATTGTCCATTGACCAAAATAATCAAATCTCCCTCTTGAAAATTACCATTGCCCTCCGCCATTGATTTTTCTTCTTCCCCCATATTGCTCTTTGTAATCACTATGGTTTGGTCTTTTTGCAATAGGGCATTTGAGATTTGTATTGCGGGATGTAGATATCCCCCGGGATTATCCCTCAAGTCCAAAATCATTTTTTTCATTCCCTGAGAAATCAAATCATTCAGGGCAAGGTCAAACTCATTATAGGTGGTTTGAGAAAACCGATTGATTTTAAGGTAACCCACAGTCTTGCCCATCATATAATAGGAATCAACACTAGGCAAAGGAACCTTTCCTCTTTTAATTTCCAATTGAAATATTTTGCCCTCTGATTTACGATACATGGTCAGATCAACGGAAGTTCCCGGCCTACCTTTAAGGGTTTGCACGATCTTTTCATTGGAGTAGTTTTTCTGGAATAAGGTATCTTCATCGGCGATCAAAATCCTATCACCTGCCAGAAGTCCGGCTGCTTTGCTGGGGCCGCCTTCCAAGACCCTGACGATGGTTACACTGTCTTTGAACATCAAAAAACTGACGCCTATGCCGTAAAAATTACCTTGCATATTTTCAGCGATGTTTTGTCTTTGATGGGCGGGGATATAGATCGAGTGTGGATCCAATCGATTGACAATGTCTTCGATTACTTCTCCAACCAAACTGTCTGTGTCAATCTCCTCTACATAATCATTATCGATATACTGCAGCAGTCGTTCCAGTCGATTCATACTCCAAGAATCCTGTTGATCGGACATCAAAATTTCTTTTTCACTGCCCAGTAAATAGCCTATGCAAATTGAAAGGAATACGATGGCAAAAAGAACTAAATTTTTTTTCATGGGTTAGTTTAGCTTATGACGGTCAATCCAATTGAGTTAAAATTACACCCGCTTTTTCAAGAAAATCAAGGCCGGATCGGTCTTTGTATGCCAGTGAGAAAACCACTCTTTTGATCCCGGCCTGATGAATGAGTTTGCTGCACTCTCTGCAAGGGGAGAGGGTAATGTACAGGGTCGCACCCACACAAGATTGGGTTGAAGCGGCTACTTTCAATATGGCATTGGCTTCGGCATGGAGCACATACCATTTGGTATAATGATTTTCGTCTTCACATTCATTTTCAAAACCCGATGGGGTTCCGTTGTATCCGTCAGAAATGATCATTCGGTCTTTGACAATCAACGCTCCCACTTTTCTGCGCTCGCAATGAGAAAGTTCTCCCCAGGTTTGTGCCATTTTCATGTAGGCCTGATCGTATCTTTTTTGCTTTTCCGAAGACATGCTTGCTAATATAATTTAAAATGGCCAGTTATTTGAAGTCATCACAACCGCTTGAGACAAGATCATGGCAGCGATGATCCATTGCCATTTGAGGGATTGAACTTTCAACAACCCAATGGCCACCCAATTGATCAAAAGAACAAATATCACGATCAAAATCTGAGCAAATTCAACCCCTAAAGCAAACTCTAAAAGGCCTAGAATTGCTTCTCCTTGGGAGGCAATCATTTTAAAATAACGGCCAAAACCAAAACCATGAATCAATCCAAAAAATAAAGTGATCAGGTTGATCCAAATCCCTTTAAGATGGGTGTGTTGTTTTTGAATCAGTATCGAAAGACAAGTGATACAGATGGTGACAGGAATCAAAAACTCAACCCATTTCGCATCTATTTTTATCCATTCAAAATGAGAGATCAGTAGGGATAGAGAATGGCCCAAAGTAAAAAGACTTACCCACAACAGCAGCTTTTGCCAATTCTTAAAGGCAAATGGAAGTGATAGGGCAACAAGAAAGTAAAAGTGATCCAATCCCCTTACATCAAGGACATGATCTAGGCCCAAATCGAAATAAAACCAAAATGTTTCCATAGAGCAATTTTAATTATTTTTTTGACGCATTAGTGTTTCGTAGGCTTTTTGTACTTCTCTGAACTTTTCTTCTCCTCCCTTGATCATGGCAGGATCTTGTCCACGAAGCTTATCGGGGTGGTATTTTTTGGCCATCTTTCGATACGCCTTTTTAATTTCATTCAGGCTGGCATTGGAATCCACCTCAAGAATTTTATAGGCATTGTCAGTGTTTTTGACAAACATGGCTTTGATGCTTTCAAAATCGGGCAAGCGCAGTCGCATTCCCGTGGCCACCTGTGAAAGCTTTTGCAATTCTATATCAGAGATATTGCCATCGGCATTGGCTATACCAAACAAAAAATGAAGAATCTGTAAACGGGTTTCATAGGCGGTTTGCTGAACAAAAATTCGGGTCAGTTGGTCGAGGTGCTGGGTCTCTTTTTTGATTTGAGTATTAAAGGTTCTAAAAATCGAATCGGCACGCTCTTTTCCGTATTGGCCAATAAAGAAACTCCTCACAAAATCCAGTTCCTTTTGTTCAATTTTACCATCGGCTTTGATGATCAATGCGGAAAGTGCCAACAAATTCAACTGAAATGTTTCGGGTTTGATGGCATAAGATGAGGTTCTGATTTGAATGGAGTTCTTGGATAAAAATTCAAAAAACCCTCCAACCATAAATCCTAAAATGGCTCCGGGAAACCTTAAAAAAGAATAACCGATCACTGCGGCCACCCATTTAATCATAAGCTGGTTTTAATGAGAGTGTAAAGATACAAATGTCAATAAAAGATTGTTTACCCCTCTTGATTAAATCGGGAGTTTTTTATCTTTACAAAAAATTTAAATATGTATCCAGCTGAAATAGTTAGGCCCATGAAAGAAGAACTAACAACCATCGGCTTTGAAGAGTTGTTGTCTCCTGATGCCGTAGAATCTGCCTTGTCCAAATCGGGAACAGCACTGGTTGTGGTTAACTCTGTTTGTGGTTGTGCCGCTGCAAATGCTCGTCCTGCTGTAAGAATTTCATTAAACAACCAAAATACTCCGGATCATTTATACACTGTATTTGCAGGAGTAGATCGAGATGCCACCGATGCGGCAAGAGCCAAAATGATTCCTTTTCCACCTTCCTCCCCCAGTTTGGCGCTGTTTAAAGACGGAGAACTGGTCCACATGATAGAAAGACACCACATTGAAGGTCGAACGGCTCAACTAATTGCCGAAAATTTGACAGAGGCCTTTGATGAGTTTTGTGACTGAATCATCGCAATTAAAATCATCTAAGTTTTGGTCGCGAAAAAAGTTTTTTCTTATCCCTTCACGATACTATATTACTTTTCATTCATTTCGACTTTGATTTTTTTCCACCTGATCCAAGTCTTTTGCCATCAGTTGATGGGTTATGCTGCTCACAAAAAATCCGTTGATTGGCTCAATTTTTTTTTGTTGAGGTGTTTGAGTATTTTGGGTACCAGTTTTGAGTTTTCCAATCCCTTTAAAATGCCCGATAAGGGGCCTTTGATTATTGTTTCCAATCATCAAAGCACCTATGATATTCCACCCATTATCTGGTACTTTAGAAAATACCATCCCAAGTTCATCAGTAAGTCATCATTGGGCAACGGAATTCCAAGTGTCTCCTATAATCTCCGTCACGGAGGTTCGGTTTTGATTGACCGGGACAAGCCCGTTTTGGCCCTTGAAAAAATCAAAGGCTTTGGGGAGCAAGTCCAAAAAAATCAATGGGCCGCTGTAATTTTCCCTGAGGGAACCCGAAGCAAAGACGGGCGACCCAAAAAGTTCTACTCTAGGGGTTTAATCACATTGTTTGAACAAATTCCCGATGCCACTGTAGTTGCTGTGAGCATCAACAACTCATGGAAGCTGTCCCAATACCGATACTTCCCTATTCCCATTGGTATCCGAGTAATTTTGAAGGTGCAGTCAACGTTTAAGCTAAGCGAACAAGAGCCCGATGTACTTTTTCAGGAGTTGGAGCGTTTGATCTCTCGAGGGGTGCAAGAGGTTTAAAATTGCGGTTTTCTTTTTTCAAGAAAAGCAGCAATGCCTTCCTCAAAATCGGCTGTTCCAAAACAGCGGGAAAATTGAAGGTTTTCTTCCTGAAATCCTTTTGAGGTTCCATCGGATGCATTGAGGGCTTTGATGGCATTTTTGATTGAATGGGGAGCGTTTTTCATCAGTCTTTCTGCCAAGGTGATGGCCGCTTCGAGCAGTTTTTCTAGGGGAACCACCTGATTGACCAGTCCCATTTGGAGGGCTTTATCGGCACCGATCATGTCTCCGGTCAAAATCATCTCCATGGCATTTCCCCTTCCAATCAAAGCAGGTAATCGTTGTGTCCCGCCATAACCGGGTATCACTCCCAGTGATACTTCGGGCAATCCCATTTTGGCGTGTTGGGCTGCTATTCTCAGATGACAAGCCATTGCCAGTTCCAGTCCTCCTCCCAATGCATAACCATTGATGGCAGCGATCACAGGTTTTTCCAATTGTGCAATAAAGTCAAATAAAACTTGATTTCCACGACGGGCCAATGCTTCGGCTTGTTGAGGGTCAAAACTCGAAAACTCTGAGATGTCTGCCCCCGCTACAAAAGCTTTATCTCCACTGCCCGTGAGTATGATAACCTTTACCGAACTATGCTGTTGAAAATCGACCAACCGCTCGTGCAATTCGTCAATCAAATCCCGGTTGAGGGCGTTGAGTTTTTTTTCACGATTAATTTTAATCCATCCAATCTTGTCCTGAATCTCAACCCAAGTCAGTTTACCGTTCATTTTTTACAATTTTAGCATAACAACAAAGGTAGTTCCATTGTCACCGGTGGTGTATTCTATTTTTCCCTTATGAGAATCAATGATGTTTTTTACAATGCCCAATCCCAAGCCCATTCCTTTGGACTTAGTAGTAAATTTGGGTTCAAATACTTTAGATTGAATGGATTTGGGAATTCCAATCCCATTGTCAGCGAAAGAAATTTTGACATTTTTTTGTCCTTTTATGATGGAGACTTTTATTTTGGCTTGTTGTCCTTGTTTGACCGCTTGCAGGGCATTTTGGACGATATTTGTGGTCACTCTGATCCATTGTGTTCGATCCAAACGCAGCCTAATTTCTTTGTCGGAGGTATTGAATTCTATGATATCACCCTCGAAAATCTCCAAAGACCTGCGGGTAATTTCTACCAAATCAGACTTTATCAATTTGGGTTTGGGCAGGGTTGCAAAATCCGAAAATGCATTGGCCACATCACTCATAGTATCGATTTGCTCAACGAGAGTCCTTGATACGCGCTTCATCATTTTCTGTGCTTTTTCCGGATCTTTTTCTGCTGCACGCTCCAACATTTGTATCTGTAGTTTCATTGGAGTGAGTGGGTTTTTGATTTCATGGGCAACCTGTTTGGCCATTTCCCGCCAGGCGGTTTCCCGTTGGGTCCGGGCCAACTGTTGCGTACTTTTTTCTAAAGCCATGATCATATCATTGAATCGGGCTACAAAATCTCCGATTTCGTCTTTACTTTTCCAATCAATAGGGTCATTCTTTTCGCCTACTTTAATCATTCTTAGCTTTTCACCAATAACGGCAAGTGGCCTAGTTACTGAATTGGCAATCAAAAAGGCGACTAATGCGGCTAAAAGTAAAAAGACCACATAAACATTGAGTAAGGCACCCAGAAATTGAGCGACATCCTGAGATCGAATGTTT
>CALKCR010000027.1:0-6760 GCA_938082715.1 uncultured Flavobacteriaceae bacterium | reverse complement strand
TTTGAGGTAAACCATATTACTGCCAAAAAAAGAAATATGGGGAAGAGCAGATTGCCAAAGTACCAGGTAAAATCTAAATAATAACTTAAAATTGCATCTCTGGGTACTTCATTTTCTTTGAATTTATCGATCTTTTCGGCTATGTCCACCATGATCCCAATGGGAATAAAAAGTAAGATCATCACCACAAAAGTGGAGAGGTATTTTTTGATGATGTACCAGTCGATGATTTTCATCCTACAATCGATTGTCCATTTGACGACACATGTGGTTTTTCCAATGACTAAAATCGTTAGCTAAGATATGCTTTCTGGCTTCCCTTACCAACCATACATAAAAACTAAGATTGTGTAGGGTGGCGATCTGTTTGCCCAACATTTCATTCACCGTAAACAGGTGCCTTAAATAGGCTTTGGAATAATCTGTATCCACATAACAGTAATTGGCCAAATCAATGGGTGAAAAATCATTTTCCCATTTTTTGTTTTTGATGTTGAGGGTACCCTGTGCAGTAAACAGCATTCCATTTCTGGCATTTCGGGTCGGCATAACACAATCAAACATATCGATGCCCAAAGCTATATTTTCCAAAATATTGATGGGCGTCCCTACCCCCATTAAATAACGGGGTTTGTCCTGCGGCAAATGTTCGCATACCACTTCGGTCATAGCATACATTTCTGGAGCGGGTTCACCTACCGACAAGCCTCCAATGGCATTGCCCGGTGCATCTTTGTTAGCTATATAATCTGCCGATTCTTGCCTTAAATCTTTGTAAACACTGCCTTGGACAATAGGAAACAGGAATTGGCGGTAATCGTATTCAAAAGGGGTTTTGTGGTGATGCTCTAGGCATCGATCCAACCACCTGTGGGTCATGTGCATTGAATCCTTTGCATAGGCATAGTCACAGGGGTAAGGCGTACACTCGTCAAAGGCCATGATGATGTCCCCTCCTATTTTTCGTTGAATGTCTATTGCATCCTCTGGTGAAAAAAAATGTTTAGAACCGTCGATGTGTGATTTGAAAGTAACACCTTCTTCTTTTATTTTTCTGTTGTCTGAAAGAGAATATACTTGATAGCCACCGGAATCAGTCAGTATGGGAGATTTCCAATTCATAAATTGGTGGAGCCCCCCTGCTTGTTGAAGAATTTCTGTACCGGGTCTAAGGTAGAGATGATAGGTATTCCCTAAGATAATATCCGGCTGGATGTCCTGCTTCAATTCCCTCTGATGCACTCCCTTTACGGTAGCTGCTGTTCCCACCGGCATAAAAATAGGTGTTTCAATATTTCCGTGGTCGGTTGACAAAGTGGCGGCTCTGGCCGATGAGGACGGATCTGTTTGAATTAAATTGAATTTCATGCCTAAGAGTAGCTGCAAATATAAGATACTGGGAAATGATTCTGCTTCATCTGCGATTTAAAACCTTTAAAAAAATTATTTTTAAACAAAATGATTCTCACTACTTTGTGGCTAAAGCTTGAAAGCTTATTTTTGCCCTGAAAATTTATCACAATGCCAGACTTTAATTTTTTGAACAATCTTGTTTTTCAAGTAAGAAGAGACATTTTGCGTATGGTTCACAAGGTGAATTCAGGACATCCCGGAGGATCACTTGGCTGTACAGAATTTTTTGTTGCCCTCTATTATGAGGTCATGAAACTCAAAGAGGGTTTTGACATGGATGGCGCCAACGAAGATTTATTTTTTCTATCAAACGGTCACATCTCTCCGATATTTTACAGTGTTTTGGCACGCAAGGGCTATTTCCCTGTCGAGGAGCTTCAAACTTTCCGTTTGATTGATTCCAGGTTACAAGGACACCCCACTACCCACGAGGGACTTCCCGGCGTGAGAGTTGCCTCGGGCTCCCTGGGTCAAGGCTTGTCGGTAGCTATTGGTGCCGCACTTTCCAAAAAATTAAACAATGACGCTAAAACCGTTTTTGCACTGATTGGCGATGGCGAATTACAAGAGGGTCAAAACTGGGAAGCCATCATGTATGCAGCAGGAAAAAAAGTGGACAATTTAATTGCCACGGTAGATCTCAACGGAAAACAGATCGACGGTTCAACAGACGATGTTTTGCCCATGGGGAACATTGCCAAAAAATTTGAAGCATTCGGTTGGGAAGTCCTTCTGCTTGAGGAAGGAAACGACCTTAAATCCATTATAGAAACATTGAAACTGGCCCAAACCAAAACAGGAAAAGACCAACCCGTTGTCATCATCATGCATACAGAAATGGGCAATGGTGTAGATTATATGATGCACACCCACGCCTGGCATGGAAAGGCACCCAATGATGAACAATTGGAAGTCGCATTATCTCAAAACCCGGAGACATTAGGGGATTATTAATTTAGGAACTTCAAAAATTCATGAAAAAATATACGGATCAAGGTAAGGTAGACACCCGCTCGGGTTTTGGCGCAGGTTTGGCTGAACTTGGAAGAACAAACCCCAAGGTCGTTGCCCTTTGTGCTGACCTGATAGGGTCACTTAAGATGCAAGAATTTATTGACGAAAATCCGGAACGGTTTTTCCAAATAGGAATTGCCGAAGCCAATATGATGGGCATTGCCGCAGGTTTGACCATAGGAGGAAAAATCCCTTTTACGGGTACATTTGCCAACTTTTCTACAGGAAGGGTTTACGACCAAATTCGGCAATCCATAGCCTATTCAGGAAAAAATGTAAAAATATGTGCCTCGCATGCGGGAGTAACACTGGGAGAAGATGGGGCTACCCACCAGATTTTGGAAGACATCGGCCTGATGAAAATGTTGCCCGGTATGACAGTGATCAATCCTTGTGATTTTAATCAGACCAAAGCGGCGACCATGGCCATTGCAGATCACCAAGGCCCTGTTTACCTCCGTTTTGGACGTCCCAAGGTAGCCAATTTTATCACCGATGACATCCCCTTCGAAATAGGCAAAGGTATAGTATTAAACCCCGGTAATGACGTTACCATTGCTGCTACTGGTCATTTGGTCTGGGAAGCTTTACTGGCTGCAGAAGCGCTGGAAGCGGAAGGCATCTCTGCTGAAGTGGTCAACATACACACCATCAAACCGCTGGACAGCGAACTGCTTGTCTCTTCGATTCAAAAAACAGGCTGTATTGTCTCTGCCGAAGAACACAACTATTTGGGAGGTTTAGGGGAAAGTATTGCCGCAGCACTGGCCTTGGAACTCCCCACCCCTCAGGAGTTCATTGCCACCAAAGACACCTTTGGTGAATCCGGAACCCCAGCTCAATTGATGGAAAAGTACGGTTTGAATAAAAATGCCATAATATCAGCTTGTAAAAAGGTAATGAATAGAAAAATAATTTCATAGTTTTAACTATGAAATCATACCCCATATTATTCCTACTGCTCTTTAGCGCACAGTTTTCCTTTTCGCAAATAAAGTTTGGCCTCAAAGGAGGTGTCAACTTCGACTCCTCAGGGGACATTGTACTGATTGCCGATGAACTCCAAAAACAAGGTCCATTAGACAAAAAAACAGGCTTTCATTTGGGGGTGTACACTGAAGTTGATTTTTTGATCCTTTACTTTAGACCCGAATTGCAATACACCAAAGTCAGCAGCCAATTTGAAAATAATTTGATTGACAATTCCAGAATTGAACTTCCAGTATCTTTCGGTTTAACCCTATTGGGGCCGGTAAGTATATTTTTGGGGCCAACTACCTTTTATAACCTCTCACAAAAGAGCAATAATCTGAAGCTGGAGGAAATCAAAAACAAAATGACCTTTGGTTTACACATCGGTAGCCGTTTAAAATTGGGTCCCTTTGGAATTGATTTGCGTTACGAAAAGGGCCTATCGGCCATGGAAAGTAAATTATTGTCTCAAGCGGGTGTCCCCATTGAGGGAAAAATTAATACCCAACCCAGCCAATTCACATTGGGGGTTTCTTTTAAACTGAATTAGGTGTTGTCTTGATCTAGATAATCCGGAATTCCGTCGTTATCATCATCGTCCGGAACACCGTCACCGTCCCGATCATATTCTTTTTTGGTGAGGGTTCCATCTCCATCATCGTCACTATCCCTATAGTTGGGAATCCGATCCTCGTCCGTATCGTCATTAAATGGGTTGCCATCACCATCAGGATCTTCATTGATGGACAAAACACCATCGTTGTCATGATCAGCAGGGTTTACTTTATGTAAGGCAACAGAAAAGACCAAAGGAGAGTATTTGGGAATGGTTAAAAGATTCTGAGCATAATAACCTAATGCAGAGGGAATGAAAAAGACTCCCTGACCATAGTTATCTAAATCATAGGTGCCGTCGTTATTCAATGTATGATCTCCGGCCTTTAATTCTGGTAAAAACTCTCTAAATCCACGAATAACATCTGTCAAATCAAACCATAAGGGTAATTCTCTACTATCAAAAACTTTTCTATTTAATAACGTCCCTTTATAGGTTACAAAAGTAGAATCCATTCGGCTTGGGTTTTCTCCTACCCCTTCTCTAACTTCTAAATAGTACATTTTATTGGGAACTTTATTGTCATTTCTATCGGTCAATTCAATGGTTTTGGTCTGCACTTGATCCCACAGTGGCGTTTTGTCGGTATTATCATCGGCTATGGTGTCGATGCTTATTTCTATTTTGTAGTTATCGGGGTCTTCATCAAATTCTTCATAATTGTAGAAATGAGTTTGAAGATAACTCACCAAGGCTTCATCGTCTTTTGGGACTTGTTCCTGAAGCTCCCTAACAGGCTCGGGTCCAGAGTCTTTCTTGCAACTCAAAACAAGACCTAATAAAATTAAGACACAAAAGATATAGCTTAAATACTTCATCCTAAAAATTTGGTTTGCAAGATACAATTTTACTTTATTTTTGTAATCGAATTATCGTAAGTTTAACAATGCGAATTGATCAATACCTATGGTGTCTCCGCTATTATAAATCAAGGAATCAAGCCAGTTTGGCATGCAAACAAGGTCATGTCAGAATTGGAGATCGATTGGTAAAACCATCCAGAGAAGTTCTTATTGGAGACAAAATCAAAGTGAGAAAAAACCAGATTTGGCATGAATTGATGGTCATGGACATTCCCAAGAGCAGACTGGGAGCGAAACTGGTGGACATTTATCGACAAAACATTACGCCCAAAGATGCCTTTGATCATGCGAATTTTCAATCACTTTCCAAGAGTCCAGAAAGAGAAAGGGGAAGCGGAAGGCCCACCAAAAAAGACCGCAGGGAAATGGATGACTATTTTGAAGATTGATGACTCCGACAGAGATGTTCAATAATAATCACAGGATGCCATTGATTCTTATTGTACTATAAAACTTATCAGAGAACAAAATAAAGTAAAAATCTATTCCTATATTTCAGCAATCATATTGGTTATACCCTAACAATGCCAGAAAATATAAATAAAATAATGGATGCCAACGACATTCATAAAACCGTAAAAAGAATCGCCTACCAAATCTATGAAACTCATTTCGAGGATTCACAATTGATTTTGGCGGGCATCGCTCACAACGGGGTGATTTTGGCCAAAAGAATCCGTGAAGAATTGGAGAAGATTAGTGACATAGATGTGGTTTTTATGGAAATAAAGGTGGACAAAAAAAATCCCATCAACCCAATTGTCTTGTCGAAAAAATTAGAAGTGTGCGAAAATAATTCTGTTGTGGTGGTAGACGATGTTCTCAATACGGGCAGTACATTGATCTACGCCGTTACCTATTTTCTGAGCATCAAACTAAAAAAGCTACAAACCGCTGTCTTGGTTAATCGCAATCACAAAAACTTCCCGATCAAAGGAGATTTCAAAGGAATCTCACTCTCCACCTCCATCAAAGAGCATATCGATGTAGCGTTTGGAAACAACGAAGGGGTGTATTTAAGCGAGTAGCTTTTCTATTCGATTGACCAACTCGTCTTCAAGGTGGTGATCAGTCGTAATGTAATGTTCGGCCTTGATGTAAAAAGGTACCCTTTCAAAAAGATGTTTTGCTATAAATTTTTCCAACTCCTGCGGTGTTTGTAGATGGGCGATCATGGGGCGATGATCTTTTTGATCAAACAATCTCCCGGCCAGTGTCTTGGGGGATGTTTTGAGGTAGAGACTAAGGATATTTTTTTTTTGAACGACAAAATCGATATTGTCAAAGTAACAAGGAGTTCCTCCCCCCAATGAAATCACCGCCTGAGGGTCTTTAGAAAGTAATTTTTCCAGATAGAAGCGTTCTTTTTTTCGAAAGTACAATTCTCCCTCTTGTTCAAATATTTGAGAAATAGTGGTTTTTTCCTGAGACTCGATATACTCATCAAGGTCAATGAATAAAAGGGATTTAAGCGCTGCCAAGCGTTTTCCAACAGCAGATTTACCACAGCCCATATAGCCCATCAGAACAATAGATTTTACCATTTTTTAAAGGAATAGAATCGTCCCTCAAAATTATAACAATTGAAGTTGATAAATAAATAATTGATATTATATTTGCAGCCTCAAAAGACTTGGTAGCTCAGTTGGTAGAGCATCTCCCTTTTAAGGAGAGGGTCCTGGGTTCGAGCCCCAGCCAAGTCACTTTTTTTTCGACCTGGTAGCTCAGTTGGTAGAGCATCTCCCTTTTAAGGAGAGGGTCCTGGGTTCGAGCCCCAGCCAGGTCACTTTCTGCGCACATGGCGGAATTGGTAGACGCGCCAGGTTGAGGGCCTGGTGGGAGTTAAATCCCGTGGAAGTTCGAGTCTTCTTGTGCGCACTTT
>CALKCR010000026.1:0-12267 GCA_938082715.1 uncultured Flavobacteriaceae bacterium | reverse complement strand
CCCTTTTCGAGGGCGTATTTTTTGAGTTGAGCCACAGTATCGATCTTAGGGGTAACCGAATGGGAAAGTAGCATCACATTGGGGTTATTTTTTATTTTTTCCTGAACTTTAACCAAGTTGTCCGTCATGGCAATACAGATGGTGGGACAGGTGGTAAAAAAGAAGTCTGCCACATAAATTTTCCCTTTAAAATCCTTTTGCGTGATGGTTTTACCGTTTTGATTGATCAGTGAAAAATCGGCAATACGATGGAATTTTTTTTGATGCTGTATGGTACTGTCCACCAATTCAAAATTTACCATAGCCGGTTGGTAGACTGGTAGTTTTTTGGTAGGCAACAATGCATTGTAAAACAACATTAAGATGACGGCCGAAATGACCGCAAATACGCCCAAAAATTTTCTGTATTTTTTTAAAATGCCCATGTTTGGACAAATATAAGTGATAAAAAACACAAAAATTTACGTCAAAGGTTTTTGTCGAAATGGGTCTTGAATGTGGCTAAAAGTGGTATTTTTGGTCTCCAAAAATTAATTTGCTATGGAACCTATGTTAATGAAGGGCATTCAACTGTTGCTCAGTTTGTCGATTCTTATTGTATTACATGAATTGGGTCATTTTATCCCTGCCAAAATCTTTAAAACCCGTGTAGAAAAGTTTTTTCTGTTCTTCGACGTAAAATTTGCTTTGTTTAAAAAGAAATTTGGAGACACGGTCTATGGGATTGGATGGTTACCCTTGGGGGGCTATGTCAAAATCTCGGGGATGATCGATGAGAGCATGGACAAGGAACAGATGCAACAACCTGCACAACCATGGGAATTCCGCACCAAACCCGCTTGGCAGCGATTGATCATTATGCTGGGTGGAGTTACGGTCAATTTGATCCTGGGCTTTCTCATCTATATGATGATCCTCTTTGTTTGGGGTAAAAATACCTTACCCAACAGCGCCATGCCCTTAGGTTTGGGTGTTTCACCTTTGGCCATAGAAATCGGTTTTGAAAAAGGGGATCAAATTCTTTCGGTCGATGGCAAAACCCTTGAGGTGGCCCTAGACATCAACAAAATGTTATTGATTCGATCTGTCAAAGAGGTACAAGTAGAACGTGCCAATGGTGGTAGGGTCAACCTAGCAATACCGGAAAATATTGGTGACCGAATGTTTACATCGGGTCAAATGAGCATTTTATATCCGCGTTTTCCCGCTGAGATAGACAGTGTTTTGACCGACAGAAATGCTTATGCAGCCGGCTTTAGGGCGGGAGATAAAATTGTTGCTGCCGATAACCTCATCATAGAAGATTGGTTAGAACTGCGCGACTTTAATAACGAAAAGGCCAACCAATCGGTTCAATATGTAGTCGAACGCAATCAGATTCGAGACACACTCAATGTGGTATTGGATGCTGGGGGTAAAATGGGGGTCATCCCCAAAAATTCGATTAAAATCAGTCAAGTAGACCTCTCTTTGGCCAAAAGCATCACGGAAGGTTTCAGTTATGGATATTGGACGCTTTATGACTATGTAGCCCAATTCAAATATGTCTTTACCAAGAAAGGGGCGTCACAGTTGGGCGGTTTTGGTGCCATCGGGAGTCTTTTTCCGGCCACCTGGGATTGGAGGGCTTTTTGGGCTAGCACGGCTTTTATTTCAATCATTTTGGCTTTTATGAACCTGTTGCCCATTCCTGCTTTGGACGGAGGACATGTAATGTTCTTATTATATGAAATGGTCAGCGGAAGAAAACCGAATGACAAGTTTATGGAGTATGCCCAAATGGTAGGGTTTTTCTTGCTGTTGGCTTTGGTCATTTATGCCAACGGGAATGACTTATTTCGCTTTTTATCCAATTAAAGTAGGTGATTTCCATAACTCATTTTGATATTTATTATATTTATAAAAATTAAAAAACATCAACGATCATGAAGTTTAGCATCTTTTCTTTGTTCATATCATGCGCTTTACTTTGCGCTGTTGAAGTATCCGCTCAGGAGCAACGTGTCAAAATCGAAGATTTTATAATTGAACACGAAGGTTTTGAAGAAAATGAAGCCGGAGAGATTACTCCCATAAACATCAAAGAAATCAATAAAAAAATTCGCTTTTTTGTCGAAGAGCGCTATCCTGAGATAGTAGAGTATACCCGAAATATCATTTGGGACTCGTACAAAACATTTTTGAGTCCGTCGGACATTTATCACTTTCACACGTTTATCGCGCAAGTGAAAGTTAATGACTTGGATCGCCTGAAATATTTGGAGGTGATTTACAATCCTTTTGTCAAGAAAGTAAAAGGGGATTTTGAATGGATAGCTGAAGATGAAGAATTTTATTTGGTCGACGAAAAAGAGGAAAAGAAAGACAATGCCGCTGACTTGATCGAGTTGGGCATCTCCAATCAAGAACAAAAACCAGGATTGGAAAATTTCGTTTCTGAACACCAAGGATTTCTTGATGTAATGGAGCGGAAAAACCTAAAGGATAGCGAAATTGTACCTGTAAACGTCAAGGAAATCAACAAGGCCATTCGGGCTTTTGTGAAATCATCCTTCAGTAATGTAGAATATACAAGGAATATCATTTGGGATTCCTATACTTCATTTATCAGCCCTTTTGATAAGTTTCATCATCACAACTTTGTTGCTCAGGTCAAGGTGAAGGATGTCAAAAGACTCAAATATTTGGAGGTTTTCTACAATCCTAAAACTGAAAAGGTTACCAGTGATTTTGTCTGGATCGAATCGGACGAGGAATTCTTCCGGGTTAAAGAGTCTGAGGAATAATGAAAAGGTCTGACTACCTGATTTTAGCGGCTGCCTTTGTAAGCTTTCTATTCTCGGTATACCTGTGGTTCAATGGTCAGCAACAAGAAGGGCTTTACGTGGGTATATGGGTACCCTCAATTTTGGCAGCCGGAGCCTATATAAAACAAATATCTAAATAATGAGTGTTTCTATAATCTTTGCCCTAGGCCTCATTGTGTTTTTTCTCTTTTTGTTGGGCATCTTTTTTAACAACAAAGAGATCAGGGCGCATTCGCGCTCCAAAATTGAAACGGATACTGTTGACTATGATGGTTCCGGAAATTTTGGAAGAATTCCAAACAAGAAGCCCAAGAACAGAGCCATATAGCTCAAGTACTTTTTTTATAACTTACTATATTCATATATCCTATAGGAATCAATACACTATATTTTAAACCAAAATGATTTTTAAATGAAAACTAAATTAACTTTAACAATTATCGGAGCCTTTCAAGTACTCCAATCCATTCTTTACACCTTATTGGCTGATTCTTCTATCGACATGATGTTCAATGTAGGTGAGGAAGCGGGACAATTGGCGGTTATGTTTCAGTACGCCATTACCCCTGCATTTTTGATGATTGGATTGATGTTTCTCTTTTCCCGCAATTTGGCGGTTGAGGATGCTAAAAAATTATTATTGGCCTTTATCATTGCCTACCTGCCCTTGTTTGGTAGCTTTTACTATATGGCCAGCTCTCCATTGACTCAAATGGGACTTCCCGATTTTGCAATTGATTTCGTGATGTTTGGATTGGCTGTTTTTACTTATCTAAAACCCAAAGGATAATTCAAGTGAAATAATTGGCTGGTATAAGTCCAATGATATTTACACCTTATGACCCCTCCACCTTGTTGTGGGGGTTTGTTTTTTGTAAAAATTCAACCTGCTATAAGTTGGTATATAGTGCAAAAAATTAGGTAAAGTCCTAATCCATAATCAATTTGGGAAGAAAAAGGGAGAGTTCGGGAAAAAGGGATACCAATACCAATACCAAAAGACTGACCGCCAGAAAAGGCAAGCCTGCCCTGCTGACTTTTCCAATGGAAGTTTTACCGATACTGGACGCTACAAATAAACATACCCCTACGGGAGGGGTCGTTAGTCCTATGATTAAATTGAGTACTGCAATGACGGTAAAGTGAATGGGTTCAACATCAACCTCGATAGCCACTTTGAGCAGAATTGGAAATAAGATCAATAGGGCCGCGATGGTTTCCATAAAGGTGCCAACCAATATCAACAATAAGTTGATCAATAACAGTACGGCGTATTTATTAGTAGTCCATAAAAGAATCTGTTCGGAGATGCGTTGAGGAATTTGTTCGGTAATGAGGATGAATCCAAACAAATTGGCAAAACCGACCAATATCATAAGGGATGCGGTTGTTTTCATGGAATCTAAAATTACAACAGAAATATTTTTAAGGTTGAGTTTTTTATAGACAAATGTTCCAATAAACAACGCATATAGTACCGCTACGACAGAGGCCTCGGTGGGAGTGAATACTCCCCCAATGATCCCAAATAGAATGATCAAGGTCATCAACAAGGCCCAAAAGGTATCGGTAAAGCTTTTTAGAATTTGCAATATTGAGCTTTTTTGGTGTTTGGGGTAATTTTTTTTTTTGGCGACAAAATAGGCGACTAGCATCAGTCCCAAGCCCAACAACAGGCCGGGGATGGCTCCGGCGAGGAAAAGTTTTCCTACGGACAGTCCGCTCAATGTTGCGGCAATAATCATGGGTAAGCTGGGAGGAATAATGGGCCCTAAGGTTGAGGAGGCTGCGGTAATGGCACAAGAAAAATCAGTGTCGTATCCTTCTTTTTTCATGGCAGGTATCATCACAGCACCCAAACTTGCGGTATCGGAGATGGCCGTTCCGGAGATTCCGGCAAAAAGCATGGAAGCACTGATGTTGACATAGGAAAGTCCACCCCTAATATGCCCCAAAAGATGATTACAAAAATTGATGATCCTATCGGTCAACCCCCCTTGGTTCATTAGATTCCCTGCGATAATAAAACCAGGGATACTCAGTAAAACAAAAACGTCGATGCCGGCATACATCTTGAGGGGAACTACCACCAGTGGGGTTCCTTTGAAAAAAAAGTAAACCAGACATGACAAGCCCAAGGAAAATGCAATGGGAAATCGAAAGGAAAGACAAACAATAAAAACAGTGATCAATAGTATTATCATGATTTCCAAAATTTAATTTTTTTCAAAAAGGCCAAAAAACTAAAGTAGCTGATGGAAAGACTCAAAATCAAAATGCTTAAAAAAGGAATGAACATAATGACCTGTAGTGTGGGGGAATTTTCAACCAATCCCATTTCGAGCATGGGCAGGGTGTAAAAAGCACAAACCCCGAACAATAGAAGGCTCATAAGTGGTGATATCAGGTCTATGGTTTTTTTCAGCTTTTCAGAAAAACCGGCGTAAAATGCTTCTAAAAAAACAAAATAATTGCCCCGATAGGCCAAACCACTTGCAAATGCTATGGCATATATAAATAAAATTCTTGATGCCTCTTCGGTCCAAGGGGGTACATCACTGAGAAAAAATCGCGCGAAGATCTGGAGTGATACGGTAATGACAAATCCAAAGCTGGTTAAAAGGGTTCCGTATTTTAAAAACTTTGATAAAAAGATTTTGAAACTCATTGGGTGATTTTTTTTATGGATTTATAGACCTCTTGCATCTCCGGTGATAAACTTTCATAAACGGCTTTTTCGCCATTTTCCATAAATGCAATTTTTTCCACTTCAACAAAAATCATTCCCTGATCTTGTAATTGTTTTTGAACTTTGGATTCATTACTTAAAAATAATCGATGCTCATAAGCTTGCATTTCCTTGGCTGCTTGCAAAAAAATAGTTTTTAGGTCTTCCGGTAAACTTTGAAATTGTTTTTCTCCCACCAGCGGATATCCCCAAGTGATAAGATGCCCGGTAAGGTTGAGGTATTTTTGAACTTCGCTAAAACCGGCATTTTTGATCATGGCAAAAGGGTTTTCCTGCGCTTCTATGGTTCCTTGTTGAAGGGAAGAAAACACCTCTGAAAATGCCATAGGTGTGGGTTTGGCTCCCAGCGCCTTCCAAGCCACCACATAGGAGGGAGCGTTGGGAACTCTAATGATTAATTCCTGCAGATCATCGGGATGCTTGATGGGGCGGTTGGAGGTCAAATGTCGTTCTCCTCTTTGGAAATAGCCCATGGGACGGACTCCGATTTTTTCGATCATCTCCCTTTCGATTCGCTTCCCGATAGTACTGTTGATGAGTTTGTGCATGGCAATGGTGTCTTTGAGCAAAAAAGGCATGTCCGAAAAGGTGAGTATCTCGGCAAAGTTGGTAAGGGAGCCTGCAGATATGGTCATATCGATGACTCCTGACCTGATCAAACGAATGGCTTCGAGTTCTTTGGCCAATTGTTCCGAAGGGTAAACTTCCAATTTCATTCGCCCGCCGGAACGCTCTTCGATCATCGATCCAAAATATACAAAAGCCTTGTACCAAGTATGGTTTTCTTTGACTAATAGACTGGCCTTGAAAAGGTATTGTGGGTTTTTATCGGTTATTGAATCACAAGCCGATACCAACAAAATCAGTAATAATCCTGTAAATAGGTATTTTGTTTTAGACCACATCTCCATTTTAGTTTTTAATGCTTTGTTCAAAAAAAGTCAATACTATTGTGTCTAAAATAGGAAGATTTTTTCAGTTTTATTGTTTGGAAAAAACAATGATCTCATTTGAAAGCAATTAGGGTTAAAAACAAGGGGCTCCCGCTCTTTGATCAACACTTTATGATCAGAAATTGAGGTGACCAGAATTGGGACTGAGCGCAGAGGAACTTACCATTTTAATTTTTGTATATTGATTTAATAAACCAAAAATCAATTTTTATGTTACCACAAATTATTATTGCCTCCGTTTGCGTGCTTATTTCGCTATATGGACTGTTAAAAAGAAATCGAGTGTTTTTCAACTTGGGATATTTTCTCTTCGGCTTGGTTGTCGTGGCCTCCGAATTTAGTTTTTTTGCAAAGGATCCGGCACCCATTCATTTGGCAGCTGCATTTATGTGGTTGATCCAAATTTCTTTGGCCATACCCAATAAACTGCCATATGATGGAAGTAAAGTAGCCAAGTCTGCGGCAGTAAAAATATATGTCTGCTTGAGTTTGATTAATTTATTTGGCATCTATATTGTCAGGGTCAGTGATGTTCCAGATGTTGCCCAATACTTCCACATCATCTTGGCTGTACTACCTCTTGTACCGATTTATCTTGTTTTGAATGATAAAATAGAAATCACCCAAGAATGATTTTAGTCATAAATTAAGGTTGTGAACCCACCCATTTGGAGGGTTTTTTTTTTACCTATATTTTGTAAAAAAAGGGGGGTTTTGTAGACTAATACATTTATGAAGGAATTATAAAAGTTTGATTCCTTTAGCCCTACCACTCAAAACAAATAACCATAACAAATCAAACGAAAAAACTAATCCGACTGTGGTAGGGCGAAGGACAATCAATTTTTTAAAACAGACTATTGTATAAACAATTTTTTTATATACAATATTAATATATAATCATTCATAAGTCATTGAGAATTAATTATTTTAACTTATACAATCATAATTTTTACCAATAATCCATTCCCCTCCCTATCAACAGAACAGCACTTGATTTTTGTGAATTTTATATATTGTAATCAAAAATTGTGATGAAGAAAGGATTTTTGCTTTTTTTGATGGTTCCCTTATTCGGCCTTAGTAACAACAAAGAGGTGTTCGGGTTTGTGGCTTATCCCCCAGAAAAAGACTCATTGTCCGTTGAATATGACATCAAAAGAGTTTCAGCAGGTTTAAAGTTTGGCTTTCCTTATATGGCTGTTGTTGGCGCACAATATACGCTGCCATTTTTTGACAATCACTTTGCGCCCTACTTCGATTACTCACAATATTCCTATGAGGATTACAATAAGGAAGCCGAGTTTCGTTTTTCTGAATGGGGTATATCCTACTTCATCAAAGAAAAAGGGAAAGGACTTTATGTGGGATTGAGTCACTCCAATCTGAGTTATAATGCAAATTTTATGAATATTACTTTGAAGAATGGCTCCAGAGGTTCCGGGAATGGGGAAGTGGATCTGAGAACGACTAATCTTAGGCTGGGACTGAAAACAGGCGGTATTTTTTACTTAAGAATTGAAATGGGATATGGTTTTGGTAATTTACCAAAGTCTGTGAACTTTTGGGCCACAGACAATTCCGATCCCAACCATACGGAGTTCGCTAGCGAGGACATCCCTGGAATTAATGGAGTTTCGGAAAGTGGAATGTTAGTGGGTAATATTGGTTTTGGAATTGCATTTTAGAAGTTTAATAAAAAGTTGAGGTCCTCATAAAAGATTTAACTGCCTCGATGTTTGAATATTTTGAATGCTCATCAAATAATAGGATTACCCCTCTGATTTTTGTACAAAGTTTTAGTAGTTAACTTGCTTTTTAAAACTAGACTGAATACATTTAGGAACTAATCATAAATCAATTAAAATGAAAGATATACTCGTTGTTGCAAAGCTAAAAGAAGGTAAGTTTGAAAAATTTATGGGCTTTATGCAGTCTGAACAAGGGATGAATGAAAGAAGGAAAATCGCAGATTTAACAAAAACTTTAGGTACAGTATCCCCAGATAAGAGCGCAGTAATGTTCAAGATTGCTGTACACGATGAAGATGCTATGAATTCATTTTTGGATGGCTCAAATCCTGTGTCAAAACCAATTTTTGATGAAGTAATGATAAGTTATGAGATTTTTGAATTAAATAAGGTTTAATATCTCTATTAACTAAGTTCTATTTTACTATATCATCGGCATATCCTCTTCAGTAAGTTCAAGAAGAAAAACACATATCAGAAGAAATAGAGCTTAAAGACGTTCCTTTGTTTGTTGACATTATCTCCAGAGATGAATCAGGGGAAGGTTGGGAAACGGAAAGAAGACCATTAAATATTGGTAATTCAGAATAGGATGTAAACCTCTTATAGTTTACAGTAATTAATTATTGTTATTTTGAAATTAGATTTTATATTTGCCCTCTGTTTTGGGTTGTTCAACATAGGACGTTTTAATCAATATTGTGATTTTCATTGTGATTTTTAACAGGAATCATAATTCACAAAGAATAAAAACTCTTGAAACCATTACAGACATTTACATTCCTCCTTAGCTCAGTTGGTTAGAGCATCTGACTGTTAATCAGAGGGTCCTTGGTTCGAGCCCAAGAGGAGGAGCAAGCGTAACCGCTAGACTACACTTATGATACCAACCAAATTAAGCCCAGCATTGCTGGGTTTTTTCTTGGGCATCTCCCAACTCTATCCAACTGTTTCCTCAGTTGAAAACAAATTCCTTAAAGAGCAATTTATACATTAATATACGGAATTTTAGCCACTTTTTGGCACGTTTTTGGCACGTTTTTCAACTTCGTCTCCTTCCATTACATGCGTAATTCCAGAGCTACAGGACTCTGGGTAGATTGCTATTCTTGGCACGAATTCAAGTAGTGTGTGCCGATGGAGTTATTTGCACCTGCCAGATTTAGGGTTTAAGTTCAAGGTCAAGTGGTCTATCCAAATGGATTTCTCTAAAGGTAATTTTCCATATTCCATCAATTTTCTTCAGCTTAAAATCATAAAAAATAGGACTCACTATCTCGGTTTTGGAGTTATTATTTGTCGTTAAAAGCATCATGTATTTTTTAAAGTGAGCAGAATCATCTGTTAATTCAATTAACATTGTATTAGACATCATGTGCCTTCTTTGCATCTTGTTAATCTTGAAAAATTCCATTCTTTCCTCACTGATGGCTCTCTGTGCTTCATCTTTGATTAAGTAAGTCATCTTCTTGCCGTCTGAACCATAGATAACACCTAATGCGTCATCTGTAAACAATGACAAAAATCCATCTAAATTGTTTGTATCCCAATAAATACCGTAGGCATCAATTACATCGTTTATTGCCATTCTATCTGCAACATTAAAATTGGGGTCACCTATTCCTCCAGACCAATTAGTAGTATTATTTTTTTCTTCTTTACCCAAAACATTTCCAAGAAGATTTTTAACATCATCAATATTTATATTGTTTAAGTCAAATTGCTGTGCTTTAATAATATTAATAAAGAAAATAGTATATAAAAGAAAAATAATTTTCCGATTCATTACAAGTGGTTTTTCATGTACCATTCCATTAGACTAATATATAAATTGATGTCCTGAAATCAAATTAAAACTCCCAAAAACCTTTAAACAGCCCCAATCCAAACTCTTTGTGATTTCAAATCACTTGCGGGTTTTCTGATTTATATGACTTAGAAGGTGTTTAGAGAAATTGGTATCTTGTACTATAAATCAATTCTATGAAAATATTTGTTAAAAATCAAAATAGTGCAGAGAGAGTGGTAAGGTTTATAGTTTCTGTTTTTCTAATTCCTGCCCCCCTTATTTTTGGTACTAATCCTTTTTCAGTTGCCCAATCTATTGTTGGAGGTATTTTACTTTTTAATGCATTTTCAGGGATGTGTGTAATTTACAGGGTTTTTGGAGCTAATACTTGTGAAATATAATTAGAGTCTAAAGGATAGATTATGTTCAGACTACTTCGCTTTGCCATTAAAAACTACCAATACGCTTTGATGGGTTACTCGTTATTCAAAGCTGCCAAGAGTAAGTATAATAAGAAAAAGTAATGCTTCATTAAAACCAAAGATTTAATGAATGAAAAGCAAATTAGGGATTTATTAAAGGAATCCATTGAAAATAGCTTGAATGATTTTTATCATGAGCGTATTGTTCCTCTCGAGAAACAAATCATAAAGCTTGGAGGAATAACAAAGAAAACCCCAAATGAAATTGAATTTAAATTCAGGTGTTTTAGTCCCATCAATGCTTTTAAAGATACTTCTAATCATTTCTGGGACGACCCAGAGAGTAATTACTATAAGTTTTTTTCGCTGCTCTTTAAGGCTGTTTTAGATAGAGGATGGATAACTATTTATAAACCTTTTGAAATAAAAGATGTTCATGGTTATTGGATGGGTGTTTTTGGATGCTCAACATTTCCCTTGACCTTAATGAAAAAAGATGAAAAGTTTGAATTGGTCAGACTTTTAGAGTGGAAAGGCACTAAGGTTTTATTAGTATACCTAATCGATACTCTTATGGATTACAAAATAATTTCAAGTAGAAGAAGGGATATTACCATTGAAGAAAATTTTTTGATTGGGTCAAGTGTTGCCAACCTCAGGAAATCTTCTGAGGGTAATAAATTTCAAAGACCAAAAGACTTTCAAGAGATTCATGACATGATTGAAGAAATTCAAAACTCTTTAGACTAAAGAACTCTCTATATTTTTTGGCAATAATTCTTTCAACCTTTGCTAAATGATAAAAGAAAATTTAGCAGAAAAAGCACAAGGTGCAATGTCTGCAAAGAAATTAGAGAAGAAGATAAAATTACGAAAGCCATTTATTAGTGCAGATGTAATAAAGAACAGAGACTTTAAGGAAATTGAATATGTTGTAGATAAGCTTATTCCAAGAGGTTCTCTTTGTACTTTGGCAGGAGAAAGTGATACAGGTAAAAGTTCCCTCTTAAGACAACTTGCCGTTTCATTAGCATATGGAGACGACGATTTCATCGGATTTAAACTTAATGGTACATGTAGAAATGTTCTCTACGTGAGTACAGAAGACGGAGAGCAAGCTACATCAGTGTGGCTCAATAAATACTTTGACAAGGACGAATCAAGAGATGACTTGCTGGCTAAATTGAATTTTATATTTAGTACGGAGGGTGTAATTGGTAACCTTCGAGATACAGTGATGGAAAATTGTATAGACCTAATTATTGTTGATTCATATGCTGACCTGTTCACTGGCTCAATGAATAATGCCAATGAGGTTCGAAACTATTTAAATCAATACAATGAATTGGCAAATGAGTTTGGGACTACTGTTGTATTTCTTCATCATACCAAAAAATCTACTGCAGGTTTAAGACCCAATAAAAATAACATAATTGGTTCTCAGGGTTTTGAAGCTAAAATGAGAAGTGTAATGATGTTGGTAAAAGATAAACATGAACCTTCTTATAGGCATTTATGTGTAGTGAAGAATAATTACATGCCAGAGACTAATAAAAATGAAAGCTATGTTCTTAAGTTCAATGAGCAACTTGCATTTGAAAATACTGGCGAAAGGGTAAACCTTAATGAACTTGTTGAGGAAGATTATTTGCCATTGGCAAAGCAACTTAAAAATGATGGTAAATCTATTAGAGCTATTGCCAAAGAATTGAATGATAAAGGACATGATGTATCAAAGTCCACCTTGCAAAGAAAGTTAGAGTAATAGACTGTCCCAATGTCCCATTCCTAAAAGG
>CALKCR010000025.1:0-43877 GCA_938082715.1 uncultured Flavobacteriaceae bacterium | reverse complement strand
TGGAGCTCCTCCAAGAAGTGACCAAGAGGCAGTGGCGCTATTATACTTGTAGACATAAACAGCACCCCTATTGGTTCCTCCACTGGGCTCATCGTAGTGCGCTCCAATGGCTACGATATCTCCCCTACCGTTTATGGAGACTGATTGTCCGAAAGCATCTGAACTAGTATCACCATAAAAATCGCCGATTAAGCTCCAGGAGGTAGCCCCTGTAGGTGTTCTTTTATACACAGCAGCGTGCCCGCTATCAACTCCGCCAGGGGGGCCGTCATATTCTCTAGTTCCATAGATTACAATATTACCATCAGCTGAGATGTCTACTCCTTGACCTATATTGTAGGGAGCAAAATCGCTAGTGTATCCCCGACCTGCATACTCGTTTGCGTAGGATCCGTTAATGAAGTTATAGGCAGAGGAGTCGGTGAGATTAAATCCGTCACCAAGCATACCATCGCCATCGGGATCAGACAGACCTGCCTCAGCCACATCAAAACACCCATCACCATCGGAGTCCAAATCCTTACTGTTTACAATACCATCACCATCGATATCATTGCTAGTTCCAGCAGTATCTTCATAAGTGTCCAGTATACCATCGTTATCATCATCCAAATCATCTGCATCGCCTATACCATCAAAATCATTGTCGAAGGATTGTGTAGAATCGCATGGAAATAAATCAGCGATGTCAAGCACCCCATCATTGTCATCATCTGTATCTGTATTGTCTCCAATGCCATCATTATCGCAATCGGCAGTTTCAGATGCGTCACAAGGGAAAGGGTCTAGACCATCAATTACCCCATCATTGTCAGAATCTGGATCAGTCGGATCCAGGCATGTGACTGCAGTAGTAGTGCTGGATTGAGCACTGATCTCATATGCATCTGTTAGACCATCATTATCATCATCAGGATCGGTATCATCTGGAATTCCATCGCCATCTGTATCGATTTTGATAGTAAGGGTTGCTTGAGTGGAAGTAACTGTATAACCTCCACAGCTATTTGTAATTAGTGCACGATATTGATATTTATCAAAACTTATAAGTGTAGGAGAAATAGTTAGGGTAGGTGAACTACTTCCTGAGTATGAACCTGAATTTGAAATATTTGACCAAGTTGTTGCAGTGACTGATGTAGCAAATTGCCATTGAAACGAAAGAGAAGTTACTGCAGAAGTAGCAGTTACAGTAAAGGAAGACCCTCCATTTTGAACCACTGAGACAGACTGTGGTTGACCGCTTATCGAAATATTTGGTAGCTCAAGGAAATCCTTAGTGTTGTTAGAATCCAGATCAAGAATTGAAGTTGAGTTTGTGGCTGATAGATAAGCATTATTCCCATATGTAAATGTTGTGCTACTTGCATCGGTAGTTACTAGTCCCCCTGCATTAACAACAACTGCTCCATTACCTAAAATACCATTACCATCGGGATTAGACAGACCTGCTTCAGCTACATCAAAACACCCATCACCATCGGAGTCCAAATCCTTACTATTTACAATACCATCACCATCGATATCATTGCTGGAACCAGCAGAATCTTCATAAGTGTCCAGTATACCATCGTTATCATCATCTAAATCAGTATTGTCTCCCACACCATCCGAATCATTATCATAAGTCTCTCCCGCATTACAGGGGAAAAGATCTGAACTGTCAGCCACACCGTCATTATCATCATCTGTATCTGCATTATCACCAGTACCATCGCTATCACAATCAAGCCACTCAGAACCATTACATGGAAAAACATCAATCAAATCATTACGTCCATCACCATCAGTATCAGCAAGTAATGGATTAGTATTGTCCGATCCATTAGCACAATTACGAATCTCATTTACGTCTGTAACTCCATCGTTATCATCATCAGGATCTATTGAGTTTCTAAGACCATCACCATCTGTATCAATAAAAACATCAAGCTCGGTAGCTGATGAATATTGAACAGGTCCACAGCTGGGGGTTACCACTGCTCGAAAAACATAGTTGTCTATAGATGCGCTTGCAGTTATCGATAAGGTTCTATTAGTAACGTTATTTACAAAGAAAAGAGAATTAGATAAATTGGTCCAGTTGGCAACTGAGCTGGATGTTTTAGACTGCCATTGATATGAAAAAGAACCATTGGAGGTGGTAGCTGTAACAGTTAATGTTAAACTTCCAGTGTCCTGAACAGTTTTAGTTGCTGTATCACTAGTTAAAGAAATGTTTGGTACTTCAAGATAGTCAAAAGTACCACTACCATCAGCGTCCCTAAATGTGTTTAGGTAAATTACAATTCCATGACTGAAAGAGTTATTATTTGCATCAATAGTAACTTTTCCATCGTCATCAGTTTGAACAGGAGAGGTTCCAACTACTCCGTCGTTGTCTGGATCTGGATAATTATTTTCTATTGTATCAGGACATCCGTCACCGTCAGAGTCTCTATCTAATCTGTTTGGAATTCCATCCCCATCAGTATCTCCATTTCCCTCTCTAGAGTCAAGTATACCATCATTATCATCATCTTTATCCGCCCCACCATCAGCAAGTTGATCCCCATCAGAGTCGTCAGATACCACAAATAAAATATTATCAACATTAGCATTTGGATAAACTTTCCCTCCAGTTGATGTACCGGAAACGGTTACAGTATACAAACCATCAGCTGGTATTCCAGTTGATGGAGTTGTCAAAGCCCAATCATAATACCATATAGATGTTGTTGATTGCGTTAAGGTTGTGAGTGTTACGGTTGTACTACCCCTCATAATGTTAATTAGTGGGGAGCTAGCCATTGGCTGACTAAAAGTAGCAGTAATCCGAATATTGTCATAAATAGTCAAACGATCATCTGCATCTGAATCTGTAAGAACTACTGTGGGAACTGTACTATCAAGAGTAAAATCTATTGGCGATCCAATAAGTGTTGTCGACATATTATCAGGATCGGTTACTCGAACTCTAGCTGTATAGTTGCCATTAGATGGTCCTGAACTACTTACATCCCAAGTATAATACCAGGTAAGTCTATCAGTAGTGATCATTTGTCCACTATTTACTGCACCTGGAATTTCAATAGTAGGGGATATAGTAACTGCGCTTTGAAAAACTGCTGTGAAAACTACCTCACTTGCTGTTTGAAGTTGGTTATCTGAATCGTTATCTGAAAATGAAATAAGTGTTGGAAATGCAATATCACTATCTGTCTCAAAAAGACCATCGTTGTTTGAAAATGAGAGACTAATCCATACAAGCATAAGGATTCCGCTCCATTTTAAAATGGTGTGATTTTTAATGACTCTAAGTGATTTATTAATCAATCGCCTCAGTATTTAAAGTTTCAATTGTCATTTGTTTTCCTGCAGAGCTACTTAATTTGTAAATTAAATTAAATTCAACTGTACCTTTTCTTAGGGCTGTTTTTCTAGTGCTATTGGGAAATTCATAGCCAAGACCAAAATTGTATTTCTCCGATTTTTTTAATGAAAAATATCCGCTCAAATAATCATTATTGGTTACGCCGAACCCTAGTTCAAAGTTATTTCTAAAGTCAAATCCCATAAGGAATGAATATAAAACTGGAGCATGCTTGACTTGTCTGACTAGAAAATGAGGGATTAAATTATTTTCGCCCATTTTAATAATACTTCCACCAACAAAATAGTGATGCACCCTGTCAGTTACCTCGGTAGTAATTCCGTTTTCTGCTTTAAATCTCCTAAGACTGACAATATTTGGAATGGAGTAAGAAAAGAAATGTTCTACCTTTTCCCTCACATCAGAATAATATAATCCAACTCCAATAATATTTCCAACATACCCTCTGACTGCCTCGAGCATTTCGTTTGGTTCATTGGTTACCCGAACCAATTCGTCAACATCAAAATTATAAGAGTATATTCCCACTCGCATTCCTAAGTATATTGTCTTTTGTTCCCCCAATTTTAATTGATAGCTGTAATCAGCTGATATTGAATTTTTATTCTCAATAAAAACTTTATCCATCTCTATATTGTAACCCCAAGTGACGTTATTTTTTTTGGACGAAATATATCTCAGTGAATTTACCCTAGGTGCATTTTTGACTCCCAGCCACTGACTCCTGCTTCCGATTTGTATTTTTGATTCATCTACTCCAGCATGAGCAGGATTAAAATGAATCAGATTATCCTTAAAAAAAAGCAAATGGCTTCTCTGTTGCCCTAAAATTAATTTTGGCAAACAAATAAAAACAAACACCATATTTATAAGATAGATCTTAATCACCAAAAGGTTTTTGATGTTTAAAGTTTATTTAAAAAACTAATTATCGAATCCGACCGTCTTAGATTCATTTTCTTTCTTGCTCTATGTCTATAGATGTCCACAGTGGATCTAGAGATTTGCATTTTTTCACTAATCTCCTTGTTCGAATAATTTAATTTTAAATACATGCATATTAGGATTTCTCTGTGAGTCAAATCTGAGGATTTACTTAGAAGTCTTTCTATAAACTCAGGATGATGGTCATTAAAGCGTTGATTAAAAGACATAATAATTTTAATTTATAATTACAAATTGAACAAAATCTTTTAAAAAACTTTACAAATTCTTATATTTAAAAAAGTTGCAGTATAAATGCAGTAGTAAATTGAATTATTTTAGCACCTTACCCTAATTTTATTATGAAATAAATATTTTTTTTCAAATTCTATACAACTTAAAGAAGTATCATTTTTGTCATAAACACAATGGGCTTATGGATGATCACTTTTATCGTGTCTGGTTGTTGGATGTAAAAAAATGACTTGAAATATATCCCAATACAAAACAAGAAATCACTCCACTTGCTGCATAAAGAAGTAGATGAACAGTATTGAAATAACTGACCAATATTTGAGTGAAGAAGCTTAATAGTATCCCTACAAGAACACCCTTGGAATTTGCTTTTTTTGTAATTAAACCTAGTAAAAAAACACCACCCAGGCTTCCAAAAATTAATCCCAATATTTTATTAAATTCATCCCAAAGCGACTTGATGTCATAGCTGGCCATAAAAAAGGCAAAAAGAATTCCCAAAGCTCCAATGCAAAAAGTTGTCCATCTCGCTGTTTTAATATCACCCACGTTTTTGCCCAAACCCAATCGGTCGTATATGTCTACACTAAATGAAGCTGCTCCAGAATTCATACTCGAACTGAGGCTGCTCATGGCCGCGGCAAAAATTGCAGCGATCAATAGTCCGGAAACCCCCCTAGGGAGCTCAGTAACAATATACCATGGAAAAATCGCATCGTTAGTGATAAAATTAGAATTTAGTGATGCCGGATTCATTTTGTAAAAAACAAAAAGTGCGGTTCCTACAAAAAAGAAAATCACGGTAGAGGGTATGGTTAGCAAGGCTCCAATCCAGACACTCCTTTGGGCCTTTTCTTTGGTGGGGGTAACCAAGTAGCGCTGTACCATTGTATGATCTGTTCCATAGGTTGTTAGATTTACAAAAAAGCCTCCAAAGAGCATCACCCAAACGGTTGGCTCTTTCAAACTGAATGTTAAATCGAAGGTATTAAATTTGTTGTCCAACATAGCAGACTCAATAACACCTATCAATCCCCCATGTGTATCAGATACAATCATCAAAAGCGAAAGGGTAACACCAATCATTAAAACAAAAACTTGAACTACATCGGTCCATATTACAGCTTCTATACCCCCCATCAAAGTATAGATTAGACTGATGCCTCCCATCAGGGAAATACAAACAAAAATGTTTATATCTGTTACCAAATTAAGTGCAATAGAAGGTAAAAAAAGCACCACTCCCATCCGTCCGATTTGATAGAGAATAAAACATCCGCTTCCCATTAAACGAATGATGAGATTGAATCGAATTTCCAGGTACTCATATGCCGTTTTAATGTTTTTCCTCCGATAAAAAGGAATGAAAAGATTAACCACCAGAGGTATGGCTAAAAAAATACTCATGTTGAGTAAAAAATAAGACCAATCCGAACTATAGGTTTTGGCAGGTATGGCCATAAAAGTAATTGGGCTTAGAGCAGTGCCAAAAAGACTTAAGCCAGCTGCCCAAGCAGGTATCCTTTCCCCACCCTTAAAAAAATCTTTGGTGTTTTTTTGCCTTTTTGAATAGTAATATCCAAGCCCTGAAATAATAATAAAGTAGATGGATATGACTAATATGTCAAGAAAAGACAGCATAATGCATTTATGGGTTCATAGCAAAGAAGCCTTTGGCTTTTAAAACTTTTTTGAGCTTTGAGATAGATTTTTCTGATAGATTGGTCAGGGGTAATCGGCAGGGTCCACAATCTACACCTGTCAATTTCATGATCGCTTTTCCAGCAATCATAGGGCCTCCATGTTCAAAAAGGGATGCGATGATATCGTTACATTTTTGCTGTTTTTTTTCTGCGGCCTCCTTATTTCCAGCCTTAAAATCCTCGATCATGGATAGGTAAATAGGATTCATGTAGTTGTAGGTACTGCCTACAGCATTATAAACTCCCAGATTGAGTGCCTTAAATAAATTTTCATCGAAACCATTTAAAACAATCCATTTTCCATTGTCCATAGCATTACATTTTTGCATTTCATCAAAATTATCATGTGTGTATTTTATACCTGCAAAATTTGGAATTTTAAGCTTTGCTTCCTCTAGATAATCTGTCATCGAAGGCTCAGCACCATAAATCAGTGGAATATGATAATAAAAAAAAGGAATATCTGGAGCAGCCGAAGCCACCGCTGCACAAAAATCAACCAAAGGCTTGATAGCTGCGGGTTTTAAAAACAATGGTCCCATAGTGCTAGTGCCATAAGCACCTATTTGTTGGGCGTGTTGGGCTAGCTCCTTAGATTGTTTTACCGATGTGGTACCCACATGGACAATCACCTTAAAATCTTCTTGCTGAAATTTGATCCACTCTTCGGTAATAATTTTTCGCTCCTCCAATGTCATCAACATTCCCTCGCCCGTAGTTCCACAAATAAAGACTCCCGAGAGACCGTCTTTTTTTAACTTTTTCGCATAATCACTTATGATGGGAGGATTGATTTCCCCATTTTTATCCATGGGGGTAAAGGGTGCCGCTATGATTCCCTCAATGGGCTTAACGTTCATACTAATTAATTTAACATCTAAAGATAAATAAAATAAGAGCAAATCGGCTGGGCCCTATGGAATAAGGTAAAATAAAAATGGTTGGAAATTAATTTAACGCCTGGATGAATAGAATTTAATACTCGGCCGTATTTTGTTTTGAAAACCTAATGAATTTAATATCCTTTTTGTTTTGTAGATTTATGAGGTTTGAAGATAAAATCATACGAATCGGCCATGTCGAAAAATAAAAAACATGCAGTAGGGGGAGTGGGTGAGGTACTCTGGGATATTTTTCCTGATACAAAAAAACTTGGAGGGGCGCCAGCCAATTTTGCTGCACATACCCAGCAGTTGGGTGCCAATAGTTTTCTGTTGAGTGCTGTGGGAAAAGATCCTTTGGGGCAAAAAGCCATTGCCCATTTACAGAATTTTCAAGTAGATACCTCCGGGATTCAGGTCAACGAAGATTTTGCTACGGGTCGTGTCACTGTAAGTCTTGATCCAATGGGAAATCCCAGCTATGATATTCAAGAAAATGTGGCTTGGGACCATATCAAATTCGATACTAATCAAAAAAAAATTGCGCAAGGTTTAGATGCCCTTTGTTTTGGAACTTTGGCCCAAAGAAATTCCACGGCTCAAAACAGTATTATGAAAATCCTCAAGTCGACCACTCCTGATTGTTTGAGGGTTTTTGACGTCAATTTTAGACAAGATCTTTACACTCCAAAAATGGTCGAACAAAGTCTCGATTTGGCCAATGCAGTCAAAATGAATGAGGATGAATTCTCAGCCATTTCAACCATGCTTTATTTGTCCAAAAATCACGAAAAAGGACTGCAATTCCTAATCCGCAAATTTAATCTCAAATTTGGAATCATTACCTTGGGAGAAAATGGAGCAGTGATGGCCAACCAAGATCATTTTTGTTTTTCTTCACCCAAGAGTATCATTAACATCAAAAGTACTGTGGGAGCTGGAGATGCTTTTACCGCAGCTGCTGTGAAGGGTTGGCTTGACCAAAAACCATTGAAACAAATCATTAAAGAAGCTTCTGATTTGGCCACTTATGTTTGCTGTCATTTGGAGGCGGTACCAAAAAAGTATAAAACAGAAATATCATAAAAATGAAATACATATTCCCTTTTTTAGTCGCACTATTTTTGTTGAGTTGTCAAAAGAAAGATGTTCCCACTCCTCCCAATGTAATCCTCATCATCACTGATGATCAAGGCTATGGCGATTTGGGTATCCACAACAATCCCAACATCAAAACACCAGCTATTGATGCTTTTGCGCGTAAAAGCATTCGGTTCAATAACTTTCACGTTTCTCCCGTTTGTGCTCCGACACGTTCCAGCTTGATGACGGGAAGATACTCCCTCAGAACAGGGGTAAGAGATACCTACAATGGAGGCGCCATTATGGCTCCCTCAGAATTTACCCTTGCAGAAATGCTCAAAAAAGTCAACTATACCACCGGTATTTTTGGCAAATGGCATCTGGGAGATAATTACCCTTCAAGGCCGAGTGATCAGGGATTTGATGAGTCACTCATCCACCTCGCAGGGGGCATCGGACAAGTTGGAGATTTTACCAACTATTTCAAAATTGAAACAAGCTATTTTGATCCAGTGTTGTGGCACAATAACCAACAAAAAGCATATGACGGATATTGTTCAGATATTTTTACAAATAATGCAATTGATTTTATCGAAAAAAACCAAGACCAACCTTTTTTCTGCTATTTGTCCTTTAACGCACCACATACCCCACTTCAGGTACCAGACAAATATTACCAAATGTATAAGGACATTGACCCTTCTAAAGGTATTGATCCCAAATTATTGCCAACAGCAGACATGACAGAAAAGAGTGATGAGGACGCACGAAAGGTATATGCAATGGTTACCAATATTGATGACAATCTCAATCGATTGTTTCAAAAAGTTGAGACATTAGGGATTGAAGACAATACCATCATAATTTTTATGACAGATAATGGTCCCCAACAAGCCCGATATGTGGCCGGTATGCGGGGGAGAAAGTCCAGTGTTCACAGGGGAGGCATAAGGGTTCCTTTTTTTATGCGATACCCCTCAAAATTTGCTGGAAACAGTGAAATGGATCAAATGGCAGCCCATATTGATCTATTGCCTACACTCTCTCAATTGTGTGGTGCTCCAATGCCCCAAGACAGAAAGATCGATGGCCGAAGTTTTATTCCTGCCCTAGAGGGAAAAGCACTGCCCGAACGAAGTTTTTTCTCCTATTGGACAAGAAAGCTTCCTGAAAAATACAACAATATAGCCCTACAGCGAGGCCAATACAAACTTGTCGGTAAAAAGGATTTTGATGCTAAGGTAGAAGATTTTGAATTGTATAACCTTAAGGAAGACCCATTTGAAAAAAAGAACATGGTAGCTCAAAATAAAGAAAAAGCAACCTTTTTAAGAACAGAAATGGATGCATTGATTTCCGAATTCAGTAGTGCTCCAAACCTCGTCAACCCCCCCAGGATTGCCGTGGGTACCCCGCACGAAAATCCGGTTTATCTCAATCGTAACGATGCTGCTGGACAAAGAGGGGTCTGGAACCAAGAACAGGTTTTTTCCTACTGGAAAGTTAATCTTCAAAAAGGCGTTTACAACCTTAAATTCAAATTTATAAAGCCATTAAAAGGGGGAGGCGAAATGTTTTTAGAGTTGGGTCAGCGTATTTTAAAAAAACACAACCCATTGGCAGAGGCCGATCTATTGGAATGGAAGGGGGTTTCCCTACCTCAAGGCCCATTAGATTTTACTCCCTTTTATAGTAAGGAGAGGCGTAGCAACTACTTCCCACTATGGGTTGAAATTGAAAGAGTGGATTGATCAACCCACCTCCTAGGGCCAAATGGAACCGAGTTTATTGACCTCAAACGCATCAAAGAGGAGTAGTTCATCCGACAGTACCGATAGCTGAGTGTTATCTGGAGCAGAAACAGCATAGGTGGAAAGCACCGAAAGACCGTCGTCCGCAAAAATTTCAATAGTGGTGCGATCCAATAGTATCCTTACATTGACTTTGTTGAGATTCAAGGTGGGCAGTATCGCATCGTTATAATAAAAATCACCCTTTTTATAAGTTAGTATTTGCCCGCGAATGTTGATTTGAAATGAGGAGGTTTTACTGCGGTCAAATGATGCATAGAGGTCAATCTCTTCAAATTTTTCACCTTTCAGCTTTTCATTCAAGACCCTAGATTCTATTTCTTCGAAAAGATAATTCTTTTGATAGAGGCTTTTGATTTCCTCGACTGGCCAGCGAAACAGACGAATTCCTTCAGCAGTCGTTTTCAACTCCATAGTAGCGGGGAATGACATTTGCTGATTGAAAGGCATCTTGTGATCTACATACACATTGTTGTCACGGGTTCTCAACCAACCTATAATGATCGTTCTTTCATCGGGACTGTTGTTGAATGTTTGGGCAGCATAGTAGGCTTCCCCCAGATCACCAAGGTGATTTTTTTGATCTGTTGAAAGTCTTACACCATCAAAAGTCCCAATTTCATAATCAAAGCTTGCATCGTAGATCAACCACTTTTTATTATTCGGATCTCCATCAACCCTAAGTTCAACTAAATCCATGCATTCATAGACCCATTTCCTGTCAAAGTCGCTAAGTTTTTTCCAGTTTTTCAAATCTGTAGAGCCGAAGAAACGAACTTTTCCCAAATCATCGGGCTGTTTTTTATTGGCACGTTTGATCCACAAAATCATCACCCATTTCTTTGAGAGTGTATGCCAAAAAATCTTTGGATCTCGCTCTCCTCTGTCAAAGCCTTGATTGGGAACCAATGGACGGCCTCCATCGATCAGTTGAAATGTTCTCCCCCTATCTGTGCTGTAGGCTCCTGCCTGATAAAACAAATCTTTATTGTCATTTTGAGCATGGGTGAAATAGGCTACGATCGCTTCCTCTTCGTCCGTGTTTTTACCTAGGCTATTGGGGTAATCTAACGCAGCGGTTCCTGAAAAAATAGTACCGTTGCCATAGGGCAATATGGCGTGTTGCAATTGCTCCCAATGGACCATATCTTTACTTACTGCATGGCCCCAAGTCATATTCCCCCAATGAATGGCTTTTGGGTTGTGCTGAAAAAACAAATGATATTCTCCTTTGTAATATACCATCCCGTTGGGGTCATTGATCCAGTTTTTCTTGGATGAAAAGTGAAATTGTGGACGTAATGACTCATCGTATTTAATGTCAGAATAGGAATCAAAAGTTTGAAAACTATCGATCATTACCACCGGACCTTGCTGGGCTTGGGTAAAAACAAAAACAAATATCAAAAGGAATCTCATCATGATTGTTAAGTTATGAATCTTCCTTTGACAAAACAAATAAAAATGTAGCAGCTAGGAAGTCAGTGCATTCAAAAGCGATATAACATCATGGGGCTTATCAATACAATAATTTGCCTGGGTATTTTTTTTGCCTACTTTAACATTGACCGTATGAGACGGTAGATCATTGAACATAAACTCATCAGTAATATCATCCCCAAAACAGAGAATAAAATCGGATGCTTTATCACCCAGTATTTCAGACACGGCTGTACCTTTATTGTAGCGTCCACTGACCACTTCAATAATTTTGTCTCCGTCCATTAGGTGTAATTCATCAGAAATCAAACTGCTCAGAACCGTTTTAAGTTCTACTGCACGTTCGGCTGCCAATTCGGGATCGGTTTTACGATAGTGCCAAACCAAACTATTTTTTTTCTCCTCGATAAAAGTACCAGGTGTTCGGTCTGTGAAGGTTTCTATGACAGGAATAAGATCTTCTTTCCAATTTTTAAGTTGAGTTTCTTTTCCTACCCATTTTTGATTTTTGTGTTTGATAAAATAGCCGTGCTCTGCAACCAAAGTGATGGGAAGTTTACCAAACCATTGGTCTAAGAAGTCTTGGTCCCTTCCGCTCACTATTGCCAATTCGGTCGATGGAAATTCCAGAAGTTTTCCCAATGTTTTGAGTAAAAAGTTATCGGGTATGGCCAATTCAGGTTTTTCATTATACCCCACGAGTGTTCCGTCGTAATCCAAAAAGATCATTCTTTTGTGAGCAGACTTGAATTTTTCAACCAATGATGTCTTAATTTTTTCATTGATTTTGATGACCGAAGATTCTTCTAGGCTGTGATGTTTGGTTTTGAGCGCTTTCATGAACTCGTTGGCCCAGTGCTTTACCGAATAGCGTTGAAGCCTTTTTTGCATTCTCAGGTTTCTTTTTTGCTGTTCCTCTTCAGGCATTTTAATGGCATTCAATAAAGCATCGGCCATTTGATTGAGGTCAAAAGGGTTGACCAGCTCTGATTCATATAGTTCTTTGGAGGCTCCGGCCATTTCACTAAGGATCAAAACACCATCTCCCTTGACTCGGGTAGCTACAAATTCTTTGGCAACTAAATTCATGCCGTCCCTTACTGGGGTGATCATGGCGATGTCGGAGGTCATGTACAAGTCGATTAAGTCATCGAAAGCCATTGCTCGGTAATAATACCAAATGGGTGTCCAATTGATCGTGGCAAACTTTCCATTGACCCGCCCGACGATTTCATCGGTTTCTTTTTTGAGCCGCTGATAGTCGGAGACACTTGATCTGGAGGGAACAGTGAGCATGACCAAGCGAACCTTTTCGAGATATTCGGGGTATTTGGTCAAAAAAAGTTCAAAAGCTTTGATCCGATTGACTACCCCTTTCGTATAATCAAGTCGATCAATAGAAAGGATCAATTTACCCTCATCGGCTCCTTTTTTGTGTAATTCCAATTGTTTTTTCAGATCCGACTTTTCGTCTGCCGCCATATCCAAGTGCGATTGGGCTGCATTATTGAATTTATTGTAATCGATGCCCATGGGAAAGGTGTTGACCACTACTTCACGGGTTTCCAAGTTGACGCGATTAAAAGATACTTCTTTTCTCAATATGCGCTTGACCGAACTCAAAAAATGACGCTCATAGTCATATGTGTGAAACCCAATCAGGTCGGCTCCTAAAATTCCCTCCAACAATGGTTCACGCCAAGGGAAAATTCTAAAAATCTCAAAAGAAGGGAAAGGGATGTGTAGGAAAAAACCTATGGTGACGTCTGGCCGAACGTCTTTGATCATTTTAGGACAAAGTAATAATTGATAATCGTGAATCCAGACCGTATCACCTTCTTCAATGTTCGATAATACGCTGTCGGCAAACTTTTGATTGACCTCTTGATAGGATTTCCACTGCTTTTCATCGAAAACAGAAAACTCGATAAAGTAATGAAAAAGCGGCCAAATTGACTTGTTGGACAGCCCGTAGTAAAAATCTTCAATTTCCTTATGATTTAGGGATACCGGAAAATAGCCCTTCCTTTTTAATGATTTTTTTAATGGAGCCCATGTCTTTTTATCAATATCATCGTTATCGATGCCCGGCCACCCTATCCATAGGGATTCTTGACCTTTGTGAACAGAGTTCATACCCGTCGCTAACCCCCCACTGGTGGGGGTAAATTCAAAAGAATTATCTAATTTCGTTAACTGTATCGGAAGTCTATTTGATACTATAATATTTTTTGCCATAAACCTGTTGAACCAAAAAAAATACCCTCTAAATTATGCATAAAAGGCCATCTCAACCTTCCCCAGACAATCTAAATTATGGAATAATAGGGAATTGCAAATCTTCTGCCCTTATAAATGAGGATTCCTCAATTGATTGGTCTTGTTTACCTCAATTTGATTCCCCCTCAGTTTTTGGGAAGATACTCGATGACCAAAAAGGGGGTAATTTCAAAATAGAATGTGACGATTCCTATCATATTACTCAAGAATACCTTAATAAAACGGCCATTTTATTGACCCGGTTCGATAATGGAACTGATGCCTTTCAATTGTTGGATTTTATGCCTCGCTTTCAAAAAGAAAATGGGGTTTATTTCGCACCACCAGAGATTTGCAGATTGGTTAAATTCATCAGAGGAAACCCCATCATCAAAGTTTTGTACGACCCTCAACTGGAATATGCACAAGGAGAAACAAAAAGTTATGTCAAAGATGATTTCATAATCAGTGTGGTTGACGACGAACGTTATGATACCTTAACCTTATACACCGATTTGGATAAGACTTCTGTGCTTAATGGAGATGAAATTAAACTTGATCAGGACTATTTTTTCAAAATATCTTACAATGAAAAGATCAAGCCATTTACCATAGACGATATTAAATTTGAATTTGAAAAAACAAAAGTATATTGGCTCAACTGGTGTTTTAAAACTCCTACTTTTGACAATGCCTACAATGAAGAAATTCTCAGAAGTGCCATAACCCTCAAACTACTTACATTTGAAAAAACAGGAGCTGTACTTGCCGCAGCGACCACCTCTTTGCCGGAAACCATTGGCGAGGTTAGAAACTGGGACTACCGTTTTTGCTGGATCAGAGATGCTTCTATGGTAATCAAGGTCATTGCAAAGCTGGGACACCTTAAAATCGTAAAAAAATTCATAGAATTCATCATTGATCTGATTCCAGACAAAGACGAAAAGTTGCAGATCATGTATGGCATCAATGGTGAAAAAATGCTGACCGAAAAGACATTGGATCATTTGTCGGGTTATCAAGGATCAAAACCGGTAAGGATAGGCAATGCGGCATTCATTCAAAAACAAAACGATATTTACGGTATCTTGATGGATGCCATTCATTTTCAGATTGAAAAATACATGGATGAAACCGACAAGCACGAAGAATTGTGGTCCATTGTCAAGTCCATAGTATGGGTAGTGGAACACAATTGGAAGCAAGCGGATAAAGGTATTTGGGAATTTAGAAAAGAAGACCGTCACTTTACTTTTTCAAAACTGTTGTGTTGGGTAGCTGTGGATAGAGCCATTAAAATCTCTGATATCATTCAATCCGGAAAATCTGCCAAAAAATGGGAAACACTCCGAACAGAAATATACAAGGATATCCTTGAGAATGCTTGGAATGAAGAAGTTCAAGCTTTTACTCAGTCCTATGGTACTGATCATCTCGATGCTTCTGTACTGCTGATGGAACCCTATGGTTTTATTAAGGCCAAAGATCCCAAGTACGTCAAAACTGTAAAGGCCATTGAAAAAGAATTGTCCCACGAAGGGCTATTATTCCGTTACAAAAATGACGATGATTTTGGAACGCCCAGTTCCTCCTTTACGGTTTGTACCTTTTGGTTCATCAACAGTCTATATAAAATAGGGGAGGAGGAAAAATCCAAAGCCATGTTTGATCAATTACTGTCCTACAGCAATCATTTGGGGTTGTTTAGCGAGGATATTGATTTTAAAACCAAAAGACTTTTAGGGAATTTCCCTCAGGCATATTCTCACTTAGCTCTAATTGATACTGCTCTTAATTATGATCAATAATTTTTGGTTATTTTTAGATCAATTTTTATAGTAAATAAAACACATATAATAAAACCATCTGAAATTCGTTAACAAATTAAAGATCTTAAGATACTAAATATGAAAAGTTTAATTCCCTTTAAAACAATTCTGATTGTTTTTTTGTTATCGAAAAATGTTACTTCTCAAACTCCTGACAATCCATGGTCAATTGGTATAGGCGCCAATACTGTTCAAGTTATAGATGAATCAGTAGAATCAAAATTTGGCTTTGGTCCATCAGTTTCTATTGGAAGATATTTAGGAGCCGGGTTTTCAATTGGAGCAAATTATAGTATCAATAAATTTGAAATAGACAATTTAAATACTGATTATACTTCAGTAGACGGTTTTTTGAAATTTAATTTTTCATCTAAAAAATTCTCTCCGTATTTAATTGGGGGTTACGGTTTATCTGACTTTGGTAAAAAACTATCTTTTGAGGGGGTTTTTAAGTCATTAGGTGCAGGAAGAACGATTCATGGTGGTCTTGGGTTTGATATTTCAATCAATAATAAAATCAGATTAAATATCAGATCAGTTTATAGGATGTCTGAGGAAAAAGGAACATATAATCATCTTCAGCACTTGGTAGGTTTTAATTATAATTTTGGTCAAGGTGATTCAGATAAGGATGGAATACCAGATAAAAAAGATGCATGTCCAGAGGAACCAGGCCTGAAAGAATTCAATGGATGTCCTGACACAGACGGCGATAAAATTCCTGACAATAAAGACAATTGTCCTGAGGAATTTGGAACCGAGATCATGAACGGTTGTCCTGACAGCGATGGTGATGGTGTTGCAGACAATGAAGACGAATGCCCGGATCAAGTGGGATTGGTTGAATTTAACGGTTGCCCTGACAGCGATGGCGACGGTGTGGCAGATAAAGATGACGAATGTCCTGAAGAGGCAGGTGCAGAGGGAAATAAGGGTTGTCCATGGCCAGACACTGACGGTGATGGAGTAAGCGATGATGTTGATGCCTGTCCAAAAGAGGCCGGAACTGCCGAAAATAGCGGTTGTCCCGAACTCTCTAATGAGGTAGTTCAAACCATCAATGAATTGGCAACTAAAATTAATTTTGCAGCAGGTACTGATCGGATTATGGGAAAAGCAGTGATGAATTCCTTGAAAGAAATCAAGAAATTACTCGATGAAAACCGCGAAGGTAGTTTGGTGATCGAAGGTCATACTTCAAGCGATGGGGAGGCTGAGGCCAATCTTGTATTGTCTCAAAATCGCGCAGCCGCTGTCAAAGCATTTTTAGTCAATCTGGGTGTCAATCCCGACCGACTGAAAACCGAGGGCTATGGAGAGGAAAGACCCTTTGCTGACAATGAAACCCAAGAGGGCAGAGCCTTAAACAGAAGGGTGCAATTCAGAACAGAATTTTAGGAAATTAAAAAAAGGGGCTTTTGCCCCTTTTTTTAATTGATATTTTTTAAACCCGATATGGTTTCTTTGGGGTTTTCGGAGGAGAAGACATAACTTCCTGCCACTAAAACATCGGCACCACATTCAATCAGTTGCTTGGCATTTTGATCGGTAACCCCGCCATCAATCTCAATCTGGGTGGATGCACCGGACTCTTTAATAATGGTGCTGAGCTTTGTTACTTTTTCATATGTTGATTCTATAAAACTTTGCCCACCAAAGCCCGGATTGACACTCATCAAACAAACCAAGTCAATCTCATTGATTATGGGTTCTAGCAAATCTACAGCAGTATGCGGATTTAAGGCAACTCCTGCTTTCATGCCGTTACTTTTGATGGATTGCAAGGTTCGGTGAAGGTGGGTTGAAGCCTCGTAATGCAAGGTGAGTATATCACTCCCCAAGGCTGCAAAAGTTTCGATGTAGCGCTCGGGTTGGATGATCATTAAATGCACGTCTAGGGGCTTCAGGGCATGAACCGCGATGGACTTAATCACTGGCATACCAAAAGAGATGTTAGGAACAAATACACCGTCCATCACATCGATATGAAACCAATCTGCCTCACTGCTATTGAGCATCTTACAGTCTCGTTCTAGATTTCCGAAATCCGCTGCTAAAAGCGAGGGAGCAATGATGGTTTGCATTATGAATGTTTGAATTTAACCCAAGTAAGTTTTCAAAATTTTACTTCGGGAGGTGTGTTTTAGTCTGCGGATGGCTTTTTCTTTGATTTGCCTAACCCTTTCACGCGTGAGATCAAAGGTTTCCCCAATTTCTTCTAAGGTCATAGCATGTTGATTGCCCAAACCAAAATACAAGCGCACCACATCCGCCTCTCGGGGTGTTAAGGTTTCCAAAGCCCTCTCGATCTCAGTTCTTAGGGATTCGTGTAAAAGCGTTTTATCGGGGTTGGGAGATTCACCACTATTCAGTACATCATAGAGGTTGGAGTCCTCTCCTTCGACCAAAGGTGCATCCATAGAGACGTGTCTACCAGAGTTTTTGAGGGACTCTTTCACATCATTGATGGTCATATCCAATTCCTTTGCGATTTCCTCGGCTGAGGGCGCTCTCTCGTGTGCTTGCTCTAAAAAGGCATAGGTTTTATTGATTTTGTTAATCGAACCAATTTTATTGAGCGGTAGCCTGACAATTCTCGACTGCTCTGCCAAGGCTTGCAAAATCGATTGCCTGATCCACCAAACGGCGTAGGAAATGAATTTAAAACCTCGGGTTTCATCAAAACGTTGGGCTGCCTTGATCAATCCTAAATTTCCCTCGTTGATCAAGTCGGGTAATGTCAAGCCTTGGTTTTGATATTGTTTGGCAACAGAGACAACAAAACGGAGGTTGGCTTTGGTCAATTTTTCTAAGGCGATCTGGTCGCCTGCCTTGATCCTTTGTGCCAATTCTACCTCTTCCTCTGCCGTGATCAAATCTACCTTTCCAATTTCTTGAAGGTATTTGTCTAGAGAGGCCGTTTCACGATTGGTTACCTGTTTTGTAATTTTGAGTTGTCTCATTAAAAAGTATTAGGTTACATATTATTATACGTTTAAAAATCAAAAATGTTACACCCGGAACCTTATTTATTCGTTTCTGGGTTTTTTATTCCGCTCAGGCCTTGGTAACAAAGCTTTTCTGGAAACTTTTTGTTTCCTTGTTTTGGGATCAATACCAAAGTATTTGACATCAAAAGTATCACCCATGTTAATCTCATCTGTCACTTTATCAATTCTGTCCCACGATACTTCAGAGATATGAAGTAATACCTCATTTCCGGGTACAAATTCGACAACCGCTCCAAAATCTAATATCTTAACAACAGTAACATTGTAAATCTCCCCAACTGTAGGTTTGAAGGTAATGTTGTTAATTCTATCTATAGCAGCATCGATTTTTTCTTGATTGATACCCAATATTTCAATGACACCCACATCTCCCTCTTCTTCAATGACAATGGTAGTATCCGTTTCTTTTTGCATCTCCTGAATTACTTTACCACCGGGGCCGATTACAGCGCCAATGAATTCATTGGGAATGGTAAGGTTTACCATCTTGGGTGCATGTGCTTTTACGCTTTCGTTGGGTAGAGCTATCGTTTCGACGAGTTTGTCAAGTATATGTAATCTACCTTCACGAGCTTGCTTAAGAGCTTTGACCAATATCTCATAGGATAAACCTTTGATTTTGATGTCCATTTGGCAGGCTGTAATTCCCTCACTTGTTCCTGTAACTTTAAAGTCCATATCTCCAAGATGATCCTCATCTCCAAGTATATCACTCAAAACAGCAAAACGATCACCATCAGAGATTAATCCCATGGCAATACCGGAAACGGGTCTTATCATTTTTATTCCTGCATCCATCAAGGCCATGGTTCCGGAACAAACCGTTGCCATTGACGATGAACCATTCGATTCCAAAACCTCACTAACTACCCTCACGGTGTAGGGGCAATCGTCGGGGATCATTCCTTTAAGACCTCTTTGTGCTAGATTACCATGTCCCACTTCACGTCTTGAGGTTCCTCTTAGCGGACGGGCTTCTCCTGTACAAAAAGGAGGGAAGTTGTAATGCAAGTAAAATCGCTCTTCCCCTTCATAGGAGGGCATGTCAATCTGATTGGCTTCTCTTGAAGTTCCCAAAGTAACGGTTGCAAGCGCTTGGGTTTCACCACGCGTGAAGATGGAAGAACCGTGGGTGGAGGGGAGGTAATCAACTTCACACCAAATCGGTCTGATTTCATCGGTTTTTCTACCGTCCAAACGCATACCTTCGCTCAATACCAATTCTCTGACCGCTTCTTTTTGGGCTTTGCCAAAATATTTGCTGATCAAATCACGATTTTCCTCAAGTTCCTCCTCCGAAAAAGAAGCTTTTATTTCATCTTTTAATTCGCCAAAGGCTAAGCTGCGTTCGGCTTTTCCTGTACCTTTTTTGGCAATGGCATAGCATTTATCGTATGCCGCTTCATGGATTTGCTTTTGAAGGGCTTCGTTTTCCTCAGCCTGGTCGTACTCACGTACTTCTTTTCTGCCAAAGGCGTCGGCCAATTTTATTTGTGCGTCAATTTGAACTTTGATGGCTTCGTGAGCAAATTTAATGGCGTCTGCCATTTCTTCCTCGCTGCATTCGTCCATTTCACCTTCTACCATCATCACGGAATCTGCAGAGGCTCCCACGATCATGTCGATATCTGAGTCGTCTAATTGCGCTCGGCTGGGATTGATGATAAATTCTCCGTTCACTCGGGCAACCCTGGCCTCAGAAATAGGACATTCAAATGGGAAGTCACTCAATTGGATGGCGGCTGATGCTGCCAATCCAGCAAGTGCATCGGGCATCACGTTTTCGTCATGAGACATCAATTGAATCATCACCTGTACTTCGTTGTGATAGTCTTTAGGAAACAGGGGACGCAATACACGGTCTACGATCCGCATGGTCAAAATTTCTCCATCACTGGGTCTGGCTTCCCTTTTGAAAAAACCACCGGGATATCTTCCTGCGGCGGCAAATTTTTCACGGTAATCCACCGTAAGGGGTAAAAAGTCAACTTGGCTGGAATTGTAGTTGGAAACGACCGTACACAAAAGCATACAGTTTCCCATTCTTACTACCACAGCCCCATGGGCTTGTTTAGCCAGTTTACCAGTTTCTAGGGTAATGGTTCTTCCGTCGTCGAGACGAATTTCTTGGGTAAATGTTTTAGGTGTCATTTTTTATAAGTTGGTTGTAAATAAGTATTGTTGTGTGTTGTAGCAACCAACGAAAAACTGAATCAGTAAATAGATACACTTTTAATATGAATGGGATTATTTTCTTAATCCCAATTCCTTGATGATCGATCGGTATCGCTCAATATCTTTGGCTTTTAGGTAATCCAAAAGATGACGGCGTTTTCCTACCAATTTTACCAGGGAACGCTCCGTGTTAAAATCCTTTTTATTCTTTTTAAGGTGGTTGGAAAGGTGGTCAATTCTGTGGGAGAAAAGTGCGATTTGTCCCTCAGTGGATCCTGTGTCTTTTTCGGATTTTCCATGTTTTTTGAAAATCCCTTCTTTAACGTCTTTGTTTAAGTACATGCCAATATTATTTCAATAATTTTTATGTAAAATGTGTGCAAATATAGTTGTAATAATCAGAATTACAACCCTAATGCTCTAATTAATCCCTAAGAGGTTGGTTAAGGATCAAGTCCAAGTAAAGATTGATTTTGTCTTTGAGGAGTTTTCGGTGACAGATGAAGTCCAGGAAACCTTTCTCCAACAAGAATTCACTTTTCTGGAATCCTTGGGGGAGATCACTTCCTGTGGTATCCCGAACGACCCTCGGCCCGGCAAAGGCGATCAAAGCACCCGGCTCCCCAATGTTGATGTCTCCCAACATGGCAAAAGAGGCCGTTGTGCCTCCTGTGGTGGGATCCGTACACAGAGAAATATAGGGTAATTTGGCTTCAGCCAATGCAGCCAATTTTGCTGAGGTTTTTGCCATCTGCATCAGTGAATTGGCAGACTCCATCATTCTGGCGCCACCGGATTTTGAAATGATAATCAAGGGTAAATGATGTTTGATCGCATGGTCACATGCTCGGGCGATTTTTTCCCCCACTACAGAGCCCATAGATCCTCCGATAAAAGTAAAATCCATACAAGCGATGACCAAATCCTTTCCTTTGGATTTGCCCGCTGCAGTTCGGATGGCGTCGTTTAAGCCTGTTTTCTTTTGGGCATCTTTCAGGCGATCTATATATTTTTTGGAATCCGTAAATTTGAAAAAGTCTTTTGATTTTATTTTGTCGTCCAACTCTTTAAAGTGGTTGTCGTCAAATAAAATCTCAAAATATTCCTTGCTCCCGATGTGAACGTGATAATCGTCCTCAGGAGATACATAAAAATTGGAGGCCAATTCCTGTGTTTCGACGATTTTTCCTGTTGGGGTTTTGTACCATAACCCTTTGGGAATGTCTTTTTTCTCTTCAGTTTTGGTCTGAATACCCTTTTCGCTTCTTTTAAACCAGCTCATATAGGGGGAATTTAATTCTTAAAATTTTAATCAGTCGAGTGTATTGACATTGTTCAAATCTTCAAAAGCTTTGATAAGTCTTGTTTTGAAGGTTTCCTCTCCCTTTCTTAACCATTTTCTGGGGTCGTAATGTTTTTTGTTGGGAACGTCAGAGCCATCGGGGTTTCCGATCTGTGTCTTCAGATAATCGATATTGTCCACCATATAGTCGCGGATGCCTTCGGTAAAGGCAAACTGCAAGTCGGTGTCAATATTCATTTTGATCACACCATAGCCAATAGCTTCGGATATTTCCTCGATGGTTGAACCCGAACCTCCGTGGAAAACAAAATCTACGGTGTTGTCTGCCACTCCAAATTGTTTAGAAATAAATTCTTGAGATTTTTTTAAAATTTTGGGGGTCAATTTTACATTTCCGGGTTTGTACACACCATGTACATTACCAAAAGCGGCGGCTACAGTAAAACGAGGACTTATTTTACTCAATTCCTCGTAGGCATAAGCAACTTCTTCGGGCTGGGTGTACAATTTGGATACATCGATATCGGTGTTGTCAACACCATCTTCTTCTCCTCCTGTGACGCCCAGTTCGATTTCCAGGGTCATTCCCATTTTTTCCATACGGGCGAGGTAAGTTTTACAAATTTCTATGTTTTCTTCAATGGGCTCCTCAGAGAGGTCTATCATGTGGGAGCTGTATAGTGGTTTTCCAGTTTGTCGGTAAAAAATTTCACCGGCGTCGAGCAAACCGTCTATCCATGGCAATAGGTTTTTTGCACAGTGGTCGGTGTGCAATATAACTGTAGCACCGTATTGTTTGGCCAATTCATGGACGTGTTTGGCTCCTGCAACTCCTCCGGCAATGGCTGCTCTTTGATTTTCGTTGGATAGCCCTTTCCCAGCCATAAACTGGGAACCTCCATTTGAAAATTGAATGATCACGGGACTGTTCAGTTCGGCAGCAGTTTCAATGACCGCGTTGACGGAGTTGCTCCCTACTACATTGACTGCCGGTAAGGCAAAAGATTTTTGTTTGGCAAATTGAAATAGATCTTGCACTTGACTTCCTGACAGTACACCTTTTGGAAAGTTTTGGTTCATTAAAGATTGGTTTACAATGACAAAAGTATCAAACTTTTTCAGTTTAAAATGGATAATTTATACCAATATTAAAAACAGCATTATTAATGGCATATTCTGTTTGCCATCTCGAGGATTGAGGAAGCGAGGGGTTATAAGTTTTGAAGCCTGTATCCAGACGAAAAACAAAAAAATCGAAGTCGTATCGCAACCCAAAACCGGTACCGATGGCAATCTCGGTCAAATCTTTAAAGCCGTCAAAACGGTAATCTGGGTCAGTAACGTTGTCCAGAACATTCCAGATATTCCCGGCATCGATAAAAAAGGCACCGTTCATTTTACCGACCAGTGGAAAACGATATTCTAAATTGAAGGTCAATTTCAAATTGGCTTCATTAAATTCATTGAGGTTGTTGCTGCTTCCCGGCCCTAACTTATAGGCCCTCCATCCACGGTTGTCATTGGATCCTCCCGAAAAATAGGACCTTGTAAAAGGGATGCTGTTGGCGTTGCCAAAGGGGATAGCGATGCCCCCAAAAGCCCGCAGCGCCAAAACCGTTCTGGCAGATAATTGCCAGTGTTTGATGTAATTTAATTCTGTCTTGATGAATTGGGACGGCGTAACACCGGCAATTTCATACTCGTTGTTCTCGTTTTTTTGTGCATTGGTAGATTTTATGATTTCGTTGAGTAAAGTTCCCACCAAACTCAGTTTCCATTGCAATTGAAAAAAAGATTCATCCAGTATGTTTTGTTGACTTTTGTAATTCAACAGAAATGAAGAACCAAAAATCAGGTTGTTGGTGGTCAATCGCGTTTGTCGTTCTTTGATCAGGTTTACATCTTGATATTTGGTGTCTTCTCCTGTCAACACGGTCTGATTGTTGCGCACTTGGTATATAAAGTCGTTGGCACCCCCCGGAATTTTCAGATTCCCTTTGGCATCGATATTTTCGGGCTTGTTGTTATAGGATTTGGCAATTTCATTGAGTTTATCGTAGGAATTTTTATAAACGTTGAAATAATTATTGATGTTTTGGTTATTGATAAACTCTAAATCAATGATTTTAAGGTTGAGCTTGGCCAATGAGTTGGGTTCCCAGTTCAATTGATAGCCGGCTCCGAAATACTGTTTGTCCAATCCGATATTTTGTTGGAGGGTAGCATTAAAAGTGACATCAGTGGAAGGATTCATGGTTTTGGGAATGATGCGGTCAACATTTACAGGAAAAAGAATCCTGGGAAACCTCAACTTAATGTCTGCCCCCAGTTCGTAAAGGTTGAATAACTGTTGTTCAATGGAGGCGATGTTGCTGGAGGAGCCAAAGGTGTTTTTAACCCCTATTTCGAGAATTTCTGCCCCCCTGAAAATATTTCTAATGCCAAAAGAACTTCCTATTGAAAACCCAAAATCTTGGATGTTGGAATGGGACAAGTCTAGATCAAAACCCATCGAAAAACGCTCTTTGGGATTTAAAAATATATTGGCTACCAAATCCGGACGATCTTTGTCCATCAGGCTGTAAGTAATACTGGGGTATTTAAAATTCCTGAGATTGGAGATGTATCGATAGGTTTGTGTTCTTTCCAAATCGCTGTAGGCTTGCCCCTTTTGAATATAGATGACTTCTTCCAAGGTCTTGGGCTTGTATTTTAATTTTCCCTTAAAATAAACGGTAAAATCCTTGTGATTGATGCTGTCGGTATAGCTAGAAAGTTGCCCCAGTTGCCCGGGAGTATCGACATAGACATTGATTTTTGAAACAGGATGGATGCGGTAGGGAACATTTTTTAGGGTGTTGTTTTCTCTTTTTTGGAGGTCAGAAATTTCAATCACCACCGGGATTTTGGTATCCACACCGCTGCTGTCAATTGCCGCCGTATATTGAATGCTGTTTTGCTGAAAGTTGTAAACACCGTTATTTCTAAAAAAATTAATCAACCTCGAACGTTCGGCTTCAAACCGATCGATCTCAAAGGGATATCCCTTTTGGATCAAACGCTTTACTGGGGACAATTCATAGAGCGAATCCAAGGCAGGGGAGCTTATTTTTTTACTCACCGAGTCAATGGTGTATTGTTCCCCGGTCTTAATAAAATATTGAACACTGGCTTTACGGTCGGCACCCAATGTGTTATTCGATAGGACTTCCGTATCAAAATAGCCCTGATTTTTGTAAAATTCTCGGAAGCGATTGATGCTTTTTTGGATGGAAACAGTGTCTAAAAAAACGGGAGCTTCTCCACTTTCTTTGAGCCAATTGTTAAAGCTCGTCTTGTATCTCCCCAACTCTATGATCTGTTTTGGGGAAAGCCAATTGTCCAGACGCTTTTTTCTTTTTTCTTTTCGGTACAGCCAATCGCTAAAAACAGAATCCGGATTGGATTCCGCCAGGGAGTATATATTCCTTTTGAATGGGATTCCCAACAATTTTTTGTTGGGCTGATCCACCAGCAAAAACTTTATCGGATCATTGGTTAATTCCTGATTGTTTTTAAAGATTGTATTCTTCTCCAATAAGTATTGATCCCCTGCAATTTTTTTGGCACCACCACACCCATTAAGTATCATCAACAAGATAAAGATTATCGCTAACTTTGATGGCATGATGTTATCCATGGGAAGAATATTCGCTAAAATTACGTTTTTTGGATGTTAAGCAAAAATCAACAGAAACATATCCGTCAATTATCCCGAAAAAAATACAGGCAAGAAAGCGGTTTGTTTGTTGCTGAAGGCGAAAAATTGGTGAACGAATTATTGGATTCGGGCTGGAAAGCCGATCAAATTTACACAACCGTACCGCTTCAAAAAACCCCTCACATCATAGTCGATCCCTCTGTACTCAAAAAAATATCCCATTTGACATCCGCCTCCCCCATGTTGGGGGTCTTTCAGTTGCCTCAATACAATACTGCCGATACAGACCTTGACGGGTTTTTTCTTGTTTTGGACAGTGTTGCTGATCCCGGTAATTTGGGAACCATCATCAGATTGTGTGATTGGTTTGGGATCAAAAATCTTTTTTGCAGTCCCAATACGGTAGATTGTTTCAATCCTAAGGTGATCCAATCCACTATGGGATCGATCGCCAGGGTACGATGCCACTATGTTGACCTGCTGCCTTTAATCGAAAATTGCGACACCAAGGTGTACGCTGCCACGCTCGATGGAAATTCGCATTACCAAGAATCCTTTCCAAGCCATGGGCTTTTGGTAATGGGGAGTGAATCTCATGGGATCAGTGATGAATTATTAAAAAAGATCGAAAATCGAATTAGCATCCCTTCTCGCATTGGAGATGTCGGGCCTGAAAGTCTCAACGTTGCCACAGCAACTGCCATTTTGTTAAGTGAGATTTTTCGCCCTTGATCTGGGTTAATTATTCGAAAGTAAGGTTGATGGCAAACCCCCGACTGGCCATTTTAGTGATGCCGCCTGTCCAAGGACTGTCTGCGGGGTCATTTACACTATCAGGAATCAACTCGTTTTGCATCGAAAATATTCCCCTGATGGATGGGGAGAATTTAAAGTAAAACAGATAAAAATCGAATCCCAAGCCTATTTCATAATTAAAATTCTGAGGTTCTGTTCTGAATACATTACTGAAGTTGTCGTCAATATTTTTGTGGTTGCTCGACAGGTTGAAATCTGTAGAGATTCCAGCCAACACAAAGGGTCTGAGGTTGTTGATGCGCGCAGCACTGAATTTAACCATCAATGGAAGGTGAATGTAGGTCGATTTTACCTCCCTAAAACGATCGGAATCATCCGTAAAAAGGGGGTGTTTATGAAAAATCAAATCCCTTTTGGAATAATACAAACCGGGTTCGATTCTGATGTTAATGTATTTATTGACCCGCAAGTCACCGATCAATCCTACATTAAAGCCTGTTGTGGACTGCACCTCTATGTCTTTGAATTTTACCTTATAATAACTTTCGTCGTATAAAAACTTAAAATCATAGGAGTTGACACCAACGTAATAACCATAGTGAAGAAAACGATCATCAAAAGTGGGCAGGTTGATTATCTTTTCTCTTACCCTAGGATATTGTGCATTAGCAAAGTTGCCCATAAAGCAAAATAGGACAGCAGTAAGAATAAGAATTTTATTGTGTCGGTTTTTGTGCACGATAAATAGAAGCTACTCCCAAGGTTTGTGGAATATCCTCTAAAGCTATAAACCCATTTTTTGCTAAAATATTGTTGAAAGCTTCGCCAAAAGGAAAAGCATTTGCAGAGTCCGATAAATATTGATAAGCAGATTTGTCTTTGGAAAAAACCCAACCGACCACGGGCATTATAAAATGGGTGTACAAACGGTAGAACTGACGCAGGAGGAATTTTTGGGGAACAGCGGTTTCCAAAATGATCAAATCGCCCCCCGGTCGCAGTACTCTTAAGATTTCCAAAAGCCCCTTGTCGAGGTTTTCAAAATTTCTCACTCCAAAAGCAACGGTAACGGCATCGAAATAATCGGCAGGATAGTCAATATTTTCACTGTCTCCGATTTCCATTTTTATGTTTTTATGCCATTGGCTTTTTTTGACCTTTTTTTTGCCTACATGCAGCATTCTCTCGGAAATATCGATTCCAACAATTTCAGTGGCTTGGGTTTGGGCAAGTGCAACGGCCAAATCTCCGGTTCCTGTGGCCACATCCAAAATTTTTTTAGGTTTTTTTGGCAGCAGTAAGGCCACTACATTTTTTCTCCACTTTACGTCGATACCCCCCGAAATAATGCGGTTCATCAGGTCGTAATGAGGTGAGATTCCGTCAAACATTTGACGTACTTGCATTTTTTTTGAACTTTTTTTGTCTTGGTAGGGAACTACTTGTTTCTTGGCCATGCGCAAAGATATGATAAATGCAAACCATTATGATTTCATAGAATTAAAAAAGCGACCCCCAATGGTTTTATTATATTTGCATTAAGTTTTCGAACTTATATTATGAAAATAATAATCGCAGGAGCCGGAGAAGTAGGTTTTCACTTGGCAAAGCTGCTCTCCTACGAATCTCTTGACATCACTTTAATCGACGTAGAGCGCGATCGGTTGAATTATGCCGAAGGGCATTTAGACATTAAAACCCTAAGGGGGAACGCCTGTTCTCTTAACGTGCTGAAGGAATCCAATGCGGCAGAGTCTGACTTGCTGATTGCTGTTACCGCCTCAGAATCGGTAAACATCACGGTTTGTGCTTTGGCCAAGCAATTGGGCTCTAAAAGAACCATTGCTCGAATCTCTAACATAGAATTTACCAATACCGATGAATCAATCAGTTTTCAGGACATTGGTGTGGATGAATTGATTTCTCCCGAAGAACTGGCTGCAGACGCAATTCAGCAACTGCTGGATCAATCTGCATTTACCAACAGCTATGAATTCGAGGAGGGGGCATTGACTATGATTGGAACCCAGTTGGGCTCCGATGTTCCCTTTGTTGGAAAATCGGTCAAAGAAGCAGCCTCTATCTTTCCCGATGTGCACTTTATGCCCATTGCCGTTCAACGCAAAGGAACTCAGTTCACACTTATTCCTAGAGGTGACTCCGTTTTTGAAGCCGGAGACACTGTTTTTTTTATTACCCTACAAGAAGGGGTAGAAGAGATTCAGAAGCTTTCGGGTAAGAGCAATAAGCCCATTAAAAACGTAATGATCCTTGGAGGCAGTAAAATTGGTGTCAATACCGCCAGAGAGCTCTGTGATAAGAAATTCAGGGTGATCTTACTGGAACAAAACAAGCTTAAAGCGATGGAAATCTCGGAGGAATTACCCGATTTGATGGTCATTCATGGAGACGGAAGAAGTTCTGAATTGTTGGAGGAGGAGTCTATTGAGTCTATGGATGCTTTTATTTCGGTTACCGAAAATTCAGAAACCAACATAATGTCTTGTCTGATGGCCAGTTCCAAAGGAGTCGAAAAGACCATTGCGCTGGTAGAAAATATGGACTATTTCCATTTGTCTCAAGCCATTGGAATCGATACACTGATCAATAAAAAATTGCTTACTGCAAATACCATTTTCAGATACATCAGAAGGGGAGAAGTGGTCGATATGACTACACTGAACAACCTCAATGCAGAAATTTTAGAATTTGTGGTCAATCCCGATTCTAAGGTCGCCAATTACAAAATTAAAGATTTGGACTTTCCCAGATTGGCAACCATTGGTGGGGTGATACGTAATGGCCAGGGGGTCATTGCTTTAGGGGATTATACCATCATGCCCGGTGATCGTGTTGTGGTTTGTGCCATGCCCCGTTCTATCAGGCGTGTTGAAAGTTTGTTTTTATAAAGTAACAGATGTCTAAATTCAACCATAAAGTCATTCTCCATATCATAGGCGTTTTGTTGCTTTTCAATGGGGGATTGATGCTTTTGGCCACCATGGCCAGTTGGCTGATGAAAGATGGGGTGACTTTCGAGATGACACTCTCCGCTTTTTTGGTCATGACTTTGGGGGGCTTTATGATGTTGCTTTCCAGAAACCACGAAGCCCAAATTCAAAAAAGAGAGGGATATTTGATCGTAACATTGGGGTGGGTTTTGATGACCGTTACCGGAATGACCCCTTTTCTGTTAACCGATGCCATTCGGGATTTGCCCTCTGTTTTTTTTGAAACCATGTCGGGTTATACCGCTACGGGATCTACGATTTTGACCGATATTGAATCCTTACCTGCCGGTATTCTTTTTTGGCGAAGCATGACCCATTGGATCGGTGGAATGGGGATCATCGTTTTGGCCATTGCGATACTCCCCCTGCTGGGTATTGGTGGAATGCAGTTGTTTACCGCCGAGGCTCCCGGGCCCAACAGTGATAAACTACATCCCAGGATCACAGATACAGCCAAAAGATTGTGGTTGATCTATGTTTCTTTCACTTTTGCCGAAACCTTGCTTTTGTATTTGGCCGGGATGTCCCTCTTCGATGCCCTTAACCACGCCATGAGCACCATGGCCTCCGGCGGGTTTTCCACCAAAAATGCAAGTTTGGCCCACTGGAATCACTTGCCTTGGGTACACTACATCATCATCGTCTTTATGTTTTTGGCAGGATCGAATTTTGTATTGAGTTATTTCGCCTTTACAGGCAAAATCAAAAAGGTTTTTCAAGACGATGAATTTTTGGCTTTTGCCAAATTCATTTTTGTCTTTTCCATGATTGTTTTTATTGTACTGGTCACTCAAGTTGACCTCAGCAAGGAGGATTCCTTTGATCATCCGGAGGTTTGGGGAAAGGTTGAAAGCAGTCTAAGGCATTCCTTTTTTCAAGTTTTGGCCATTGTGACCACTACAGGCTTTGTTACTGCAGATTATACGGCCTGGACTCCTTTTATGACCATTTTCTTTTTTGGACTGATGTTTTTAGGCGGTTCTTCCGGAAGTACTTCGGGAGGAATCAAAATTGTGAGACATTTGCTTATGATCAAAAGTGGTTTTTTGGAATTCAAGAGGGCCTTGCATCCCAATGCAATTATTCCCTCCCGATACAATGGTAAGGTTGTTAGTAAAGAAATCATCGGAAATATACTGGGCTTTTTTATTCTTTACATGATATCATTTATCGTCGGAAGTCTGGTTTTTGGATTGATGGGGTTGGATTTCGAAAATGCAATAGGGGTAGCGGCTTCTTCCCTTGGGAATGTGGGCCCGGCCATTGGTGATTTTGGCCCGGCCGGCAATTTTAGTCAATTGCCCCCCCTGGGCAAATATTGGTCTTCGTTTTTGATGTTGATGGGGCGTTTGGAACTCTTTACGGTCTTGATTTTGTTTACGCCTTTCTTTTGGAAGAAAAATTAATAGCCGTATTTGTCTTTCCACCTCAATTTTAGAAACTTTCGGATTTGACTTTCTTTGGGGTTTTCTCCCGGTTCATAAAACCGAAAACCTTCCAGATCTTTGGGTAAAAATTCCATATCGATAAAATGATTTTCATGATCATGGGCGTATTGGTAGTCTTTGCCGTGGTCTAATTCTTTCATCAATTGGGTAGGTGCATTGCGAAGGGGTAGGGGTACGCCCAGGTTTCCCGTTTCTTTTGCCTTTTGTTGTGCTTTATTGATGGCGGTGAAGGAGGCATTACTTTTTTCGGATCCTGCCAGATAAATGGCACATTGGCTGAGTGGAATTTTGGCCTCGGGCAAACCCAATACATTTACTGCCTGAAAGGTGCTGTTGGCCAATACCAGTGCAGTGGGGTTGGCATTGCCGATGTCCTCCGATGCAAGGATCAACATTCTGCGGGCTATAAATTTGACTTCTTCCCCTGCTTCAATCATTCTCGCCAACCAATAAACTGCCCCATTGGGATCGCTTCCTCGAATGGATTTGATAAAGGCGGAGATGATGTCGTAATGCAAATCACCATTTTTGTCGAACATTGCCATTTGGGTTTGAATTTTTTCCTGTACCAATGCATTGTCGATTTTTATAGGTTCGGGAGTGCTGTTGATCACCAGTTCGAGGGCCGAGAGTAATTTTCTGCCATCCCCACCGGAGATTTTTAACAGCGCTTGGTCTTCGAGAATTTCAATTTTTTTACTTTTTAATTCGATATCATGACCAAGGGCATTGGAGATCAATTGTTGTAATTGGAATTTGTCCAGTGGATTAAGGACATAAACCTGACATCTGGACAACAATGCATTGATGACCTCAAAACTGGGGTTTTCTGTAGTGGCTCCGATCAGTGTGATGCTTCCTTTCTCAACCGCCCCCAGCAAGGAGTCTTGTTGAGATTTACTGAACCGGTGAATTTCGTCTATGAATAAAAGGGGGCTTTTGCCAGAGAATAAGCCGCCGCTATGTTCTGCTTTTTGAAGAATGTCTCTGATTTCTTTTACACCCGAATTGATGGCAGAGAGTTGGTAGAAGGGTCGTTCTTTTTGCAGCGCCAAAAGTCTTGCCAGGGTCGTTTTTCCCGTTCCCGGTGGCCCCCACAGAATCATGGAAGGCAGGTTTCCACTTTTAAGGATGGGGGTTAATCCCCCCTGAGGACCAATCAGATGTTCTTGTCCTACATATTCTTCCAGACTTTTAGGGCGCATTCTCTCGGCCAATGGGGTATTCATGGTCGTGGTGTTTAAGTATAATTTTGCTGGCGTTGTATCTCATAGAGCATCACGCCACAGGCCACACTCACATTGAGGGAATCCATCTGATCACTCATGGGCAGTTGGACCTTATGATCGGCCATTTTTAAAAGTCCCTTTTGAATCCCTTTGTCCTCTGATCCCATAATCAGGGCAACCGAAGCGTCAAAATGGTGTTCATAGGCTGTTTTTTCAGCTTTTTCACTCACTGCAAGTGTTTTGATTTCGTGTGCCTGAAACAAGAATAGTGCATCTTTAAGGTGATTCACTTTGACCAAGGGCACAGAAAAAATACCTCCGGAAGAGGTCTTGACCGTATCGGAATTGACGGGAGCAGAGCCGGTTTGGGGTAAAACGACTCCCCCAACACCTACCGCAGCGGCTGTTCTGAGGATGGCTCCGAAATTTCTTGTATCGGTAATACCATCCAAAAGGAGATAGACCGTTTTTTTACCACTGTTTTCCTCCAGTAAATCCTCCAATGAGACAAAATTGATGGGCGCGATTCTGGCCACCGCCCCCTGGTGATTTTGGTGGGAGAAGCGTTCCAAACGCTCAACGGGCACATAGCTGTGAGAAATTCCTTTCTCATGTATTTTTTGCTCTAAATGCTTGAATAATTGCCCTTGCTGCCCCTTGAGCAGCCAAACTTTATCTATGGTTTTTTCCTGAACGATGGCTTCCATGATCGCACGAATACCATAAATCTCTTGAGCTGTTTTCATAAGTGCAATTTAGAAATTACCCATCAGAAATCGCAAATTATTTTTGTGAGTCAATAATTCTTCAGCAGTGGTAAAAGAAGCTTCCTATCGATTGCTGTTGACCGACTCATCAATGTTGATGTTTGCGTCGATTTCTTTTTGAGGTACTTTGAGGAAAAACTTTTTATCATCAGGAAGTAAATTGGCAGCACTGCCGATCCTGTGGTTTCCTGTTCGGGTGATGCCCCTTCGAAGTCGTTTGGCATCAAACCATTCTACTCCCATTTCTCCATAAAGCTCTTTTCTTCTTTCTACCAGTATTTCTTCGATCAAAGCCTCTCCAGTATTTCCTGAGGCTTTTGCATTGGGGTCTCGGTTTTGTTGTAAAGACAACAACATATTGGTTGCTTCGCTTTCTTTTCCCATTCGTGCGTTGGCTTCAATTTCGATCAACATCATTTCCGGGGATCTGATGATGGGAATGTCCGAGCTGAAATCGAAAGTGAATTTTAAGGAAGCTCTTGCAAAATACTGATCAGCGTCACCTACATTGTAGAGATCGATAAAGCTATTTCTAATATCAGTTTGGCTGAACAAGGATACAAAATCTTTATTCCAGAAAGCCAAACCATAGGCATCGTTGATGTTGTCTGTAAAAGCGTGTGGAGCGATGTAAAAATAATTGGTTTGGTCGGCACGTTGCGGCATGGCCCAAATCCACTCAGTGGCGTTCATGTCGTCAAATCCTAAGGGATACTGATCGGAGTCTAGGGGATAGCCTTGTCTGGCGATTGCAGCTGCATTGGCTGCTTGCTGCCAGTTGCCCATCACTTGATAGACTCTGGCCAAAATGGCATAGACTACATTTCGGTCGATGTATGATTTATTGTTTCTGGTGGCGGGGGCAGTTTCGACCGCTGTAGTCAAATCGTTGATGATAAAATCGTAAAGCTCATCAAGGGTGGACATGGCTTTTCCTTCGATGGCTGGCTCCGTGTAGATCGGTGGTGCAGGGAGTGACAGATCATAACTGTAGGTGTGTTGGAATTCCATGGCCAATTGAAAATAATAAAAAGCTCGCAAGGCGAAGGCTTGACCCAAAAACTCCTCTTTTACTGAGTCTGATAAGTTGGAGCTGTTCTTCACACCATTGATAAATTGATTGAGTTGATTGATTATGTAGTAGGGAAATTCCCAACTGAAAATGGTTCGCGTATAGGTGGGCTCTCTATTGTCATTTTCATAATCAAAAAGATACCACTGATAGCCCAAAACAAGATCGTTTCCTTTTACGACTCTGGCAAAATACATGGAGTAGAGTCCTCCTGCGTCTGTTCTTTCAAATTGACCGCGACTTTCCCTGAGTATGCCCGACATAAAGGCTTCCACTCCGTCCTGGGATTCAAAAATTACCGATGAATTGACCGATTCGGTGGGCTTGGGTTCGTCCAAATAACCTTTTTCACATCCCGATAGTAGGATAAGGCTTATGACCAAAAGTGTAGCGTGTAGTTTTTTCATTTTCAAAATTTTACAATTGGAGATTTACCCCTAGGGAAATGGTTTTCATTTGATGTGATCTATAACTTGTCCGACCAGAGAGGTCTTGCTCGGGATCAATTCCTTTATGGGACTGAAAGGTAAATAAATTGTCACCTTGCAGATAAACCCTTAAACCTTTGATTTGATATTTTTCCATCCAGCTTTCCTCAAAGGTATATCCCAGATTGAGTCCTCTTACCCTGATGTAGTTGTTTTTGAATAAAAACCGAGAGGAGGTGGCATTGAAATCGTTTTGCTGGTTCAAAAAGAGGGGGACATCGGTTTGGTCACCGGGTTTCTGCCACCTTCTTTTAAGGTCGGGATGTCCATTTGCTCCGGGCGTTTCAAAACCATTCATTAGACTAGAGTAAACACTGTCATAGACGTAGGATCCAAAACTAAAATTGATCAAAACATTCAGATCAAAGTTTTTATAGGAGACATTGGTATTGAATCCTCCCACCATTTTGGGAAGGGATGATTTGTCCAAATAATATCGAGTAGCATCAGCGTATTCTTTGGTGGTAACGCGGTCTCCGGTCGGTTCACCCTCCGGGGACAAAACATCTTTATACCACATTTGATAACCATCAACGGGATCTACCCCGGCAGCTTCTTGGATAAAGAAATCATATAGGGATTTCCCAACTTTCCATTTTTTGGTTCCCTTGATGAACTCATCCTGGGTGAGGTTGCTGATCTCATTTTTGTCAAAAGAAAAGTTAACCCCCAAGTCAACTGTTAATTCGTCATTTTTGAAAACCATTGAATTAAAGGAAAATTCAATCCCCGAATTTTTGATCGCACCGATATTGGTTTTTATGGATTCATTACCCGTAGACAGGGCCAAGGGTTTGTCATAAATCAGGTCGATGGATTCTTTGCTGTAGTATTCGATGCTTCCTTTGAGTTTGCCTTGAAAAAGAGTAAACTCGGTTCCGAAATTTAGCAGGGCTGTTTTTTCCCAGGTCAGATTGGGATCGACAAATTGGGAGGAAATCACTCCGGTATTGTCCAATTGGTTATAGCCCGTATCAAATACCTGAAGATAGGGGAAGAACCCAATGTTTCTGTTGTTACCCAATTCACCATAAGAAAACTTCAATTTCAGGTAATCTACCCAAGGAATTTCATCGACAAAGGACTCGTTAGAGGCGATCCAAGACCCTCCAAAAGAGTAAAAATTCCCCCAGCGGGTGTCTTTCGAAAATTTGGTGGATCCGTCCCTTCTAAAAGATACTTCTGCAAAATAGGTGTTGTCGTAGTTGTAACTTACACGGGTAATGGCACTTAAGATTCGCTCTTCGTTGATTGCTCCACCAACGGTTTCAGGAACGGTGCTTCCATTCAATACTTTTACATTGGGCAAAAAACCTGTCCCTTGGGATTCCATTAGGTTTTGTTCCGAACGGTAGGACTCAAAGATGGCATCGGCATTGAAGGTGTGTAATTCAAAACTATTTTTGTAGTTGAGTGTCTGAATGGCATTTAATGTGGTGAAGAAGTCCCTATCTTGAGAAACTCTTCCTTGTACGGTCGAGGCAGAACCAAACCTGTTGTGGGTGTATCTGAAGTTATCCAGGGTGGCCCTTTCGTAAAAAATATTCGATTTAAAGTTTAACTCCGGTAGGAGCTTGACTTTGATATAACCATTCATTGAGGCGTAGGTTCTGGTTTTTAGTATTTCGTTGTTGATGATGGCACCCAGACCATTTTCGTTGGGTAGGCGAGGTCTGACCCCATTGACCGCTTGGCTGTTGTTGCTTCCGTAGTCCAATACGGGCAAGCCCCCTGCATCAATGAATATTGTTCCATCGCTCTGTCTTCTGTAGAGTGGATAATAACTGGGGATGGTGTAAATCCACTGAATGGAGTTGGAATAACTTGAACCGGATTGGTTGGGGGAATTTTGTTTTGAGGTAGAGTAGGAGATGTTGAGTCCGGATTTGATGTAATCATTGACCTCAGTATCGAGGTTGACCCTGGTGGCAAAACGTTCGAAATAGGTGGTCTTGACTTGTCCTTGCTCTTTGATGTAGTTGGTTCCCATATAGAAGGTGGTTTTTTCACTTCCTCCTAAAATGGACAAACCGTGTTGTCTTTTATAGGCGTTGTTGTTGAGAATCACCCCTTTCCAATCGGTGTTCCAGGCAGGAGTTCCAGTGAGGTTTCCTTGGCTGTCAACGGGTTGTTCTACACCATAGGGGTTATAGGACAACGCAGAAACCAGGTTGGAGGAGGCAGCAGCTCCGGCGGCATCAGCCGACAACTCATTGGTATAAATCTCCTTGTTGCGGTAGGCTTCCCAAAAAAATCGAGTGTAATCTTCAATCCCCAATAGATCGTGCATTGGGACGGCCATCTTAGAATTTCCATAGACCGTACTTAGGGAGATTTTTGTGGGGGTTTCTCTTGATCCCGATTTTGTGGTTACAATGATGACTCCGTTGGCTCCACGAGAACCGTACAGTGAAGTGGATGAAGCGTCTTTGAGAACAGAAATGGATGCTACCTGCTCTTGGGCAATACTGTTGAGGTTGCCGTTGAAGGGAGCACCGTCAACAATGATCAGCGGAGCGGCGGAGGCATTGATCGAGCCTACCCCTCTGATCCTGATGGTGGGATTTGTTCCCGGAACTCCTCCAGTATTGACCACATTGATCCCCGGTACACTTCCTTGAATGGCTTGGGTGATGGTAGTGGCGGGTTGGGACTGTATGTCACTTTCGGAAATGACCGCTACCGATCCTACAATGGATTGTTTGGATTGGGTTCCATAGGCCACGATCACCACTTCTTCCAATTCATTGGCAGGAACAAGCGATATGTTGATGGGATTTACGGCATCGGCCAACATTGATTGTGCTTGATAGCCGACATAGCTGTATTCTAAGGTGGCTCCTTCTAAAACTTCAATGGTATAGTTTCCATCAAAATCGGTTGATACACCATTGACGGTTCCCACTTCTATAACAGTGGCACCCGGCAATGGCATCCCATACTCGTCAGAGATGACTCCACTGACCGTGATGTTTTGTTGGGCCAAAAGTGTAAAAGGGGCAAACGAAGCCAGAATCAGGCAAATCAATAAATGTTTCATAAATATAGTTAGCAGTTTTCGAAATTCAATTGAATTTAAAACTGATTCAGAGAATTAAGAAAAGAGTGTAAAGTTAAGAATATCTATTTAATTTGGATCATCGTGTATTTGATGATGGGTTAAAGTAGAAATGCATAAAAATACCCCCAAGTAGTTTTTTAAACATTTGGGGGTATATAAAATTCCGTGGTTTTTTTTGAGAAAAATGATTAATGTGGAAACAATTAGTTTTTATCCCAAAAAATAGCTGTTTGCTGCTTATCATTCCCGTCGTTTGCAGTTTTTAAATTATCTCCATTTATGGTTTTTTCTGATTGTGGGTAGGTATATCTTTTAGGAACGTGCAACTTTAAAGTTCCCGAAACTTTGAGTTTGGGAGCATCGAACAGCCTGTAGACTGTCCAACCCTCAAATCCTCTGTTATACATGCTGATCCAAAATTGCTTTGCAATTTTTTCTTTATCAGTTCCTAGAGCTGTTGTAAAATCTACACTTTCTTGAGCGAGATATGCTGTGACATCTACATTACTAACATCCCACTCTCACATGCTGGCTTTTATACCATTTGTATAATGTTCTGCTGCGGTTCCTCCAACAGGGTAACCTCTTCTGGCTGCTTACGAAAGAGTGAAACTCATTTCAGTATGATTCATTAAGACACCCCTGAAGTCCTGAGCATATAAAGTCTACGAAATATGAGAATTGTCGTTGAAAGGAATGGAAGTTCCGTATGGTCCCCGTTTATGTGCCCCATCTATTTTGGAGGTTGGATCAAAGAAGTTATTTGCTCTGGGGTCATTAAGTGTATTAATTATATCATCGAAGCTATCTGCAGGGATAAAATCTTGCCTTCCAGATTGAACCAAATCTTCCCATAAAGGATTGGTATTTGGCGGTGAACCTTCAAATTGTATGTAAACGTTATCGCTTTTTACAATGGGGCAGTTGAATTAAACCCCCTTGCCTTAAAGGAAAAATTTTCAATTTAGATTGGAAGAAATGTTTTTTGAGCTTCACCGGTTATTGGGTAGATTATAATATTTATTATGTCAAATATTTAAGGGCTTACAGACTGATAATAGTAAAAAAGTGTGAGTTATTTTTTGAAGTAAAAGCCATTTAAAACAAAACTTTAGCAGTTGAGTTTGGGAGGCAAAAAAGGGGTTTGTAAAAGAATAAATGATGACAACATTTTGCCGGGGTCAAATTTTTTTAAAAAAACTACAAAATTTGGGGTCTAAGGGTTTGAATAGAAGAAATTATTTTCTAAATTTGCACGCCCATAAAAATGGGGTTTTTATAAAATATATGCCAACGATAGCACAATTAGTACGAAAAGGAAGAGTCACTATTACCAAGAAGAGTAAATCGGCGGCTTTGGATTCGTGTCCACAAAGACGTGGTGTTTGTACCCGAGTGTACACCACTACACCCAAAAAACCGAATTCAGCGATGCGTAAAGTCGCAAGGGTTCGTTTGACCAATGGAAAAGAGGTCAATGCATACATACCTGGAGAAGGACACAACCTCCAAGAGCACTCGATAGTATTGGTTCGTGGCGGAAGAGTTAAGGATTTACCGGGAGTCCGTTATCACATTGTAAGAGGGGCACTCGATACCGCCGGTGTTGAAGGTCGCCTACAACGCCGTTCTAAATATGGCGCCAAAAGACCTAAGAAATAGCCTTAATTCCTTAATGACTAATTATGAGAAAAAGACAAGCTAAAAAACGGCCCCTGCTGCCCGATCCTAAGTTCAACGACCAACTGGTCACTCGTTTTGTAAACATGTTGATGTGGGATGGTAAAAAATCTACCGCCTTCAATATTTTTTATGATGCCATGGAAATTGTAGAAGAGCGCAACCAAGATGAAGAAAAAACACCTTTGGAATTGTGGAAAGACGCCCTGTCTAATGTTATGCCTCATGTGGAGGTAAGGAGCAGAAGAGTAGGAGGTGCTACATTTCAAATACCCATGCAAATTCGACCCGATCGAAAAGTTTCCCTGGCCATGAAGTGGTTGATCACTGCTGCCCGTAAGCGAAACGAAAAATCGATGGCCCTCCGTCTTGCCCAGGAGGTTTTGGCCGCAGCCAAAGAGGAAGGCTCTGCCGTGAAAAAAAGAGTCGATACCCACAAAATGGCCGAGGCCAACAAAGCTTTCTCACACTTTAGATTTTAATCAAAAATGGCAAGAGATCTAAAATTCACTCGTAATATCGGTATTGCTGCACACATTGATGCAGGGAAGACAACCACCACCGAAAGGATATTGTTTTATACCGGTGTGAGTCACAAAATAGGTGAAGTGCACGATGGTGCTGCCACCATGGACTGGATGGAGCAAGAACAAGAAAGAGGGATCACCATTACTTCTGCTGCGACCACCTGTACATGGCAATTTCCAACAGAACAAGGTCAACCCACTGCAGACGCTAAGGGTTATCACTTTAATATCATCGATACCCCCGGCCACGTAGATTTTACGGTGGAGGTTAACCGATCACTCCGAGTACTGGATGGATTGGTTTTTTTATTTTCGGCTGTTGATGGTGTTGAGCCACAGTCTGAAACCAACTGGCGTTTGGCGGACAACTACAAAGTGCCCCGTATTGGATTTGTCAATAAGATGGACAGACAGGGGTCTAATTTCCTCAATGTTTGCCAACAAGTTAAAGACATGCTCAAGTCCAATGCTGTTCCTATTGTATTGAACATTGGAGACGAGGAAGATTTTAAAGGGATCGTTGATTTGGTGAAAAACCGAGCCATCGTATGGCACGACGACAACTTTGGGTCAACTTTTGATGTTATCGATATACCCGAAGACCTAAAAGAAGAGGCTGAGTCACTCAGAGGTCAACTCATAGAAGCAGTTGCTGAATACGATGAAAACCTCTTGGAAAAATATTTTGAAGATCCGGATTCCATTACAGAAGACGAAGTACACAATGCATTGAGGGCTGCGACTCAGGAAATGAGTATTATTCCTATGATCTGTGGATCTTCTTTTAAAAACAAAGGTGTACAGTTTTTGCTAGATGCTGTTTGTCGTTATTTGCCCTCACCCGAAGACAAGGATGCCATCGTAGGTACCGATCCTGATACGGGCAATGAGATCGCCAGAAAACCTGAGGTCAGCGAACCTTTTTCTGGCCTCGCTTTTAAAATTGCTACCGACCCTTATGTAGGTCGATTGGCTTTCTTTAGAGCCTATTCGGGGAGATTGGATGCTGGATCATACGTATTGAACAACCGTACGGCTAAGAAAGAACGTATTTCACGAATCTATCAAATGCACTCCAACAAACAAAACGCCATTGATTTTATCGAAGCAGGTGACATTGGTGCTGCAGTTGGATTTAAAGAAATTAAAACCGGAGATACTTTGTCTGCGGAGAAATCTCCAATCATTTTGGAAAGTATGGACTTCCCTGATCCTGTGATCGGGATTGCTGTTGAGCCCAAAACCAAAGCCGATGTGGATAAACTCGGAATGTCTTTGGCCAAACTCGCCGAAGAAGATCCTACCTTCCAGGTAAAAACCGACGAAGCTTCCGGACAAACGGTGATCTCCGGAATGGGAGAATTGCACTTGGACATTATCATCGACCGATTGAGACGCGAGTTCAAGGTGGAAGTCAACCAAGGACAGCCTCAGGTGGAGTACAAAGAAGCGCTAACGGCTGTGGCCGATCATCGTGAAGTGTACAAAAAACAAACCGGTGGTCGTGGTAAATTTGCGGACATCGTATTTACACTTCAGCCTGCTGAAGAAGGAAAAGTAGGTTTGGAGTTCGTCAATGAAATCAAAGGAGGTAATATTCCTAAAGAATACATTCCCTCTGTAGAAAAAGGATTTAGAGATTCCATGAAGAACGGACCTTTGGCTGGATTTGAAGTGGATGCGATGAAAGTAACTCTAAAAGACGGATCTTTCCACCCTGTCGATTCCGATTCACTTTCTTTTGAACTGGCTGCTAAACTTGGATTCAAAGAATCAGCAAGAGCTGCCCGAGCGGTGATCATGGAACCCATCATGAAACTTGAGGTATTGACTCCTGAAGAAAACATGGGGGATATAGTTGGGGATTTGAACCGACGCAGAGGACAGGTGAACTCAATGGATGACAGAGCCGGTTCCAAAGTGGTTAAAGCAGAAGTTCCATTGTCGGAAATGTTTGGATATGTTACTTCCCTAAGAACGCTTTCTTCGGGTCGTGCTACCTCCACCATGGAATTTGACCACTACGCCGAAACACCGTCTAATATATCCGAAGGGGTGATTGCTGAAATTAAAGGGAATAACGCATAAAGCTTAAATAATGAGCCAAAAAATCAGAATAAAATTAAAATCTTACGATCACAACTTGGTGGACAAGTCTGCCGATAAAATTGTAAAGACGGTAAAAACAACCGGTGCAGTGGTAACAGGTCCCATTCCTTTACCTACGCACAAGAAAATTTTTACGGTATTGCGTTCTCCACATGTAAATAAAAAATCTAGAGAACAATTCAAGTTACATTCATATAAACGATTGCTGGACATCTACAGTTCCTCATCCAAGACCATCGATGCTTTGATGAAGTTGGAATTGCCCAGTGGCGTAGAAGTAGAGATCAAAGTATAATTATAAAACAAAAAAATAAATGTCTGGGTTAATAGGAAGAAAAATCAGCATGACCAGTCTCTTTGACGAAAAAGGGAAAAACATCCCTTGTACGGTATTGGAGGTGGGGCCATGCGTGGTTACCCAAGTCAGAACCAAAGCGGTTGACGGGTATGATGCACTTCAACTGGGTTTCGATGACAAGGCAGAAAAAAGGGCCACCAATGCCTCCAAAGGGCATTTCAAAAAAGCAAATACGGCACCTAAGAAAAAGCTCGTCGAATTCCGGAATTTTGAAGAAGAACACAAACTGGGAGATACCATCACGGTAGATCATTTTAATGAAGGAGAATTTGTCGATGTTTCGGGCACTTCCAAGGGAAAAGGATTCCAGGGGGTGGTCAAGCGTCATGGATTTGCCGGGGTTGGACAGGCCACACACGGACAACACAACCGACTCAGAGCGCCGGGTTCCATTGGAGCAGCTTCTTATCCTGCACGTGTATTTAAGGGCATGCGCATGGCCGGTCAGACCGGTAACTCAAAAGTAAAGGTGCAAAACCTCGCTGTGGTGAAAGTGGTCACCGAAAAAAATCTTTTGGTGGTGAAAGGCTGTGTTCCCGGTCACAAAAATTCATATGTAATCGTTCAGAAATAATGGAATTATCAGTACTTAACAATAAAGGAAAAGAGACCGGCAGAAAGGTCAAGTTGAACCCATCGGTCTTTGGGATTGATCCAAACGATCACGCCATTTATCTGGATGTAAAACAACATTTGGCCAACAAACGTCAGGGAACCCACAAGTCTAAGGAAAGAGCCGAGATTGTGGGAAGTACCCGCAAGATCAAAAAACAAAAGGGAACAGGTACTGCCCGAGCCGGTAGTATCAAGAGTCCCATCTTTCGTGGTGGAGGCCGAATCTTTGGCCCAACCCCCAGGGACTACAACCAGAAAGTCAACAAAAAAGTCAAAAGACTGGCCCGAAAATCTGCACTCAGTATCAAGGCCAAAGAAAAGTCCATTTTGATCGTTGAAGATTTTCAAATGGACGCTCCCAAAACTTCAGCCTATAACGAGGTGCTGAAAGCCTTGGGCCTGGGGGACAAAAAGTCTTTGGTGGTCTTGGGTGAACCAAATAATAACGTATATTTGTCGTCTCGAAATTTGGGACATTCTAAAGTTGTAATTAACTCAGAATTAAGTACTTACCAGATAACAAACGCAAGCAGTCTGGTCTTGTTTGAAAGTGCTATAGCCGAAATTGGGACCATTTTAAACAAAGCCTAGCGCAATGGATATTTTAATAAAACCTATAATTACCGAAAAAGCCACTACTTCAAGTGAGCTTCACAATTGTTATAGTTTTTTGGTCAATACTAAAGCAAACAAGGTGGAGATCAAAAAAGCTGTAGAAGTGGCCTATGGTGTCACTGTTGAGAAAGTTAGAACCCTCAACTACGGCCCAGAAAGAAAAACAAAATACACCAAAACAGGGATCCAATCTGGTAAGACCAACGCCATCAAAAAGGCTGTGGTTCAAGTTGCCGAAGGGGATGCCATAGATTTTTATAGTAATCTTTAAACGCGTCTGATGTCAGTAAGAAAATTAAAGCCAGTAACCCCCGCGCAGCGTTTTAGAGTAGTAAATGGATTTGACGCAATTACTACTGATAAGCCGGAGAAGAGTTTGCTCGTTCCGAAGAAG